>CANJLF010000007.1 GCA_947475295.1 Fidelibacterota bacterium
CGTCACCGTCGCCAAGGAAATCGAACTGAAAGACAAGTTCGAGAACATGGGCGCGCAGATGGTCAAGGAAGTTGCTTCCAAGACCAACGACCTGGCCGGCGACGGCACCACCACCGCCACCGTTCTCGCGCAAGCCATCGTCCGCGAAGGCTGCAAGTCGGTCGCGGCCGGCATGAACCCGATGGACCTGAAGCGCGGCATCGACGCGGCCGTGGAAACGGTCACCGCCGAGCTCGCCAAGATGAGCAAGAAGGTCAAGACGAACGAAGAAATCGCCCAGGTCGGCACCATTGCCGCCAACGGCAACCGCGAAATCGGCGACATCATTGCCAAGGCCATGGACAAGGTCGGCAAAGAAGGCGTCATCACGGTTGAAGAAGCCAAGGGCTTGGAGACCGAACTCGACGTCGTCGAAGGCATGCAGTTCGACCGCGGTTATCTCTCGCCGTATTTCATCACCAACGCCGAGAAGATGACGGTTGAGCTCCAGAACCCCTACATCCTGATCCACGAAAAGAAGCTCTCGGACCTGCAGCCCTTGCTGCCGATCCTGGAAGCGGTCGTGCAAAGCAACCGTCCGCTGCTGATCATTGCCGAAGACATCGAAGGCCAGGCGCTCGCCACCCTCGTTGTCAACAAGTTGCGCGGCGGCCTCAAGGTCGCGGCCGTGAAGGCGCCTGGCTTCGGCGATCGCCGCAAGGCCATGCTGGAAGACATCGCCGTGCTGACGCACGGTGACGTGATCTCCGAAGACATCGGCATCAAGCTGGAAAGCGTGACGTTGCAGATGCTGGGTTCGGCCAAAGTCGTGACCATCGACAAAGACAACACCACCATCATCGACGGCGCCGGCAAGAAGGCCGACATCAATGCGCGTTGCGAACAGATCCGCGCCCAGGTCGAAGAAACCAGCTCCGACTACGACAAGGAAAAGCTGCAAGAACGTCTGGCGAAGATCGCCGGCGGCGTTGCGGTGATCAAGGTCGGCGGTGCGACCGAAGTCGAAGTGAAGGAAAAGAAGGACCGCGTTGACGACGCCCTCCATGCCACCCGCGCTGCGGTGGAAGAAGGCATCGTGCCGGGCGGCGGCGTCGCCCTCCTGCGCGCTTCCAAGCTGCTCACCAAGACCTCGTCCACCAACGACGATCAGAAGGTCGGTATCGAGATCGTGCGTCGCGCGCTTCAGGTGCCGTTGCGCCAGATCGCCGAGAACGCCGGTGAAGACGGCGCCGTGATCGCCGGCAAAGTGGCCGAGAACGCGTCGTTCAACTTCGGCTTCGATGCCCAGAGCGGCAAGTACGTCGACATGGTGAAAGCCGGCATTATCGACCCGACCAAGGTCGTGCGTGTCGCCCTGCAGGATGCGGCTTCCGTGGCCGGCCTGTTGATCACCACTGAAGCCATGATCGCTGACCTTCCCAAGAAGGAAGAGGGCGGTGGCGGCGGCGGCGGCTTGAGCCCCGGCATGGGCGGCGGCGGCGGAATGGACTTCTAAGTCCTTCGAGCCCGTCAGCTCTAAGTCAGATTTGGGGTCGCACCTTCGGGTGCGGCCCTTTTTCTTTATGTCCATGCGCGGTACAAGAGTGGCCATGGCAATCAAACCCTCGAAGTCGTTCCTGAAGGTGCTGGGCCTTTTGGCGCTGTTCTCCCTGGCGCCGGTGACGCTCTATACGCTGTACACGCGCACCGGTGGTCCGGCGTCCGACAAGGAGCAGAAGTTCCAGAAAAACCTGCGTTATGCGTTCATGCAGGGCGAGGACGCCATCGATCTCGCGCCGCTGGCCGACTGGCCCTACATCAAAGTCTGCGCGCTGGACTCAGGCCTTTCGCGCGACGACGTGGCCAAAGTTCTGGGCTTCGATTACCAGAACTTCGAGGAATTGCATTGGCTGCCCTTGGCCGGGTTCTGGACGCTGGTGTTCATCGACAAAGAGCGCGAAGCCAGTTGGGGCATGGCGCGGCCGGTGACACCGATCCGCATCCCGCGCAAGGACCTGGGCGACCTCAAGCTGCCGGCCGGGGTCAAGGGCACCTGCATCACCCACGACGGCCGGGCGGAAATCGTGCGGCGCACAGGCGCAGCTGTAGGCGAAAGCCCGATCATCGTGCAGCTGGTCAGTGCCGGGCCGGATTAATCCCTAAGTAAAGTGCCGAATTCCATACCCGATTCTGGCGGCTTGACAGGCAACCAAATGGTTGCATATAGTCCGGCATGAGTATGGATGCTGTTTTTAAGGCCCTAGCCGACGAGAGCAGGCGGCGCTTGCTGGACAGCCTTCATGAGCGCAACGGGCAAACCTTGGCCGAGCTCTCCGCGCATCTCGATATGACGCGCCAAGCAGTGAGCAAGCACCTCGGCATTCTCGAGGCCGCCAATCTCATCGCCACAAAGCGCGAAGGCCGCGAGAAACTGCACTACATCAATCCGGTGCCGATCAACGAGATCGCCGACCGCTGGATCGCGAAATACGAACGCCACCGCTTGCGGGTGCTGGCGCAATTGAAAAAAGTTTTGGAGGACGACACATGAGCAAAGATATGAAAAGCAAATTTGTCTACGTGACATATATCCGCACCACACAGCAGAAATTATGGGACGCCCTGACCAAGCCCGAGTTCCAGAAGGTTTATTGGGGCGTCTTTCAGGAGTCGACCTTCGAGAAGGGTGCCAGCTGGAAAATGATTGGCGCCGACTCCGGCAAGCTGTTCGACTCCGGCGAAATTCTGGAGTCCGATCCCCCGCGCAAACTGGTGATCAAATGGCAGAACGAGTTTAAGCCTGAGCTGAAAGCCGAAGGCTTCAGCCGCTGCACCTATGAACTCGCGGAAGACAAGGGTGCGATCAAACTCACCGTCACGCACGAAAGCGAGGCCGAAAACTCGCAGGTGATTGTAGCCGTCAGCGGCGGCTGGCCGTCGATCCTGTCCAACCTCAAGACCTGGCTTGAGACCGGCGAGCCTTTCCAGAAGCGCTAATCTGCCCCGTCTTAGTCGGCGTGGTCCACGTGGAGGAAGTTTCGCACTTCCTCCACGGCTTCCTTTAGCCCGACGCGCAAGTACGGCACGTCGGGCGGGAAGGCGCCCTTGAGCCGCGATGGCATCATGGGGTCCAGCAGAACAAAGACGCCGCGGTCGGTGGCGCGGCGGATCAGGCGGCCGAAGGCCTGCTTGAGACGCAGACGCGTCACGGCGTCGTCGTAGCCCTTTTTGCCGAAAGCCGTGCGCCGCGCCTTGTGCAGGATGTCGGGGCGGGGCCAGGGCACACGGTCGAAGACCACAAGGCGGAGCGAGCGGCCCGGAACATCGACACCCTCGCGCACGGCATCGGTGCCCAGGAGGCAGGCGTCTTCTTCGGCGCGGAAGATGTCGACCAGGGTCGAGATATCCATGGCATCCACATGCTGGGCGTACAGCGGCAGACCGGCATCATCCAAGGCCGGCGCGATCTGGCGGTGAACCTCGCGCAGGCGCGCGATGGCGGTGAACAGACCCAGCGCGCCGCCGCGGGCGGCCAGGAACAACTCCCGATAGGCGGACGCCACCTGGGTCATGTCGTCCTTGCGCACATCGGTGACGACAATGACTTTGGTGCGGTCAGTGTAATTGAAAGGCGAGATCAGCGACGTGCGCGCGACGGGCGGAGCGAGATGCAAAGCGCCGACCCGTGCTTCGGCGTTGGCCCAGTCGGCGGATTGATCTTCCTCGCCATTCAAGAGCGTAGCCGACGTCACGACCATGCCGTGGGTGTGATCGGCGAGCGCACGGGCAAAAGGCAGCGTGGGGTCGACCCAATGGCGGAACAGGCCGACATCGACATCGTGGCCATCAGCGCGCTCGATGGAGAACCAATCTACGAATTCTTGCGGCGTGGTGTTGCCCAGCGATCCGAGCATAGCGCGCCAGGCGGAAATGGGAATGGTCCCGCGCCGTTCCAGGGTGCGCATGAGTGCCTCGATGCGGATGCGGCTGGCGGTATCCAGCTCGGCGGCTTCGGTGGCGAGCTTGCGGCCCAGCCCCGCGATCAATCGCTTCAGGGGCTGCTCAAGGCGCGCGAGGGAGGTGTCGAGGGTTTTGGCGGCATCGGCCAAGCCATCGATGAGCGGCGCGGTTTCGGCTTCGAGCGAATAGGGCGAGCCGGTGTCGGCCCGTGCAACGACCTGTTGACGCACCAGCGCAAGGAACGCTTCCGTCGGCCCGTGAGGTACGCCGTCCTTGATGCGGTTGCGCCAGCCCTGTCCCGGCAGGTGACGCGCGCCGGCCAGCGTTTCGTCGAGCGCGATGGCAAGGCCGCCATCGCCGGAGGAACCCTCGGCGGTGCCGGTGGCGATGAGATCTTCGGCGCGCTTTTTCAGGCCGCGCGCGCGGCTTTTGATGCCGGTGCCTTCGGCGCCCAAGAGCCAACGCCGCAAGTCGGCGGCTTCAAGACCGCTTAAATGCGCCGAGAAAGCGGAATCGGCGGCCTCAAAAATATGATGGCCTTCGTCAAAGACGTAGCGCGTGGGGCGCACGTTGTCGTCCATGCCGCCCAGCGCAGCTTGCACCATCACCAGCGCGTGGTTGGCAACGACGATCTCGGCGTGACGGGCACGCCTGACCGTGCGCTCGATGAAACACTTCTGATAGTGCGGGCAGGCGGCATAGATGCACTCACCGCGCCGGTCGGCCAATCCCAGCGTTTTCTCGCGGCCCAGGATTTCCGGCAGCCAGCCGGGCAGATCGCCGCCGATCATATCGCCACCGCGCGTCGCCCCGGCCCAGCGCGCGAGCAAGCCCAGCGCCACCGCATCGCCGGGTTGGGTCTGAAGGCGATTGACGGCGTCCTCGTAGTTCAGCAGGCAGAGGTAATTCTCGCGGCCTTTGCGGATCACGACCTTGCGTTTCTTCTCGTCGGGATCGGGATAAAGCCGGTCCAGTTCCTGGTCCAACTGGCGCTGGAGGTTACGGGTGAAGGTGGCCAGCCACACAGCGCCTTCGTTGCGCTGGGCCCACAGGCTAGCCGGTGCGACGTAGCCCAGCGTCTTGCCGGTGCCGGTGCCGGCCTCGGCCAGAACCAGCAGCGGCTGCTCCGGTGCGGGCCTCGGCTGGAAGGCGGCGGTGACCGTGCGGGCGTAAGATCGCTGCACGTCGCGGGTTTCGGCGCCGGGGCCGAGCAATTCGGCAAGGCGTGCTTCGCTTTCTTCGGGCGTGATGGGATAGCTGCCGGGCGGCGCCGGCGGCGGACGCTCTTGCCACTCGGGCAGGCGCATCCAGACGCGCAAACCGGCGGCGGGGCCGAAACCTTTGGCGGTGTTGGGATCGCCGCCAAGCGCCGCAAGCACGGCAATCCCCCACGACCAGCCGCCGCGCATCATGGCGCCGGCGATCTCGGCCAAGGGTTTGGCTTCCAGGTCGTGAAGCGCCGCCATTTCGCCGAGCAAAGCCTTGGCGGCCCTTACCAGCGTCGCGGGCCGGTCTTCGAGCGTGGCTGGGGCTTCAAGACCCAACGCGCTCGCGAGCCCTGCCACGGTCGGCAGACAGAACGCCGCCGGCCGCACGAAGGCGAATAACTCCAGCACGTCGTAGGCGGGAAAGCGTTCGACCTTGAGGCGCGCTGCCGTGGCCGGAAGGTGGCACAGCATGGGGCGCGCCGCCGCCATGCGCGGACCAACGCTGCCGACGGGCTTTAAGGAAATCTCGCCGCCGGTGTCCAGGACCGCTGCCATGGTCCAATCGGCCGCCACCACCGGCACATCGGGCAGGAGCAGGCGGCGCGTGGTGGGAGCAGGGACACCATTCATAGCTGCGACCTGTAACGGCAGATCGCTCGCTAAGCAAGATGGCGAGGCAAGCTTAAGGAGTCTCGTCGCTCTCGGCGTGCTGGGGTGTCTCGACGACAAGGCCCTCGTGAGGCCTGAGGCAGAGAAGGTTGTTGACGGACTCCCCGGCGCGCGCGCCGGCCGTTGAGAGCAGCACCGCGCCCTGGGCGAGCGGCGTGTAGACCGTCGTGGCGGCAAAATTGAGGAAAACCGTCAGCCGCTGGCCGCCCCACAGGCGTTCATAAACCAGAACGTCGCCGCGGCTTTCGATAATGCCGTAGCTGCCCACACTCAAAGCCGGTGTGCGGCGCCGGAGCGCGATCAGATCGCGGACAAGGCGCAGCAATGATTTCGGGTCACCACGCTGGGTCTCGACATTTTTCGCGCCGATGTCGGAATTGAGCGGCAGCCAGGGTTCGCTATTGGTAAATCCGCCGTGGCGCGTGTTGTCCCAAGGCATGGGCGTGCGCACCGGATCGCGGCCGAAACCGAAGCCGGGCACGCGCAGCTCCCACGGGTCCCGCACACGCTCGGGCGGGATATCGACATTGGTCAGTCCCAATTCGTCGCCGTAATAGAGTGTCGGCGTGCCGCGGAGCGTCAGCAGCAGCATAGCGGCCAGCGGCGCATTGGCCGGCTCGACGCGGCTGGCGACGCGTGCGCGGTCGTGATTACCTAAAACCCAGTTGGGCCAGCGGCCCGGCGGCAAGAGGCCGTCATAGTGGGCGATGAGGTCGGCGATGAAGGAAGCCTTCCAGGCGGCGCCGATCAGGTGGAAGTTGAAAGGCAGATGAACGCCCGGACGCTCGGGCGTGCCGTAATAGGCCATGACTTTTTCGAGGGGCAGATAGGCCTCGCCCACCAGAACGCGGGCGCCGTAGGCATCGGTGATGCGCCGAAAGCCGGCGATGACGTCCTGCACTTCCGGCAGATCCACCTGATGGGTACGCGTGAAGGCCAAGGTCGGCGCGAGGCCGACGCGGAAATCCGGATTGGGCGGATTGTCGCGGAAGGCTTCGTCCTCGAACAGGTGGTGGATGGTGTCGAGCCTGAAACCATCGACGCCGCGATCCAGCCAAAAGCGCAGTGCCGTGTGCACGGCGTCGCGCACAGCGGGGTTGCGCCAGTTAAGGTCCGGCTGCTGCGGCAGATAGGCGTGGTAGTAATATTGTCCGGTGATGTCATCCAGCGTCCAGGCCGCGCCGCCGAACTCGGAGAGCCAGTTATTAGGCGGCGCACCCGAGGGCATTGGATCGCGCCAGATGTACCAATCGCGTTTCGGACTGTCTTTTGACGCCCGCGCCTCGAGAAACCAGGGATGCTGGTCGGAGGTGTGATTGGGCACGAAGTCCATGATCAGCTTCATGCCGCGCCGATGGGTCTCGGCCAACAGGTGGTCGAAGTCTCCAAGCGTGCCGAACAAAGGATCGATGCCGGTGTAGTCGCTGACGTCGTAGCCGAAGTCGGCCATGGGCGAGGTATAAACCGGCGACAGCCAGATGGCGTCAACGCCCAGCCAGCGCAAGTAGTCGAGGCGCCGGGTGATGCCGGCCAGGTCGCCGACGCCGTCGCCGTTGCTGTCTTGGAACGAGCGCGGATAGATCTGGTAGACGACGCCGCGCTGCCACCAGGCGAAGCCGTCCAATTCCGGCTCCAGGTTTAAGCTCATGAAGCCTCGATATTGAAATGCGCGGCGAGGAAGGCGTCGATCTCGGCGAACCATACGCTGCGGTAATTGTCGGCTTCCAGAAACAATTCGTGTTTGGCGGTGGGAAACTCTATCAGCCGGCAATGGGGCAGGCGCTTGGCGGCGCGCCGGTGTTTGCGCGGGCTGACAAAACGCTCGCGCCCGGCGCTGCCCATAAGGATGGGCGTCGTGATGTGCTCAAGATAACCCTTCGACCCAAACCGGTCGGTGACCTTAAAGGCCGCGTTCAGCCAGCCAAAGGTAGGTCCATCGACCCGCAAACGCGGTTGGGCCTCGAACCAGGTACGCTGGATCAGACAGCGTTCGGGATCGTGGGAGGTGGGGCTGGTTTCCGGCGTCAGGCGTTCGTTGAAGCGCCAGGGACCAGTGCCGGGAATAAATGCCTTGGCGAATCCCAGCGTCGTCGCCAGCCAGGCAAAAACCCGCGCGGCGGTGCGTGGTATGCCGGCTTCGATCTTGAGCATGGGCGCCGAAAGGACGGCGGCATCGACCAGGCCGGGATTCTTATGCAAGGCCACAAGCGCGATGGCGCCGCCCATGGAGTGGGCAGTCAAAAGTCTGCGGCCGTCGCGGGGCAACATCTCTTCAGTGAAAGCGGCAAGGTCTTTTGCGTCGGTGTCGAACGCGCGGGCCAGGGGGCGCGACGGCAGAGCCGTATCGCGCTCCGATCCGCCCTGACCGCGCCAATCCAGACACCACACTGAAACGCCGCGCTGCGCCAGATCGCGCATGGTCTCGAAGTATTTCTCAATGAACTCGGAAAAGCCGCCCACCAGCACGCAGTTGACTGCGGGGCCGGTTCCGGGCGCGCCCGCGAGGTGGGCCCAGCGCAGAGACGCGCCGCCCGACGCAGGGAAGCGTCCCCAGCGCATACCGGCCGGCTCCAGAAACCGGGCTGCGAGTGTCGGCGGTGATGACAAAAGGTTTGCCGGGGCGAGGGTGTTCGCGCGAATGGGAATGAGCGTGTTCATGTGGGCACGGAAAACGGCATAACAAGGACGAATCTACCCTTAGAATGCAACGGCAAACTGCGAAAGTTCAGAGACAGCGCTGCGGCGGCAGATGCCATGTGCGCGGCCCTTCCGGCGCGGGGCCCTTGACCCCCGGCAGCCGGCCACCTAGCTTGCCGCCTCGCCCGCGCCTGGGCCGGAACCCGGGCTAACCCTTTGGCTTTTCGCATCTTCGGCATTCTCATGACGGATATTTCCGCTCTCGCCCGCCACAGCAACGCCTGGCCTTTTGTCGAGGCCCGCAGTCTGTGGGACGAACGCCTGAAGGGTGAGGCGCCGGCCAAGGGCTACGTATTATTTCAGACCGGTTACGGTCCATCAGGGTTGCCTCATATCGGCACCTTTGGCGAAGTGGTGCGCACAACCATGGTGCGCCGCGCCTTTGAAGCGCTGAACCCGGGCGTAAAGACCCGCCTGTTCACCTTCTCCGACGACATGGACGGCCTGCGCAAAGTGCCGGACAACGTGCCGAATAAGGAGATGATGGCGCAGCATCTGGGCAAGCCGCTCACGAGCATCCCCGATCCCTTCGGCACGCACGAGAGCTTCGGCCATCACAACAACGCGCGCCTGCGCGCCTTCCTGGATTCCTTCGGCTTCGAATACGAATTCAAAAGCGCCACGGCAGCCTATCAGGGCAACATTTTTGATAAGGCGCTGCTGCGGGTTTTGGAAAAGTACGACGAAGTCATCGACGTCGTTCTGCCGACGCTCGGCCCTGAGCGCCGCGCGACCTATTCGCCGTTCCTGCCGCTGGACCCAAAAACCGGCGTCGTGCTGCAAGTGCCGATCATCGCGCGCGATCTGGCGGCCGGCACCGTCACCTATAAGAATGAAGACGGCAAGGACGTCATCACGCCCGTCACCGGCGGACATTGTAAGCTGCAGTGGAAGTGCGACTGGGCTATGCGCTGGTACGCGCTGGGCGTGGACTACGAAATGTCCGGCAAGGATCTGATCGATTCCGTCAAGCTGTCGAGCCGGATCTGCCGCGTCCTGGGCGGTGTGCCGCCCACCAACCTGACGTATGAGCTATTTCTTGATCAGGAAGGCCAGAAGATTTCCAAGTCCAAGGGCAATGGGCTATCGGTGGAGGACTGGCTGAAGTACGCGCCGCCGGAAAGTCTCGCACTTTATATGTATCAGAAGCCCAAGACCGCGAAGCGCCTGTTCTTCGACGTGATTCCCAAGACCGTCGACGAGTATGTGGATTTCCTCGGCAAGTACCCGGCCGAAACCGGCGAGGCCAAGCTGGGCAATCCGGTCTGGCATATCCACCACGGCAATCCGCCGCAGGACAGCACGACCTTGAGCTTCGGCATGCTGCTGAATCTGGCGAGCGCCTGCGAAGCCAATGAGCCCGCCGTGGTCTGGCATTATATTTCGCGCGCCGTAAAAGGGGCGACGCCAGAAAGCGCACCGCTCTTGGATCGCTTGGTGCGCTACGCCGTCGCCTACTATCAGGATTTTGTCGTGCCGGCGAAGAAGTACCGCAAGGCCACGGCCGATGAATTGCCGGCTTTCATCGAATTGCGCGATGCGCTGAAGGATTTTGCGGGCGACGCCACGCCGGAAAATCTCCAGACCCTGGCCTTCGAGATCGGCAAGCACCATCCAGGTGTCTTCCCGTCCTTGCGCGATTGGTTCCAGGGACTGTATCAGGTGCTTTTGGGCCAGGATCAGGGGCCGCGCATGGGCTCGTTTATTGCGCTTTACGGCGTCAAAGAGAGCGTCGCGCTCCTGGATCGCGCCATCGCAGGAGAAGATTTGGCCTCCTAACTTTCTCCCGCCAAATGGTTGCGGCGCAATATAGAATCTCCGTTTGTTACCTATCGGGCCTTTACGCCGTCGCAGAGGTGATCTTAAAACGAGGGTACATCGCGATCCGCGCGTAGAGCGCGAGGAGCCGGATACCCCAGCCGCTCTAACGTTACTGTCGAGCAAATGCGGGAGGGTCGGATCATGGTCAAACACTATGGCTTTGCATGGGGCGCTGCGGTTCTCGGCCACGGCTTCGTCGCCGTCCCGGCGGGCACGGTGGATTTTACCTACCGCGATATCTCCGGCTCGATTAAGACCGCCGTCTCAAGCTGGAGTTTCAAGGGCCTAGCGTCACGTCCGACGCCGGGCTACTCGCCTACCGTGAACTCGACTCAGCACTCGGCTTGACCGTGGTCGCCGGTACATTGCTCGCTGACGGTCGTCGCGGCAAGAACACGTGGTACCTGCGAGCAATGATCAAGGAGGGCAAGAACGCCGTAAAATGGAAGCGCTTGTCCTGCTGCTCGTTTGCGGCCAATGCCATTCGGCTTCAGCTTCATGCACTCGCCTACAACCTCGCTAATTTCATGCGGACGCTGGCATTGCCCGAGCCGGTCGCACACTAGTCGCTGAGTTCTCTCAGGGAGAAACTCTTGAAGATCGGTGCCCAGATCGTCGCGCATTCGCGCTAGTTTACCTTCCGGATGGCTGAGGTCGCGGTGCCAGGGGCATGTTTGCGGAAATGCTGCGGCTGATAGCTCAACTTCGAGCACCGCTAACTCCGGCTTGAAGCGGGCGGTGGCGGCAGCAAGGACAAATCAACCGGAGAGGTGCGCCTTGATCATGGGAAACAGGGATGTCGGCGGGCTGAGAAGCTCTCGTTCTGAAGACATTGGCAGCAAATCCAGGAAAGTACGGCCCGAAGTTGCCGGGGACGGACTTGCAGGCTACCATGTTGCCCAAAACAGGGGTTCATTCAGGGAATGTCGGATAATACTGATCTGAATGCAGTGAGTGAGTATCGCGTACGTTCGCAGGCGCACAAAAGGGGGGGGGACTCAGAATGAAATCGTATTCCAGCGTAGGTCTTGTTGCGGCGCTCACGCTCACGGCAGGCGGCGTCGCGGCCCAGGGCGAGATTAAAATCGAGGAAGTGGTGGTCACCGCCACGAAGCAGGAAAAGACGCTCGCCGACATTCCGATCGCGGTGACGGTGACGTCGGCGGAGGCCATCCAGAAAGCTTCGATTAAGGATATCGCCGACTTGACCAGCATTGTGCCCTCGTTGCGGGTATCCACGCTGCAGACCTCGACCCAAACCAACTTCATCATCCGCGGCTTCGGCAACGGCGCCAATAATCCAGGCATTGAACCTTCGGTCGGCGTGTTCATCGACGGCGTCTATCGTTCGCGCTCGGCCGCGCAGATCGGCGACTTTGTGGACATCCAGCGCGTCGAAGTGCTGCGCGGACCGCAGAGCACATTGTTTGGCCAGAACGCGTCCGCCGGAGTTATCAGCATCGTGACGCAGAAGCCGTCGTTCACGCTAGGCGGTAACCTCGAGGCTACCTACGGCAACTACGACCAGAAAATCATTAAAGGCAGAATATCCGGACCGGTGTCGGAAAATTTCGCGATCAGCTTCGCCGGCGGCTACAATAAGCGCGACGGCTATTTCTCCGACCTCAACAATAACGTCAAAATCAACAACCACGACCGCTGGGATTTTCGCGCCCAAGCGCTCTGGGAGGTCAACGACGACCTTGAAGTGCGGCTGATTGCTGACAAAAGCAGAATTGACGAAGCTTGCTGTGGCGTTGTGAATCTAGTGAATGGCCCCACCGGCGCCATCATCACGGCGCTTGGCGGTAAGATTTATACTGGCAACCCGTTTGACCGTAAGGCTTACTACAACACCGTGCCGACGAACATCGTCAACAACAGCGGCGTCTCGGTGCATGTCGACTACAAAATGGGTGCGCTCAAACTGACCTCGATCAGTTCCTTCCGCCACCAAGGCGCGTCCTTCAACTACGACGCGGATTTCACTAGCGCCAATTTGGTGCCGACCAATCAGAATGATCAGAGAATCGAGACGCGCACGCAGGAACTGCGGCTGGCCTACGATAACGGCGGCGACCTGACAGGCTTGTTTGGTGCGTACTATTTCAACGAGCGTGTGAAGTACAATAACACCCTCCAATATGGGGCTGCCTTCCGTCCCTATGCCTCGGCTCTGGTTCAGGCTACCGGTGGCAGCGCGACAGCGTTCGGCCAGTTGGAAGCTGCACTTGGCCTACCCTCGGGCGCGTTCTTTGCTCCCGGCACCGGCGGCTCGATCTTCACTAGGCAGAAGAACAACGCCTATACGATCTTCGGTCAAGCCGACTACAAGGTCATTGACCGTTTGACCCTCACCGGCGGTGTTGCATACACGGGCACGAAGAAGAATGTGACGTTCGATCAGAGCAATAACGATGCGTTCTCGTCGCTCAACCTCACCCAAGTCGGCTTTGCACAAATCTTCGGGTCGCTTACGGGCTTGGCGCCCACCCCAGCGAATTTCGCGCTCGTGCCGGCTGCGGCGGGTGCCGCCGATGCATTGAGCGTAAAGCCTTGCTCCGCGACCACAGGGGCGGCGTGTAACCCGCTGCTTGGGCTCTATCCGTTGCAGTTCCTGTCGCCGGTGGTCCCCTATGTCGGATCGTCGAACGATTCCAAGGCGACATTAACCGTGCGTCTAGCCTACGACTTCAATGACGAAGTCAACGCCTACGGCGGCGTATCGACGGGCTTTAAGGCAACGTCGTGGAATCTATCGCGTGACAGCAAGCCGGTGGCCCCGGCCACGGCAGACCGCTCGCCCCTCGGTGGCGCGGTAAACCCGTACTACGGCCGGTACGGCACGCGCCTCGCGGGCCCGGAAAAATCGACCGTGTACGAAGTCGGCGTGAAGGGGCATTGGTCCAATGTGGCCGTGAACGTCGCGCTGTTCGATCAGATCATCAATGGCTTCCAGTCGAACATTTTCGTCGGCACCGGCTTCGTGCTCGGAAATGCCGGCAAACAAACGACCAAGGGCATCGAGATCGAGACCCAGTACAAGCTCGATAGAAACTGGCAGTTCGATGTCTCGGGTACGTTCCTCGATCCGAAATACAACTCGTTCGTGGGTGCGCAGGGGCCGAGCGGTCCGGTCGATCTGTCGGGCACGAAGCCCCCGGGCATTGCTTCGGCAACGATCACTGTTGGCGGTACCTACGCGTGGCAAATGGACGAGTATGATGCCTTCCTGCGCGCCGATTATCACTATGAAAGCAATGTCCAGGTGATCGAGAACGTCTCGGCGGCGATAGCGTCACGCCAGGTGGGCACGCTCAACGCCAGCGCGGGCGTCGCGCGCAACGGATGGGAACTCATGCTCTGGGGCCGTAACCTCAACAATGACAACTATCTGCAGAGCGCGTTCCCCTCGGTGGCGCAAGCGGGCAGCTTCTCGGGCTACCCCAACCAGCCGCGCACCTTCGGTGCTACCGTAAGCAAGAGCTTCTGATCGCCAAGCGACCCTCATAAGAAAACGCCCTGCGGGCACGGTGCCGCGGGGCGTAAGAGCTGATTGCGGTGGAAGATTGTGGCGAGGGGTTGATGGATCTTTATGTAGCCCTAGCAGCACCTCTCGCTTTTCTTGCCATCATGTCGATTAAAGTATTAGTGGGTGTCGGGTTTATCGCTATTAAAGGTGCGCTATGGGTTATGCGGCGCTGCGCCCTTAGCTAAAATGTGCCTTTACATCTTTGCCCGCCTGAAGACACCGCTGGCCGAAGGCATGAGCCTCCACGAAGCCTTCTTCCGCAACCTGCAGGTCTCCGGCAACGCCGTGATCATGACCGGCCTGACACTTACCATAGGTTTAGGAACGTGGATTTTCTCGGTCCTGCAGTTCCAGGCCGATATGGGCCTGCTCCGGGCCTTCATGTTCATGGCCAATATGCTGGGGACGATCATCCTGCTGCCCGCCCTGGCGCGGTCTGTGATGCCGGACGCGACAAAAGCCTAAATTCTCCGCTTGACGGGATGGGGCAAGATTGTAGCTTCAGGCCCTTCTTCAGTGAGCCCTTTTCCATGTCTTCCATCATTTCGATCTCCAATCTGACCAAGACCTATGCGTCGGGGGTTCAGGCCCTGAAGCCAGTCAGCCTGGAGATCAAGCGCGGCGAGATTTTCGCGCTGCTGGGGCCCAACGGCGCCGGCAAAACCACGCTGATCAACATCGTTTGCGGCATCGTCACGTCCTCGGGCGGAACGGTGCTGGCCGACGGCCACGACATTGTGCGCGACTATCGTTTGGCGCGCATGAAGATCGGCCTGGTGCCGCAGGAACTCCATACAGACGCCTTCGAGACCGTACTGCATACCGTGAGCTTCAGTCGCGGCCTCTACGGGCGCCCGCGCAATCCCGAGTTTATCGAGAAGGTCTTGCGCGACCTCACGCTCTGGGACAAGCGCAACGCCATGATCCGCACGCTTTCGGGCGGCATGAAGCGTCGCGTGATGATTGCTAAAGCACTCGCGCACGAACCCACTATTCTGTTTCTGGATGAACCCACGGCGGGCGTTGATGTGGAACTGCGCCGCGACATGTGGGACATGGTGCGGTCTTTGCGCGAGAAGGGTGTCACCATCATCCTCACCACGCACTACATCGACGAAGCCGAGGAAATGGCCGACCGCATCGGCGTCATCAATAAAGGCGAGTTGATCGTGGTCGAGGAAAAAGCCGCGCTCATGAAAAAGCTCGGCAAGAAAGAACTGACCCTGCAATTGCAGGAACCGCTGACGGCAATTCCCGCCGAGCTCTCCGACTGGCAATTGGACCTGAAGGCCGACGGCCTTGAGTTGCATTACGCCTTCGACGGCACGTCGGACCCCAACGCCACCGGGCGCGGTATTTCATCGCTGTTGAAGCGCGTGTCGGAGCTCGGCATCGGATTCAAAGACCTGAACACCAAACAAAGCTCGCTTGAGGACATTTTCGTCAACCTGGTGCATCGTGATTCGGGAGCCGGAAAATGAGGGCGCCGCTTTTCAACGTTCACGGCGTCTCCGCCATCTACCGCTTCGAGATGGCGCGCTTCACGCGCACCATCTGGCAAAGCCTGGTGACGCCGGTGATCACCACCTCGTTGTACTTCGTGGTGTTCGGCTCGGCCATCGGCTCGCGCATGCAGGACGTTCACGGCGTGCCCTACGCCGCCTTCATTGTGCCCGGCCTGATGATGATGACGCTGTTCACCGAGAGCATTTTCAACGGCTCCTTCGGCATATATTTCCCGAAGTTCGTCGGCACGATTTATGAACTGTTGTCGGCGCCGATCTCGCCGCTGGAAGCCGTGGTGGCCTATGTCGGCGCGGCGGCGACCAAGTCCGTGGTGCTGGGGCTTGTGATCCTCGCGACTGCCTCGATGTTTGTGTCGATTGATATCGCCCATCCCATCGCCATGGTCGGCTTCCTGGTGCTGATCGCTGTGACATTCGCTCTGTTCGGGTTCATTCTCGGCATCTGGGCCAACAGCTTCGAGCAGCTCAACGTTGTGCCCATGCTGATCATGACGCCGCTGACCTTTTTGGGCGGCGCGTTCTATTCCATCGAGATGTTGCCGGCGGCCTGGCGCGTGGTGACGCTATTCAACCCGGTGGTCTATATCATCAGCTGTTTCCGCTGGAGTTTCTTCGGCCAGGCCGATGTGCCTGTGGCCTTGAGCGTCGGCCTGACGGTGGCGTTCTTCGCGGCGTGCCTTGTGGCCGTCGGCATGATCTTCAAGACCGGCTGGCGCTTAAAGAACTAGACCTTCAAAACGTCGTCCAGCGCGATTTTGCGGGCGACGTGTTCCGGCGCTTCCCGTTTCGGGCCGGTATAGCCCATGATGGCGATGAGCTTGTCGGTCGGTACGGGGCCTTGTCTACCGACGAAAGTCACCTTCATCACGGCGATGGAAGCCACGTCGCCACCCGCCAGAATCCTCTGTTCGAGATAAATCCACCGCTCGTCCCAGGTCAGCAGGCGGGTGGTGACGTCGAACTTCTGGAAGGGTGCGATAGGCCGGCGAAAGCGGATGGTCGATGAGCCCAGCACGGGCCCGAGGCCGGCAGCCCGCAGGCGCTTCCACGCACCGCCGCGGATCATGAAATCCACGCGGGAAAGATCCATGAAGCTGTGGTAGCGGCTGTTGGTCATGTGCATGTTGAGATCGAGATCCCAGGGCATGCAGCGGAAGTGGATATGGTTCTCGCCGTCCATGTCGCGCTTCGATCCAAACGTGGCCGTAAGCCACATCCAGATAAGGCGGACGATGAGATTCATGTGCGGCTTTACGCCGCCACACCCGCGTCGAACAGCTCGTCTTCGATGTCCATAATTGTGCTGCCGCCGGCCATGATCGACGCCAGCAGCGCGCCGGTGATCGGCATCAATTTCGCCATGTAGAACTTGGCGGTCTTGATCTTGCCTTTGTAGAAGCCGGTGGGATCGTCGGAGAGTTTGCCCAGGGCCAGCTTGGCCATACGCGCCCACATGTAGCCCACTGAGACGTAAGACAGCAGCTTGAGCAAATCACTCGCTCCGGCGCCGGCTTCGTTGGGATTGCTCATGCCCTTCTGGGCGATCTGGCCCACGGCGGCTTGCAGGCTACCGAACCCTTGCGCGAGCCCGGTCACGATCTCTTCCATTTCGGGATTTGTGATGTTGTCTTCGATGAACTGCTGCACCGGATGGAAGAAGGCGCGCATGTAGCGGCCATAGTGGGCGGTCATTTTGCGGCCCACCAAGTCCAGCGCCTGGATGCCGTTGGTGCCTTCGTAGATTTGCGTGATGCGGGCGTCGCGCACGAACTGCTCCATGCCGTGCTCGCGGATATAACCGTGGCCGCCGAAAATCTGCACGCCGAGGTTGGCGTTGTCGAAACCGATGTCGGTGCCGAAAGCTTTGACGACCGGCGTCAGGAATTGAATCAGATCGTCGTGTTCTGTGCGTTCCGCTTCGGTCGCGGCCTTCTCGGCCTTGTCCTGGGAGGTTGAGACCCACATCACCAGCGCGCGCATGCCTTCGGTCAGCGCTTTCATGGTCAACAGATTCTTGCGCACGTCCGGGTGAACGATCAGCGAGTCCGCCGGCTTCTCGGGGCTGACAGCGCCCTTGAGGCTGCGGCCCTGCAGGCGCTCGCGGGCGTAGAGCAGAGCGCCCTGATAGGACACTTCCGAAAGGCCCAGGCCTTGAACGCCGACGCCGAGGCGGGCGGTGTTCATCATGGCAAACATGGCGCGCATGCCTTTGTTCTTTTCGCCGACGAGCCAGCCCTTGGCGCCGTCGAAGTTGATGACGCAGGTGGCCGAGGCCTTGATGCCCATCTTGTGTTCGATAGCGCCGCAGGAGGCGCCGTTGCGCGCACCGGGCGTACCATCTTCCTTAGGCAGGAACTTGGGGCAAATGAACAGGCTGATGCCTTTAATGCCGGCGGGCGCGTCGGGCATGCGCGCCAGAACGAGGTGCACGATGTTCTGCGTGAGGTCATGTTCGCCGGCCGAGATGAAGATCTTGGTGCCGGTGAGGTTGTAGCTGCCGTCGGTTTGCGGCTCGGCTTTGGTGCGGACCAGCCCTAAGTCGGTGCCGCATTGGGGCTCGGTCAGACA
The DNA here is from genome assembly GCA_947475295.1 of Fidelibacterota bacterium. Lineage (GTDB taxonomy): Bacteria > Pseudomonadota > Alphaproteobacteria > Rhodospirillales > Rhodospirillaceae > SHVO01. The sequence continues at coordinate 17,961 of CANJLF010000007.1, forward strand.
CATGGTGCCCGACCAGGTGCCATCGGTGAACTTCGGCAGATAGAGCTGACGCTGCTCGTCGGTACCGTACAGCTTCAGCGCGTTATAGGCGCCGTGGGTCAGGCCCGGATACATGCCGAAGGCCATGTTGGCGGAACAGATCATCTCTTCCACCAGCATGTTGAGCGCTTTCGGCGCCCCCTGGCCGCCGTATTCGGGGTCGGCGCCGAGGCCAGTCCAACCGCCCGCGATGAACTGGTTGTAGGCCTCCTTGAAACCTTTGGGTGTGCGCACGACGCCGTTCTCGAAGGTGCAACCTTCCTCGTCGCCAGAGCGGTTCAAGGGGCAGAGCACTTCAGCGGAGATTTTGGCGGCTTCCTCAAGCACCGCATCGACCACGTCGGCGGAGAAGTCACCGTAACCGGGCAGGTTTGTCAGCGCGTCACCATCGAACAGCTCGCGGTAGACGAACTTCATGTCGCGCAAGGGGGCTGTATAGGTCGCCATGACTGAACTCCTAATTACGTAGCGGCTTGCCGGTGTCGAGCATGACTTCCATGCGCGCCAGCGTTGCCGTGTTCTTGGCCAATTCCAGGAAGGACTGGCGTTCGAGCTTCATGAGGTCCTTCTCGCTGACGGTCTCGGTGAGATCGGTTTTTCCGCCGGTCAGCACTTTGGCTAGGGCGAGCGACACCACTTCGTCGTGGGGCGTGAGTTTGCCGGCCAACTTGAAGCCTTCCAGCGCGACCTTGAGCGCGGCGATGCCGCCGGCGCCGGGCAGCGAGATGGTCTGCTCGACCGGCGGCTTGTAATTCTCGGCCAGCTTCAGCACTTTGGCTTTGGCGTCGGCCAGCAGTCGGTCGCGGTTCATGGAAATGGCGTCGTCCTTGCGCAGAATGCCCATCTCCTTGGCCTCGAAGGCGGACTTGGCGACCTGTGCGGTGCCGATGAGTTCAAAGGCGCGCGCAACGGCGGGCATGGGGCCTTTGGGCATCTTCGGGTCGTTCTTGAGGCGCAAGAGCATTTCCTTGCAGCCGCCCCAGCCGGGGATCACGCCGACGCCGACCTCGACGAGGCCGGTGTAGGTCTCGGCGTGGGCCTGGATGGCGTCGGAATGCAGCAGGATTTCGCAACCGCCGCCCAGCGCCATGCCGAGCGGTGCGCTGACCACAGGGAAGGGGGCCAGCTTCAGGTTCTGATAGGTCTTCTGGCCATCCTCGATCTGGCTTTCCAGCTCGGACCACACCGCGATGTTGGCGGCGAAGAGCACAAGGCCGATGTTGGCGCCGACCGAGAAGTTGGGGCCTTCGTTGTGAACAACCAGGCCTTTCCACTTCTTGTCGGCCTTGATCAGCTTCATGACGTCCTTGTAGGCCGCCATGGTGAGGGGATCGAGGCTGTTGGCGCGGCTGGTGAACTCGAAACACAAGACGCCGTCGCCGATGTCCCAGACCTTGGCCGAGGGATTCTTGATGATCGGTTTGCCGGCACGTTTGACGTCGGAGAGTTTCAACACGCCAGGCGCACGCACCACGTCGGTGTATTCGCCCTTGGTGGTGAGGTATTGGAGCTTGCCGTTTTTGGTGCGGTAGAAGCCGCCTTTTTCCGCGGCAAGTTTCAGAAGCGGCGGCACGGTGATTTTATCGGCGGCGAGTTTATCGGCGAACCACTTGGCGCCCATAGTGTCGATGACTTCGAAGGGCCCTAAGCCCCAGCCGTAACCGTCCTTCATGGCCTCGTCGACGTCGACAATCGTATCGGCGATTTCGGGCACCAAGGAGGCGGTGTAAACCAGGCCGCCGCTGGCGACCTTCCAGGCGTATTGCCCGCCCTTGTCGGGCTGCTCCACCAGGGCCTTGAGGCCGCCCTTCTTGGAGGCGTTGAGGCTGGCGAAGTCGGCTTTCACGCTTGGCTTATATTCACCGCTCTTGAGATCGAGGCTTTCTTTGATCTTGGCGCCGCCGTCCTTGCGCAGGCGATAGAAGCCGCTGGGGCCTTTGCGGCCGATCCAGCCGTTTTTCAGCATGGTCGTAACGACAGGCGGCTCAGCGGAAATGGCGACGTAGGGGTCGGTTTTCGGCAGCAGCGACAGCATGGACTTGGCCAGGTGCGGCATTAGGTCGATGCCGATGAGGTCCAAAAGGCCGAAGACGCCGGTCTTGGGAATGCCGAAGGGGCGTGAGCCAATGGCATCGGCTTCGTCCACGGAGAGGCCCATGTTGATGGCTTGGACCACGGCGTTCTGCATCCAGTAGATGCCGATGCGGTTGCCGATGAATCCCGGTGTGTCTTTGCAGAGCACCACGCCCTTGCCGAGGCGCACGTCGCCGAAGTCGCGGATGGTGGTGACGGCGTCCTTGCGGGTCTTGGGTCCGGCGACGACTTCCAGAAGGCGCATATAGCGCGGCGGATTGAAGAAGTGCGTAATCAGGAAGTCCGGCACCATCTCAGGCGGCATGCCGGCCTCAAGTTCCTTGAGCGGGATGGTCGAGGTGTTGCTGGAGACGATCGAGCCCTTTTTGCGCTTGGCTTGAACCTTCTTGTAAAGGTCCTGCTTGATGTCGAGGCGCTCGATGACCGCTTCGATGATCCAGTCGCAGTCGGCGAGCAGGTCGAGGTTGTCCTCGATATTGCCGGGCGTGATCATCTGGGCGTTGCGCTTGGACATGAAAGGCGCGGGATCGGTCTTTAAAAGTTTCGCGACAGCGCCTTCGGCAATCGCATTGCGGTTCTTGCCGTCCTTCGGAACGATGTCCAGCAGCACGCAGGGAATGCCTGCGTTAGTAATGTGGGCGGCGATGCCGGCGCCCATGACGCCGGCGCCTATCACCGCGGCTTTTTTGATCTCGGCCATAATGATGGCCCCCTTACATCGCTTCGAGGATGGTGGCGATGCCTTGACCGCCGCCGATGCACTGCGTGGCGAGGGCGTATTTTTTCTTCTCGCGCACGAGAAGGGCCGCGGCCTTACCGGTGATGCGGGCACCGGTGGCGCCCAAAGGATGGCCGAGCGCGATGGCGCCGCCGTCGATATTGGTTTTGGACAGATCGACACCCAGGTCCTTCACCACCGCGAGGCTTTGCGCGGCGAAGGCTTCGTTGAGTTCGATGATGTCGATCTGGCTGAGTTTCAGCCCGGCGCGGGCAAGAGCTTTCTGTGTAGCTCCCACAGGGCCGATGCCCATGATCTCCGGCGCGCAGCCCGAGACCGCGATGGACAGAATGCGCGCGAGCGGCACCAGGCCGTTCTTTTTGGCGTATTCCTCGGTGCAGACCAGCACCGCCGAAGCGCCGTCGGTCAGCGGCGAGGAGGTGGCCGCCGTCACCGTGCCCTTCTCGCTGAAGGCGGGCTTCAGGGTTGCCAGCGCTTCGACAGTAGAGTCGGCGCGAATACAGCCGTCGCTGTCGATCATGCCGCCGTCGCCTTTCACAGGAATGATCTCGTCCTTGAACTTGCCGGCGGCTTGCGCAGCCGCGGCGCGGCGGTGACTCTCGACGGCGAACTCTTCCTGGGTCTTGCGCGAGATTTGATATTTCTCGGCCAGGTTTTCGGCGGTTTCGCCCATGCCGATGTAGGCGCGGGAGCCGCTATCAACCAAGGTCGGGTTCGGCATGGGATTGTAGCCGCCCATGGGCACCCGGCTCATGCTTTCGATCCCGGCGCAGATGAATACTTCGCCCGCACCCATCTTGATGGCGCCGGCCGCCTGGTGGATGGACTGCATCGACGATCCGCAGAAGCGGTTGATGGTGTCGCCGGCCACGGTGTCCGGAAGCCCGGCCAGGAACACCACGTTGCGCGCGATGTTGAAGCCTTGCTCGCCTTCGGGGAAGGCGCAGCCCATGGCCAGGTCTTCGATGTCCGCGACCTTGACCTTGGTCTTTTCCACGAGGCCTTTAATCACGGCCGCAGCCAGATCGTCGGGCCGCACTTTGCGCAAGGCACCTTTGTTGGCCAGGTGGAACGGAGAGCGGACATAGCCTGCGATAACAACGTTGCTCATTGGATGGTCCCCTTATGACGGCCCAAATCAGATATTCAGATATACGGCGGCCTCAGCCTTTTTTGGTGGCCTCGGCCTCTTGTTTCAGTTCTTTCTTCGACAGCTTGCCGATCAGCGATTTCGGCAGCTCGTCGCGGAATTCGTATTCAGCAGGCTGTTCGATCTTCGAAACCTTGTCCTTCATGAAGGCGCGGATCTCAGGCTCGGTCAGCGTCATGCCGGCGCGCACTTTGATGAAAGCCTTTGGGGCTTCGCCGCGATAGGCGTCGGGGATGCCGATGACCGAGGTTTCCTCGACGGCCGGATGCTGGTACAGCGCTTCTTCCAGCACACGCGGATAGATCTTATAGCCCGAGGCGTTGATCATATCCTTGATGCGATCGACGATGAAGACATAGCCGTCTTCGTCGATATAGCCGACATCGCCGGTGTGCAGCGCGCCGTGTTTCATGACATCAGCCGTGTCTTGGGGGCGGTTCCAGTAGCCCTTCATGACCTGGGGCCCGCGGACACAGATTTCGCCTTTCTCGCCAACGCCCAAGAGGCGGTCGTCTTCCAGTGAACGAATTTCGATGATCGTTCCGGGCATGGGCAGGCCGACGGAGCCGGGTTTGTTCTCGCCCTCGGTGGGATTGGTGCAGGCCACGGGTGAAGTCTCGGACAGGCCGTAGCCTTCGACGACGACGCATTTGGTGCGCGCCTCGAAGGCCTTTTTGACTTCCACCGGCAAGGGCGCGCCGCCCGAGATGCAGAGCTTGATGGAGGTGAGATCGTACTTGTCGACGTCGGGTGAATTGTTGATGGCGGTATAGATGGTGGGCACGGCTGGGAACAGCGTCGGCTTTTTCTTGGCGATGTTCTTGAGACAATCTTTGAGATCAAAGCGCGGCATCATGATGATCTCGGCGCCGTATTCCATGCCCACCAGCAAAATCACGGTCATGGCGAAGACGTGGAAAAAAGGCAGCGCGGCGAGAAAGCGTTCGTTGCCGACGTCCGGCTTGCCGTACCAGGCTGAAACCTGGCGCGCATTTGCGGTGATATTGGCGTGTGTCAGCATGGCGGCTTTGGGCACGCCCGTAGTGCCACCCGTGTATTGCAGGATGGCGACGTCTTCCACGGGGTCGATGGCCACCGGCGTGGGCTCGCCGTCATTGTCGATCAGATGGTCCCACCAGATCTGGCGGCCGTCTTCTTCGACATCGGCGACAGTCGCGCGCTTGAACAGGTTGAACATCACAGCGGTTCCAAAGGGCAGCGCCTCGGCCATGGAACAGACGATGAGTTTTTTGAGCGGCGTGTTGTTGAGCAACGTGCGCGCCTTGGGATACATGGCCGTGAGGTCCATGGTCACCAGGAACTCGGCGCCGGAGTCCCTGACCATGTTCTCCAGCTCGCGCGCGGCGTAGAGCGGGTTCATGTTCACGACCGTGCCGCCGGCCATGAGGATGCCGAAGAAGGCGGCGATGTAGTAAGGCGTGTTGGGCAGCAACAGGCCGACGCGCGTGCCTTTGGTCACGCCCAGCTTCTGAAATCCTTGGGCGGCCTGGGCGGCGAGGCGGCCGGTCTCGGCATAGCTCCACCGCTTGCCGAGAAATTCCATGCACGGATGGTCGGGGTTAGCGGCGACGGCGTCGTGCAGCAGCTTAAAGGCAGGAACCTTGGGAATCGGCATGGCCCAATCCACAAAAGACGGATAGGCCTTCAGCCAAGGGTAGTCCGGTCTGCTTGCGTCGTAAGCCGCCATATTTCTCCCTTGATCTCCCGTGGGGGCTCCCGCTTTACCGCGTGCCGCGTGGACTCTCCCGATCCCTTAGGCAGGGAAAAATCCCAGCGAATCAAACGCTTCGCCACCAGGGCCAGGAAGAAACGGCGTAGAATATGGGCCAATTGGCGATATTGCGTTGCGGCATAAGAGCGGGAGGAGGCCTAGGCGGCCCGACTCCACCCCATCCCGGGCTGATCTCGGCGCCGATCTGGGGCCGATTTCGCTACTTATCTAAGAGACTTGAGAGCTTCAGGGCGATGCCCTTCGAGCCAAAAACCTTGAGCTTGCCAAGGGTGAAGGCGACCATGGGATTGAGGTCGCCGTTGATGAGCTTGACCATATTGTCCGCTGACAGGGCCAGCGTGGTTTCGGCGTCGTCGCTGTCGGGATTGGGTGTGATTTTCACCTCGTCGCCGGTGGCATCCAGCAGGATTTTGCCGTCGTCGCCGAGATCAAAAAGCACGGTGTGATGCAGCTCTTTGAGCTTTTCCGCCTTACCCTGCATTTCGCCGATGAGATCTTCCAAGGCCATGTCGGTCTCCCCTAACTAGTGTACGCGTGTCGCCGCCGATTTCCCCACAGGCTTGTGTAACTTGCGCGGTTAAGCGGCTAGGCGGTTCGACTGCCAACCAATATGCCACAGAAATATAAGCATTTCATGGCGTTAATTGACCTTGCCGGGCCGACGGGCTAGCTTTGCCGAATCACGCGAAGGTAGCTATTCCGGCGCGCGGCGGCGGGGCGCTTTGTCACGCTGGTCTATCTGGTGCTGGAGCCCGATACCCGCGACGTGCGCTGGATCAACGCCGGCCACGGGCCGATTTTTCTGTTCGATCCGACAGCCGACAGCTTCGAGGACATCACCGCTCAGGATATTCCGCTGGGCATCAATCCGGACTGGCAGTTCGAGGAACACGGGCGCGACAAGTGGCCGAGCGGCGGAATCCTGGTGATCGGTACCGACGGCATCTGGGAAGCGCAGAATCCCGACGGGCACGCGTTTGGTAAGGAGGGCCTGAAACAGGCCATCCGCGCGCAAGCCAACCAGTCGGCCGAGGATATCTGCAAGGCCGTGGTCGCGCGCCTTGAGGAATTTGCCGGCGGCGAGCCCCAGCGCGACGATGTGACGTTGGTTGTGGTCAAGTTCCCGAAATAATGCGCGTCCGCGTTTTGTCATGCCGCTGAACCTCATCAAGCTTGCCGTCGGGATCGAGGATCTTGAACACCTCGACAAACGCCAGAAGCAGTGGCGCGATAAGAAGACCGGCCACTACCGCCACTGGACGCGCATGACGCCCAAGCGCGACAAGGAACTGCTGGACGGCGGTTCGCTCTATTGGGTCATCAAAGGCATGATTCTTTTACGCCAGCCCATCGTCGGTTTCAGCGAAGACGAGGACGAGGGCAAGCCGATGTGCGTGATCGAGCTGGCCCCTGTGCAGATTCTGGTGCAGCCCCGCGCTCAGCGCGCTTTTCAGGGCTGGCGCTATCTGAAGGCCGACGCCGCGCCCGCCGACGTCAAAAAGGGCGGCAGGCTGTTCATCGATCCCAACATGCCGCAGAAGATGAAGCTGGAACTGGCGAAGCTGGGTCTGTTGTAGTTTTGCGCGCTTTCCGCGCGTGGGAACTTAAGTCCATTTGTGGAAGGCCGAAGTAACCGCAGAAGTATTGGCGGTCGGCGTCGATCAAGATCAACCTGTCGCTGCGGTTCATCAGGCGCCGGAAGAGATCGAAGGGCTTGTCGAAGAGGCTCATGGGGGCCAGCTCGGTTTTGTGCAGTACCCGGATGTAACGCCCAGAATGAAGATTCAGCCCAACAAAACCAGCGGCAATCCGAGGGCCATGATAGCGATGCCGGCGATTTTGGGCCTGGTCACGGCCTCCTGGAAATAGGCCCGGCCCAGGATCTGCGCGCCAACTAAGCCAATGGTGCGCTTGAATAGTTCGACCACGGCCACCAGGGTCATTTGATAAGCCATAAGTTGCAGGCCATAGCCAAGGCCCGCGGTCAGGGCCACGCCCATGAGCGGCTTCAAAGCGCCGCGCGGCAGGGCCAGGGACTTAAGGCCGCCGGTGGAGATCACCCAGGCCCCGGCCGCGCTCCCCAGAATAATCAACTGAATCAGGCCGTGCATGCCGACGCCGGCATGGGCCAGGCAGAGTTTGTCGACCGGCGGGCTCATGGACCACAGCAGCACGACGCCGGCCATGGGCTTTGCTCCGGGCTGGGCGGCGAAACTGCGCCAGACCGCGATGGGATGAAAGCCGCCGCCGGCCGGCAGATAGAGTGTGAACAGCCCCGCGGCCACAAACAGGATTCCGGCGGCCTGGGCTGTACTGGGCCACTCGCCGAGGAGAAGGCCGCCCAGCACGGTGGTCAGCACCGGCACCAAGGCCAGCATGGGGATCATCATGCTCAAAGGTGAACGCCGGACGGCGACGATGAACAGAAAGTTCGCGCCAAGTCCGAGGATGGCGACCGCGATCCCGGGCGGGATGTAGCCGGCGTCTAGCCGGGTATCGCCGCTGACCGCCATCCATGCGGCCAGAACCGGCATTTCCAGCAGGAAGGCATAGAACAGCGCCAGTGGCACGCCGGCGCTGGACGGCACGGCTTTGCGGAAATAGTCCGAGCAAGAATAGGAAACCGCGCACGCGACGCTGAGCACAACGGCCGGCAGGCTAAGTGCGAAAATCATGTCTAACGCGCGGTACGCCGGAGCAGGGTGATCAGTTCCGTCGCCTTCTTGCGCTGCTCGCCGGCGTTGCCGCTGACGATGGCGTGCTCGATGCAGTGTCCAAGATGATCGTTCAAGATTTCAGTCTCCACCTTCGCCAGCGCCGCCTTGACCGCCTGAAGTTGCGTCAGGGTATCAATACAGTAGCGATCATCTTCGACCATGCGCGTCACGCCGCGCACTTGGCCTTCAATACGATTGAGGCGGCGGATCAAACCGGGTTTATGTTTTGACTTCATAGGCTCCTCCATATTTCACAATCGTATACCCCCGGGGGGTAATTGACAATATACCCTTAGGGGGTATAAACGATTCAATATGGAGCACTCAATGTCTGAGAAACACGCGCATCACGGCTGTTGCGGCGGCCCTGCTAAAGCGGGGGCGGCGCCGGCGGTCGATCCGGTTTGTGGAATGGCCGTGGACCCGCAAACAACCCCGCATCGCGAGGACTTTGAGGGAATATCGTATTTTTTCTGTTCGGCCGGGTGTCGCGCGAAATTCATGGCGCGTCCCCAAGACTACATCGCCGCGCAGCCGACGCCGCCAAAGCCCCCGACTGACCCAGGCGCGATCTACACCTGCCCCATGCATCCCGAGGTTCGGCAGGTCGGCCCGGGAAACTGCCCGATCTGCGGCATGTCGCTAGAGCCGGTCGCGGTCGCCGCGGATGCCGGTGAGAATCATGAGCTTGCCGACATGAGCCGGCGCTTCTGGGTTGGTCTGGCCCTGACGCTGCCAGTTTTCTTTCTGGAAATGGGTAGCCATATTCCTGCGCTCGGCCTGCACGACGTGGTGCCGCCGCGCATCTCCAATTGGATTCAATTCGCGCTCTCGACGCCGGTGGTTTTGTGGGCAGGTTGGCCGTTCTTCGTACGCGCCCGGGCATCGGCCGTGCATCGCCGCTTGAATATGTTCAGCCTGATCGCGTTGGGAACGGGTGCGGCTTATCTTTACAGCCTGCTCGGCACGTTCGCGCCGGGCGTGTTTCCTGAGGGCTTGCGCGTCATGGGCGGCGCGGTCGCTGTGTATTTCGAGGCGGCAGCCGTCATCACCGTTCTTGTGCTGCTCGGCCAAGTGCTGGAGCTGCGCGCCCGCGCGCAGACCGGCGGTGCGATCCGCGCCTTGCTTAATCTGGCGCCCAAAACCGCGCGCCGGTTGAACGCCGGCAATGAGGACGAAGAAATCCCCCTCGCGCTGGTTCAGGCTGGCGATCGTCTGCGCGTGCGCCCCGGCGACGGCGTGCCGGTAGATGGTGAAGTGCTCGACGGCAGAAGCGCCGTCGATGAGTCCATGGTCACCGGTGAGTCGCTGCCGGCGGCCAAGCAACCCGGCGACAAGGTCATCGGCGGGACTGTGAACGGCACCGGGGCACTGATCATGCGCGCCGACAAAGTCGGCGCCGATACCATGCTCGCGCGGATCGTGGCCATGGTCGGCGAGGCGCAGCGCAGCCGCGCGCCGATTCAGCGCATGGCGGATACCGTGTCGGGCTATTTCGTGCCCGCCGTCCTTGCTGTCGCCATCGTGACCTTCATCGCCTGGTTAGTCTGGGGGCCGGCTCCCGCGCTGAGTTACGCGCTCATCACAGCGGTCTCCGTGCTGATTATCGCCTGCCCCTGTGCGCTCGGCCTCGCCACGCCCATGTCCATCGGCGTCGGTGTCGGCAAAGGAGCCGGCGCGGGCGTTCTGATCAAATCCGCGGAAGCCCTTGAGCGCATGGAGAAGGTGGACACGCTGGTGGTGGATAAGACCGGAACCCTCACCGAAGGCAAGCCCAAGGTGACGGCGATTGTTGCCGCGCGCGGATTTTCCGAAGCCGAAATCCTTCCTTTAGCCGCTGGTCTTGAGCGCTCCAGCGAACATCCGCTCGCCGCAGCCATCGTGACCGCCGCGCGGAATGGCGGCGCCGCCGTTCAGGAGCCGACGGACTTCGCCTCCGTCACCGGCAAAGGTGTGACGGGCAAAGTCGGCGGAAGGGCCGTGGCTTTGGGTAATGCGAAGCTGATGGCGGACATCGGTGTTGCGCTCGGCGACCTTGAGGGCAGAGCTGACGCGCTTCGCCGCGACGGTGCGACGGTTCTATTTCTTGCGGTGGACGGCAGAGCGGGCGGTGTCATCGCCGTTGCAGATCCGATCAAGCCCACCACCCAAGCCGCTCTCGCGAGCCTCGGCAAGGACGGGATACGCATTGTGATGTTGACTGGCGACAACAAGACTACAGCCGAAGCGGTGGCGCGGAAGCTCGGGATCACCGACGTCAAAGCCGATGTCCTGCCGCAAGACAAGCACCGCATCGTCACTGAACTCACGGCTGCCGGACGCATCGTCGCCATGGCGGGTGACGGCGTGAACGACGCACCCGCTCTGGCCGCTGCTGCTGTGGGGGTGGCGATGGGTACGGGCACCGAAGTCGCGATTCAGAGCGCCGGGATCACCTTGGTAAAAGGCGATTTGGCGGGTATTGCACGGGCGATTGTTTTGAGCCGCGCGACAATGCGAAATGTCCGCCAGAACCTCGTCTTTGCCTTTGCTTATAATGCGGTCGGTATCCCCATCGCGGCGGGCGTCCTTTACCCGACCTTTGGCATTCTTTTAAGTCCGATGGTCGCCGCTTTGGCGATGTCGTTGAGTTCAGTGTCAGTGATTACAAATTCCCTGCGCCTGCGTACCGTAAAGTTATAACCCGCCAACTCGATCTGTGGAGACGGACATGCCTTTTCCTCCCAAGACCTGCCTATATGCTGCTCTCACCGCCGCACTTCTTTTTGGAAACATCGCTTTCGCCCAGGCGCACACGAAACTGGTGACGTCCCAGCCTGCCGCGAATGCTCAAATTGCATCGCCGGCTGAGATCACGCTGACCTTCGACGAGCTACCGACGCCGATAGTGGCGACTTTGAAAGCCGTCGGCGGTCAGGAGATCACGGCTCTGGGCGCCGTCCGTAAGGACGGCGCGGTTTTACATTATGCGGTCACCCGTGCTTTAGCGGCGGGCAAATATGAGTTGTCCTTTCGCGTAACGTCCGCGGATGCCCACGTCACGGCAGGCAGCGTCGTCTTCACCGTTGTCGATGGCGCCGGAGCCACCAAATGACGTCCGGCTTTGTGAGGCGCCTGCAGTGGGCGCTTGCTGCGGTATTCCTTAGTCTCTGCTTTTCAGTTCCCGCAGAAGCGCAAGTTTCGGCGGAGGGGCTGTTTGCTCCCATTAAGCCCGATACGTCTATGGCCGGCATGGATCACGGCGCGCACAGCGCCATGGATCACGGCGCGCACAGCGCCATGACCGGTGTTCTGGGCGCCTATCCGATGACGCGCGACGGCTCGGGCACCAGCTGGCAGCCCGATAGCTCCGCCCATGACGGCCTGCACATCATGTCCGGCGACTGGATGTTCATGGCCCACGCCACGCTAAATGCGGTTTACGACCGCCAGAGCGGTCCGCGCGGCGACGACAAGTTCTTCACCTCCGGCATGGTCATGGGCAGTGCCCTCCGAACCTTTGCCGAAGGCGACAAGGTCAATTTTCGGGTGATGCTGAGCCCCGACCCGCTCATGGGTAAACGCGGTTATCCGCTGCTTCTGGCTTCGGGCGAGTCCGCGGACGGGCGAACGCCGCTAGTGGATCGCCAGCACCCGCACGATCTGATTATGGAATTGTCGACGTCCTACAGCCATCCGCTGTCGGACAAAGCCAGTGCATTTATATATGTGGGTCTTCCGGGGGAACCGGCGTTTGGTCCGCCGGCCTTCATGCACCGGGCCTCGATTTTGGACAGCCCCGAAGCACCCATCAGCCATCACTGGCTGGATTCCACCCACATTACATTCGGCGTGGCGACCGGCGGTGTGATTTACCAAAACTGGAAGGCGGAAGTGTCGCGCTTCACCGGACGCGAGCCCGATGAGACCCGCGCCGACATCGATCATCCGCGCTTTGACAGTACATCGGCGCGCCTGAGCTGGAATCCCACAAGCGAATTGGCGGTGCAGGTGTCCTGGGCGCAAATGCACAGCCCCGAAGGGCTCCATCCTGATGAGAACGAGCGGCGCTGGTCAGCCAGCGCGATTTACACCACGCCGCTGTGGGACACCGGCGAATGGTCCACCACCGTGGCGTGGGGGCGCAAGGAAATCGCGGGCGGCGCCAACCTTAATGCCTGGGTTCTAGAATCCGCTGTCAAACCATCCAAGCTCTGGGCGGTTTTTGCGCGCGCCGAGCGCGTGCAGGCGGCGGAATTGCAGATCCCGAGCACGAGCGGCCCAGCTGAAACCGTCAACAAAGTCTCCGTGGGTGTGGTGCGAGATTTCCCTGTGACCTCTCATGCGTCAATCGGGTTTGGCGGTCTATATGCCTTCAATTGGATTCCGCCAGGCTTGAAGGCCTCCTATGGCGGGAATCCTTCGGGCGCTATGGTATTCGCGCGTCTCAAGATCGAGTAGAGCGACGAGGGGGGATGGCATGGACACCTGGCTTATCGCCATCGGTCTCAACACCTTCATTCTCTACACCAGCGCCTTGCTCGCGGTGGGAACGGCGTCGTTCACGCTGACCCTCGGACCCCCGGGCGACGCGGTAACCGCGCGGTTCGGTATGACCACCGCGTTCCTTGCGGCGCTGGCGTTCACGCTTGCTATTGGATTGGGCGGCGGAAACATGCTGGGCCAGGGGCCGGAGGCCTTGCTGTCACATGGGACATGGCTCATGGCCGTCCATACCAGTCTGGGCGACAGCGCGGCGCTTGGTGTTATCGGGATGTTGTGTGTCGCCCAAGGATTTCGCCGGACAGGGAAGCGCCACACGGTCTTTTTGGCGCTCGGGGTTCTTCTCGGCATCGGCGGATTTCTCGTCACCGGGCATGCCGCTACCGCCGCGCCGCGATGGCTCATGGCTCCGGTGGTCGCGGTGCATCTGGCGGCGGCGGCGTTTTGGTTGGGATCGCTGTTCCCGCTCTTTGTAATCGTGCGGGCAAAACCCGCCGCTGAAGCGGCTGCGGTCGTGAGGCGCTTTTCCCGCCTGGCGGTAATAGCCGTGGCGATGATCGTTGTCAGCGGCGCTGTCACCACGGTTGTTCAAGTGGGATCGGTGGAGGCGTTTTTCTCGACCGCCTACGGCAACCGGCTCCTTTGGAAGCTGGTGGCCTTCGGCGTTCTTTTGGCGATCGCGGCCTTTAACAAATTTGTTCTGACGCCGCGCCTGCGTCGCGGCGATATTTCCTCCGCAAAAGGCATGCGCCGTTCCATCCTGGCCGAAAGTTTTCTCTATCTTTTGATCTTGGTGGCGGCCGCCAGCTTAACAACCGTGGAACCGCCCCAATCCGCAGGTGAGCCGGCGCAGGTCAGTGGCGACAGGGGGTAAAAAAAGGATGGTTTGTGCCCCATAATCAGGGTGCGGTATAAAGACCGACAATTTCCTCATCCCGGAGCCCCATGTCTGATTTTTTGAGCGATTTGCGTGACCGCGTGACGTCCACCTGGGAGACGCTGCGCGACCGGCTGACGGGGGTGCGTTCGGGCCGCGGCGAGTTCTTCATCGACAGCCGCTATGTGCCGTGGATCGCGGCGGTGCTGTTTGTGCTGTTGCTGGTCTATTACCCGGTGGGCATGATCCTCAACAATCACATCGATGACGATCTCAATGTCGCGCCGGCGCCGCAGTTCGACGTTCCCGGCGGCAGCAAGGCTATCGCCATCGTTGAAACCGTCGTGACGCGCGACGCCGATCATTGGCTGCCCAACGCGCCCTTCTGGCATCCGGCGGCAGCGCTCGACAACGCGCCCAATTTTCAGCTGGGCACGATTTACGCCGTGTCGCGTTTTGTCCTCGAAGTCGGCGACTACCTGGGGCGCCTGCGCGGATCCAGCGCCATCGACCCCAATCTCGACAAGGCGGTGGGCCTGCTGAAGTACGACGGCACGACGTGGTATTGGGGCCAGGGCAACATTATCCCCAAGCCCAAGGCGGAATCCCAATATCTGGAAGCCGTGGACTATCTCACAACCTACAACAAAGATGTGGCTTCGGGAAAATCCACCTACGACAAGCGCGCCGACAACCTGATTGCGTTCCTGGACCGTGTCGCGGCGGATCTTGGCTCCACCAGCGCCGAGTTGGACGCGCGCGCGCAGGGCGGCGGCGGCTATTTCGATTTCCAGGCCGACGACGTGTTCTACAACGCCAAAGGCAAGCTCTACGGCTACTACATCATCCTGAACGCGCTTGGTCAGGACTTCGATGTCGTCCTTAAGGAAAAGCAGGCCGGCGAGATCTGGGCCAATATGCTGACGTCCTTGCGCACGGGTGCGGCCATGAACCCCTTGATTGTCGTCAACGGCGACCCAGATAGTCTGACGATGCCGTCGCATTTGCGCGCCATTGGCTTTCCTTTGCTGCGCGCCCGCATTCAAATGCGTGAGGTCGCGGATATTTTGCAAAAGTAGGGTTGCCCATGTCGAAGATCGTCAAATCCGAAGAGCAGTGGCGCAAGGAGCTGACGCCGGAGCAATTCCACGTCTTGCGCGAGAAAGGCACCGAGCGGCCCTTCACCGGCGCCTACGACGACTTCAAAGGCCAAGGCGTTTTCAAGTGCGCCGGCTGCGGCGAGCCGCTGTTCGAAAGCTCGACCAAGTATAATTCCAAATCCGGCTGGCCCAGTTTCTTTGCGCCCATTCACCGCACCCACGTCGCTGAACATACCGACCAAAGCCACGGCATGGTGCGAACGGAAGTGACGTGTGCAAAGTGCGGCGGCCATCTCGGGCACTTGTTTCCGGACGGCCCGCTGCCCACGGGCACGCGCTATTGCATCAATTCCGCCTCGCTGGCTTTCGAAGAAGCCAAGAAAAAGGACTAAAACGCAAGAAATTTGCCCTGGGCGCAACCGCAGTTATGAACTCGGCTCTCGTCAACCGGAAAATTTTCGGAAGGTTCGCCGACATCGCTTGCCGCAGGTGTTTCTGCGGGTATTCTCTGCCGGTCGCGATGTCCCCCCGTCGCCACGAGCTTTAAGGGGAGGGGGACTCCGGTGCGGCGCCGGCAACGGCCGCGGATCGGAGACAAAATGAAAAAGGGCACGGCCGGGGGGCTGTGCCCTTTTTTATTTAATTCTCTTTTTAATCGGGGCTGGAGAATTTCATGAGCACCAGACCGGAGACAATCAGCATGGCCGCGAGCACGCGAAGGAAACTCATCTGTTCGCCCAGCACGGCGATACCGACGACAAAGGCGCCGAGCGCGCCGATGCCGGTCCACACCGTATAGGCGGTGCCGAGCGGCAGGGTTTTCATGGACAGCGACAGCAGGCCGAAGCTCGCGAACATGGTGACGAAGGTGACGGCGGTCGGCGTCAGGCGCGTGAAGCCCTGCGACTGCTTCATGAAATAAGCCCAGACCACTTCCAGCACGCCGGCGACGGACAGCATGATCCAGGCCATGTTGCTTACCCGCGCCCGCGATATGAAGCGACGCCCTGCTCGGGCACCCACAGCCCTTGCGGCAAAGTGCCGCTCTGCCAAAACACATCGATGGGAATGCCGCCGCGCGGGTACCAATACCCGCCGATGCGCAGCCACTTTGGCGCGGCCGCTTCCACCAGGCGTTTGCCGATGGACAGGGTGCAATCCTCATGGAAAGCGCCGTGATTGCGGAAGGACGCGAGGAGCAGCTTCAGCGACTTGGATTCAACGATGGTCTCATCGGGCACGTAGTCGATGACCAGATGGGCGAAGTCGGGCTGGCCCGTCACCGGGCAAAGGGCGGTGAATTCCGGGCAGGCAAAGCGGATCAGGTAGTCGGTGTCCTGATGGGGATTGGGCACGCATTCCAACACGGCGACGTCGGGCGAGGCCGGGACGGGGGAAGCCGCACCAAGGCGCGTGAGGTTTTCGTATGAGTCATTTGAAGGGGGCATGGGATTTTCCGGAAGGCTTCAAGAGGATAGCCTCACCATATCCCAATACTTTGGGACCTAAAACCAGGCCGCTTTCGGCTTGCCAGGCTTTCATCTTGCCAGACGAGGCTTGGCGTCTTACCTCATTTGCCATGCCGGACTTTTCCCCGACCTCGGTTGCCAATCTCGGCGACGATCTTGTCACCTCGCCGTGCATCAGTGTCTGCGCGGTCGATAAGACGCTGGGGCTTTGCATTGGTTGTCTGCGCACGCTGAAGGAGATCGGCCTCTGGCGGAGCATGACTCCGGCGGAAAAGAAGGCCACCGTGGCGGCCTGCGCCGAGCGCGCCAAAACCATCCCGCCGCGCGGCAAGGATTGGTTGCCGCTGCCGGAATAAAGATCTTTGTCCCCTGGGCGAGTCTGACGGGAACTTGCATTCCGCCACACCGTTGACTCTCTCAGGAATGGCGGAAATCCGCCGCTACCGATACCAGGATTTGTATTTTAAAATCCTCTCGCTACAATCGGTGGTAGATGAAGGGAACCAGACCCATGGGCAATATCGCAGCAACCGAGACCTACGGGGGCCTGATGTCGGCGCGTCATATTTCGTCGGTCTCCTTGGCGTCGCCAATCATGCCCGCCTTGCGTGACCTGGAAGGCATTGTCGCCCGCACCGTGACCCGCGCGCGCGCGGCCGGCCGGGACTATATGTCGCAGAGCCGTGCGGCAGCAGCGGCGGTTTTGGCTGTGCGTCCCGATCTGTCCCTGGGCCAAGCCCTCGACGCCGTGGAACGTCTGCGGGCCTGATGCCTACGCTTTTCGCTCGGCCAAGATAAATAATCTGCGCATTGTAAAGAGCACCTTGCCGTCTTTGCTGGCCGGATAGGCCGCCAATGCCAGGTCTGTATAATCGGCCAGGAATGCGGCTTTCTCGTCTTCACGCAAAGCCGTGAGATACGGCACCAACGCGGTGCCCGACACCCAGGCCGTCACGGCGGCAGTGTCTTTCAGCACATGATGATAATAGGCCTCCCAGGTGTCCACGGTCGCGGCCAGTGGACTGACGAGATCGTAGTAGCGCTGCGCCGAAGCGGCGTGGACTTGGTCGCTGCGCACGCCGGCCAGACGCTCGCGCCAGGGTGACCGCACCAAAATCTGTTTGATACAGGCGTGATAAGGCGCTTCGCCGGTCACCGGCATTTGCATCGCGAAGAGACCGCCGGGCGCTACCGCCGCCATAAGGCGCGGGAACAGCCTGTCGTGATCGGGCACCCATTGCAGCGCGGCGTTAGTGAAGATCAACGCGGGCGGCGCCTCTGGCGTCCCAGTCTCGGGCGTCCCAGTCTCGGGCGTCCCAGTCTCGGGCGTCCCAGTCTCGGGCGTCCCAGTCGCGATGTCGCTGAGCCGCCACGTGATGTCGGCGGCGCCGAAACTCTTCTCGGCCTTGGCCAACATCTCGGGCGATGAATCTGTGCCAATGACGGCGCGGTCGGGCCAGCGGTCTTTCAGTTTGCGTGTGAGATTGCCGGGGCCGCAGCCCAGATCGTAAATCGCACCGGGAACGCGCAGCTCGAGGCGCGCCATAAGATCCTCGGCGGGCCGCGCGCGGTAGGCCGCGAATTCAAGATAGGTAGCGGGGTTCCACTGTGTTTTGGAGGAGGGCGGTTTGGACATCGGCTGCGGGGCTTTGTTTAAGGCGCGATATAGTCGGTATCTTCCGCCGCGGCGTCGTAGTGGGCGGGCGCCGGCGGTGGGGCCGCGAAGACCGCGTTACCGCGGCCGCGTTCAATGGCGTCCTCAAGCCCTTGCTCGGCGCGGCGCAAGAGATCGCCGGCCCAGCGGTCGGTGACCTGCAATTCAGTGGCGCCGATGCTAACAGTGAATTTCACCGGCTGGCCTTCGACCATGACCTCAAGCGCGGCCAAATCGCGGCACATGCGCCCGGCCAAGGTGAAAGCGCCGGCGCCTTGGGTTTCAGGCAGAAGCGCCAAAAATTGCGCCGGGCTCAAGCGGCCAAAGCTGTCGCAATGACGCATCACCACCACGCAGTAGCCGGTGAAAACCTGCACTACCACATCGGCGGCGCGCGGGCCGCCTTTGGCACTGAGCGTGTCGTAGTCGTCGATCTCGATCATGAGGGCGGCGTAGGGCTCGCGGTAGCGGCGCGCGCGGGCGAACTCGTTCTGTGCGAGCAGATTGATGTGCGCGCGGTTGGAAACGCCGGTGAGATTGTCGGACGTGGCGCGGCGTTCCAATTCGATGCGGAGTTCGAAGGTCGCGCTGCGTTCGTGCTCAAAGCAGACGGCGGCGATAACAGCCGTGACCAAAGCCGGCAAGAAATAGATCAAGGCCTCGATACCCGCGAAGGCAATGTGCTCGCCGGGCAAGTAGACCAGCGCGCCGCCCACGGCGATGAGCGCGGCGAGGCCAAGGCCCCCGAGTGTCGACCGCAGCGTTGGCGCGGCGATCACGATGGTGAAAGCAAGCAAGCCGAACAGCAGCGCGAAACGCGCGGCGCTGCCTTCGGGCGCCGCGCCCGCGCCGAGGACGACGTGTCCGCCCAGAATTACGGCCAGCAGCAGCGGATTGATTTCCAGAAATGGACCGGATGTGCGGGCATAGGTCAGTCCGTAGAGTGCCAGCATCACCGGCAGCAGCGCGAGAGAAGCGCCGGCGAAGGCGGGCGGTGCGCCGAGACGAAAACTCACCCACAGCGACGCTATGGCGTAGGCGGTTCCGCCACACAAGATCAGCCAGCGCTGGCGCAGCCGCGCCGCAGCTGTCAGACGCTGGCGATAAAGTAATGTTTTTTCTTTGTGAAGCACGGCGCTTTGCCCCAAACCGTCAACCCCAGATGAGGTCTATATTAGAGGTTCGCGGAAGCGGCGCATATATGGAGCGGCCCTAAGAAACCCTACCGCCCTAGTGCATATGGGCGACGGCCACGTGCGAGCAGCCATTGAGGCGGGCGGTGCGCTTGGCGGTCAGCATGGCCTGGCCGGCCTGGGCCAGCAACCGTTCGGCGGTTTCGCCCGCCGATGATGGAAACACGTCGGCCGCCGGCGCTTTGATGGCCTGGGCAGCAACGCCGCCCGCGACAGTGACGACGTGCTGGCCGCCCTTGGTATCGACCGCGCCGGTCATGCAGTCGGCCACCAGCTTCGCCGCCGCCAAAGCGTGGCCTGCCAGCAGGAAGCCGGTCATGAGCACGGCGAATTCGTCGCCGTCGAGGCGTGCGACCACCATCTGCGGACGTTGTGTGCGTCCCTTGGCTGCCGTCAGCCGTTCGCCGACGCAACGCAAGACTTCATCGCCGATCTTGCGGCCGAAGGCTTCGTTGACGAACTTGATGCCGTTGAGATTGAACAGCGCGACGCCGACCATGCCGCCGGTGGGCGCGTTGTCGGTGACAGCGCGGGTCAGGCGTTCCATGAAAGCCGCGCGATTGGGCAAGCCGGTGAGCGCGTCGAAAAAAGCCGCGCGACTGAGACGGCTTTCACGCTGATGCCGGTTGAGCGTGTAGCGGATCGAACGCTCAAGGCCCTCGACCGTCAATTCGCCTTTGACCAGGAAGTCGTACGCGCCGTGCGCCAGCGCACTGTCGTCGACGCTTCTGTCGTCAAGGGCGGTGACGACAATAAACGGCACGTCGACATCGAAGCGCTTGGCTTCTTCCATGAGATCGAAGCCGGTGTGCGGACGTAAGTAATAATCCGCGAGGCACAAATCGACGCGTTCGCGCGTCAACACCTGCAGCGCCGAGGGAATGGTGTCGGCGAGATGAATCCGCGCCGCCGGAATTCCAACCGTGCGCAGAAACTTCTTGATGAGGGCCGCGTCCATGGCGTTGTCTTCAAATAGAAGAACGCGCAAGGACTGCGGTGCAAAGGACGGCTGCGTGGGGATAAGCGAATCGGTCATCGGTTCTCCACCGAGAATCAGGGGCGGGTCTTGACTGGTTTTCAGGGCCCGTATTGCTGTGGAGGAGTATGGGGCCGAGGAGTTGATAGTTCGTGAATCAGTTACTGGACCGGGCGCGACCGAATGCACCGCCGGGTTGCAATCGGGACCTGAGGAAATAAGGTCAGGTTTGTTACATTTGGGCCTCGCGGAGTCGGCATTTTCGGGTCCGCGAACTGTTTTCGGGTCGCGCCGGAGAATCAGTCGTGCAATTCCCGCTGTTTGCACTGCACCGGCGCGTTTATCGGCGTGAAAAACATGCCTCCGCAGGTTGGGTTCACGCGGTTCCGGCAAACATCGATGGGATTTAAATGAATCGCTGATTTTTCACGGCAAACAAATCCCATCCCCTCTGATTTTTCAGACAAAAACCACCCCTTGATACGGGGATCGAAAATGTCACGTAAAAATATCGGTCCGTTTATCGCGGCGCAGGCGACATTCAGACTTGACTTAAGCTTGGCCATGCCGTTGGTTACGCCTCACTTAATGGGTGGCTGGAGAGGGGATTGCCGCGACCGAGATCCATGATCGGCCTCGGAGAGGGGAAGTTATTGCCAACCTTGGCATAGGCCTGGTAGACCCTCACAGCTTCGCGCCTATTAAAATAAAAACCGCAAAACGAACCGCTACGAACCACAACGCCAAAACAGTTTTTGAGTGCACGCATGGAATACTACTCAAGCTCCTCTTCGGCCATTCCCCAGACCAATTATCGGCGTCTGGGCCTCTTCGTTTTTGTCGTGGTGCTTCACGGCCTGCTTTTTTGGGCGCTCCAGTCCGGTTTGGCCAAGACCCTTATCAATAAGGCCTTGGGTCCCATGGAGACCAAGATCATCGAGGAGATAAAGCCCGAGGTGGAAGAGCCGCCGCCGCCGCCGCCAAAGTTCCAGGCGCCGCCGCCGGTATTCGTCGATATGCCTGACGTGGCGATCACGCAGGAAGCCCCCACCGCCACGATCACGGCAACCAACGAAAAGCCGAAAGTCGCGCCGCCGCCGCCGAAGGCCGACGTCGTCATCGCACCGCGCCAAAATCCACGCCGCCCGAACGTTGGTCCGGAAGAAATGTATCCGGCGATGTCCAAGCGCCTGGGCGAAGAAGGCTCGGTCATTCTGCTGCTGACGGTGGACGTAGAAGGCAAGGTCACCGACGCAGTGGTGCAAACCAGCAGCGGCTTCGAGCGTCTTGACGAAGCGGCGACTAAAGAAGCCAAGAGATCGTGGCGCTTCCTGCCGGGCACTATCAACGGCAAGCCGTCGCCCATGCAGATGCCGATGAGAGTGACTTTCAAGATTCCAAAATAATGTAGGCAGCCTGTCTACGCGCAATTATGCGATCACACGGTACGTTAATTAATTAAGGTCTAGCGAGGATCACACCATGAATATCCGATTGAATAAAACGCTTGGTTCTAAGTTGACGGCCATGATCTCGGCGATCGCCCTCGTGGCGGTTCTGGGTTCTGCCGTCGTTGCGGTTGCTCAGGAAGCGGCTCCCGCCGCGCCTGCCGCTGACGCAGCTGCTCCGGCCGCGGACCCCGCAGCCGCTCCGGCCGCCGATGCCGCCGCTCCGGCGGATGCGATGGCCCCCGCTCCGGCCGCCCCGGCGCCTGCCACGGCTTCGGTGGAAAACCCCTACGGTATCGAACACATGCTGAAGACGGGCGATTTCGTTAACCGCGCGACCTTCATCATCCTGGTTCTGATGTCGGCCGGCAGCTGGTACATCACCATCATGCGCCTGATCGACCAGACCATCCTGATGCGTCAGGCGATCGCTGCCCAGAAGAGCTTCTGGGCAGCGGGCAGTCTCAAAGAAGGCCTGGCCAAGCTTGAGGCCAACAGCGCCTTCCGCGCCCTGGTCTCTGATGGCCTCAAAGCCGCTGAACATCACGACGGCAAACTGACGGACCGGATTGACCTGAACGAGTGGGTCTCGATGTCTCTGCAGCGCGCTAGCGATGCCATCAATTATCGCCTTCAGGCGGGCGTGGCCTTCCTGGCCTCGGTCGGTTCGACCGCTCCGTTCGTGGGTCTGTTCGGCACGGTGTGGGGTATCTTGAACGCCCTGATCGCCATCGGTGTCGCCGGTCAGGTGTCCATCGACCGCGTCGCCGGACCTCTGGGTGAAGCGCTTATCATGACCGCCATCGGCCTGATCGTCGCCGTGCCGGCCGTGCTGGGTTACAACATGGTCGTTCGCCGCAATAAGATGGCTATGGAGCGGGTGCATAATTTCAGCGCCGATATCCATGCCGTCTTGTTGGCTGGCGGCACCCGTCGCGCCTAAGCGATTTTAGTAGGAGACCGTTGCTATGGGTATGAGTGTTGGCTCCTCTGAGGGTGAAGATGCCGTAAACTCCAGCATCAATACGACGCCGCTTGTCGACGTCATGCTGGTGCTGCTGATCATCTTTCTCATTACCATCCCGGTCGTTACGAAGACTCAAGATCTCAAGCTGCCGACGATCTCGAATGAAGCGACGGTAACAAAGCCTGAGAACATTGTGGTCGAGATCACGGCCGACGGACGCACGTACTGGAACCAACAGCTGATCCGTCTCGACGGCTTGGTGCCGCGGATGCAACAGACTGCGGTGAAAGTGCCGCAGCCTGAAGTCCACATCCGCGCCGACATCAACGCCCGGTACGAGTTTGTCGGCCGAGTGGTGGCAGCGGCGCAACGCGGCGGCATTCTGAAGGTCGGTTTCATTACTGATCCCGAGCTCAGAGTCCTCGCTCCTGAAAATTAAACTGATAGCCCGGCTGCTTGAGGCGAAGGCCTCAAAGCAGCCGGAGCTTTAATATACGAGTGGAGACTAGATCATGGGTATGAGCGTAGGTTCGGCGTCCGGCGAAAGCGAAGTGATGGTGGAAATGAACACCACGCCGCTGATCGACGTGATGCTCGTGTTGCTGGTTACCTTCATCATGACCTTGCCTGTCCAGACGCATGCCGTGAAGCTCGACCTGCCGCGGCCCAATTCGAACAGCAAGCCGCCCACGCCGCCGTCGGTGGTGGACCTCGAAGTTGACTTCGACGGCACCATTCTGTGGAACGGCAACGTGGTGGAATCCTACGACCAACTCTCGCGCTATCTGGCGAGTGTGGCCGCCAAGGAAGTGCAGGATGAGATCCATCTGCGGCCCAACCGGCTTGCCAAGTACGATACGGTTGCCAAGACCCTGGCGATTGCCCAGCGGCTCGGCGTGAGGAAAATCGGTTTCGTCGGGAACGAGGCGTTCCTTCAATAATTAGGTCCGGAGATCGCCACAAAAGGGCCAGATTCGCCGACGAAACTACCATCCAGTGAAACGAGGAGTGCCGTTCGTGTTACAAAACGGCGTTCCTTTTTTACGTTTGAGAGAGGACACAACAATGACTTCGAAAAATACCGTTTCCCGCATTGCTTTGTCGGTCGCGCTCGCGCTGGGTATGGCCGGCGCCGCAACCGTCGTAACGACACCCGTCGCGGTGATGGCCGCGGATGCGAAGAAGCCCACCGTTAGCCCCGCTGTCGGCAGGCCGGCGCAGGAAGCTCAGAAGCTGCTCACGGAAAATAAGCCTAAGGAAGCTGCCGCTAAGGCGCAGGAAGCCCTGGTCGCCGCCAAGAACCCCTACGAAATTCTGATCTCCAACCAGCTCCTCGCCAACGCCTCGCTGAAGGCCGGTGACTACGCCACCGGCGCCAAGGCGCTGGATGCGATGATCGCGAGCGGCCAGTTGCCCGACGCGACGCCGGTCCGCAAGACCCTGGTCCAGCTTTACTACCAGACCAAGAACTATACCAAGACCATCGAAGTCGCGACGGCGTACCTGAAGGATCAGCCGAACGACACGGAGATCCCGGTGCTGGTGGCCCAGAGCTACTATCTTACCAACGACTACACCAAGGCCTCGGCCGGCTTGCGCGCGGTTGTGAGAGCCTCCGATGCGGCTGGTCGTCCGGTAAAGGAAGAAACGCTGAGCCTGTTGATGGCCAGCGACTATGCACTCAAGAACGACGACGCGGTGCGCGGCGATCTTGAAATGCTGGTCGCGCGTTATCCTAAGCCGCAGTACACCAAGGACCTGATCTCGATGTACGAGAAGTCCTTGCGCGCGGCGAGTAGCGCCACCAAGACCAGCCTCGATGTCTATCTCATCAAGTTCAACACCGGTCTGCTCACCAAGCCGGAAGACTATACCGGCATGACCGAACTCGCATTGCAGGACGGCATGCCCGGACTGGCCAAGAAAGTCATGGATAAGGGCGTCGCCGACGGCGTTCTCGGTCAAGGTGCCCAAAAGGACCGTGAAAACCGCATGCTGAACTTGGCGACCACGCAAGCCGCCGCCGACCAGAAGACGCTCGCCGCCGGCGAAGCCGAAGCCGCCAAGGCTAAAACCGGCGACGCGCTGGTCAAAACCGGCGAAGCTTACTGGAGCTACGGCATGTTCGATAAAGCCATCGCGGCGACCGAAGCCGGCATCGCCAAGGGCGTGACCGATGCGGATGACGCCAAGCTGCGTCTGGGCATTGCTTACCTCGGCGCCGGTCAGCGTCCGAAAGCGCTGGAAGCCTGGAAAGGCATCACGCCGGGCTCCGTGCCCGGACAGCTGGCGGCTTTGTGGCGGATCCAGAAGTAATCACGTTCGGTGTATCACTGAGGCAAAACGCCGGTCCCCTGGACCGGCGTTTTTCTTTGGCGCGAGCATGATGAAAGTGGAGAACTTCAGTCGGCTTTCAAGCGAATAAATTGCGCGCTCATTTGCAGGCTGATCCGCGAGCCTAGGGCTAATGAATTGGGGGCTGCGCGCCGCACCGAAATGCGCAAGGTGCCGTCGGTACTCCGCCCACCCGTCACGCGCGGATGGCTGACCATAACGCCCCGGCCGCTCTCGGCGCAGGCAAGATTGCTCCTCATGCCGCAGGTCGTGGGATCCCAAGGGTTATGATCCATGGTGGCGGCCTCCCGGTTAAGGACTGGCGGCGGCATAGCCGCTGCCCGAGCCGCTGGGAGGCCCGCTAATGAGCGAGGCGTTCAGGCGGTTAACCACCTGCAGCCATATGGCGCAGTTCTTCCAGGCGGCGGAGGCAAGGTGTTGTTTGGCGGTCTGGACAGCTACATCCAGGGCCCCGGTGCCGTGGGCGCGCCGCAATTCGTCGGCGAGGGCATCCACATCGAAGCGGTAAAGCGGGTCAGCCATGGCGGTTCTCCGTTGTTAGCGTTCCCCATTCGTGTGGTTTTGGATTTGAAGTTCCTTAAGTGCCCGCCGGAAGCTCAGAAAAGGAACTTCAAATCCAAAACCACACGAAATCACATATTTCCGAGTGTCGCTTAGATTTCAAAGTTCGCCTGGGCACTTGAGGTGATCACTTGGCGAACTTTGAAATCGCGACACCCGCAGCAAATAACTATAGACTCGAAACTAAGATGCCGGGAAGCGGAAAGCGGCTTTTTCCGTGGCTGTTAGCGGACATAGCTGCCTCCCGCTGCGCCCCCTAGGTTTTTTCTAAGTCCCTGTATAAGATGCCGAAAGGATCATAAATCCTTGTCAACCTTGGGTTATTTGCGGTTGGCGCGGATCCCGGGGAACAGGCGCGGCCAAGTCAGTATGGCGGGAAAAAAGAAAGCGCGGGCCAAGAAGACCGCAAAGCCGACGGTGCTTTGGTCCGCCAGCCCGCTTGCCGCGGTTACCGAGTCGCTGGTGTGTGACTGCATGGGCGGCGTCATCGCCGCGATGAACGGTGCCGGCCGCAAGCTTTTGGGTACGAAGGCGCGCGTAGGCGGGGCGCTCGCCGCGCATTTCGAAGACGCCGCCGGCAAGCCGCTCAAGGACCTCGGCGCCCTCAGTAAGGGCCGCCAGCCAAAACATCTCACGCTGATTGACCACAAGGGCCGCCGCGTTCCGGTCGACGTCACCGCCAAGGCTTTCGGCGCCGGCGCCAAAGCGCGCGTGCTGGTCGTGGCGCAGCCGGCCCCAAAGTCGGCGGTGAAGACAGCGAAGACCACGATCACGGGGCCAGCGCCGGCCGCGGCCAAAGAGATCGCCTCGACCTCCAATCTCACCGCGCAAATTCTGGGCGCGGCGTCCAATGGCATCATCGCGCTGGATATGAACGGCGCTATTACGCTGGCCAATCCGGCGGCGGCGGATCTGTTGAACCGCGATGCGGCCGCCATGCAAGGCATGTCGATTGATCGCGTCTTTGTCTTCGGCAGCGGCCACGACGACGCCGGCACGCCGATCCCCATCAAGGCGCAGTTGAAGGAAGGGCCCTACTACGTCGATCACGAGGTTCATCTGGGCCGCAGCGACGGCGAAAGCTTCGAGGCGGTCTATGTCGTGGTGCCGGTGACGGAGAACCGCCGCCCGGTCGGCTTCGTCATCACCTTCCGCGATATTACCCAGCGCCGCCGCGCCGAAGCCGAGATGCGCCTCGCCGCCGTGGTGTTTGATCACAGCCCCGAAGGTGTGGTGGTCGCCGACGCCAAAGGCCGTGTCACCAAGGTTAATCCGGCCTATCTCCGCATCGCCGGCAACGAAACAGCCGACGTCATGGGCAAGCAGCTGTCCGAGGTGCTGTTCACCGATTCCAAATCGCCCACCAGCATGCTCGACGCGCTTCAAGGCAGCGATCAGACGCAGTGGGAACAGTGGTGCAAAAGCGTCACCGGGCGGCGCTATGCCGCACGTATTTCGGTGTCGGTGGTGCGCGACCATACTGGCAGCATCCAGCAGTACGTGGCGATCATCGCCGATGTGACGCGGCGCAAACTGGATGAAGAGAAGATCATCTACCAGGCCAATTACGACCAGCTCACCAATCTGCCGAACCGCACTTTGTTCATGGACCGTCTCACCCGCCTGGTGCTGGAAGGCCGCCGCGCGAAAACAAGTATTGGTCTGATGTTCATCGACCTCGACGGCTTCAAGACCATCAACGACACGCACGGGCACGACGCGGGCGACACCTTGCTCATCAGCACGGCGCGCCGCCTTGAGAAATGCGTCCGCGAGGCCGATACGGTTGCGCGCCTCGGCGGCGACGAGTTCACCGTCATCATGCCGTTGATCGACAATTTCGATGCCGCCGGCTTTGTCGCTGGCCGTATTATCAAATCACTCACCGAGCCCTTTGATCTCGGCGGGCGCGAAGGCCGGGTCTCGGCCTCCATCGGCATTTCGCTGCTGCCGGCCCAGGCCAATACCGCCAGCGATCTGTTGCGCAATGCGGATGTCGCGATGTACTACGCCAAGCGCCAGGGCAAGGCGAACTACCAGTTCTACCGGCCCGAGCTGGAAGCCACCGTGAAGGTCAAAGACCGCGAGCTTTAGGGCGGTTTTGGCGGCAGATTTGCCCCTTGCAATCTCGGCTTCCGTCGGCCAAAAGCATCTTCAATACCTGGGGCCAATCAATGGACCGCCGCACGGTAATAACCCATTGATATAGATGTGAAATTCTTCAAATGAATTACGCTGCCGCTTCTGTTTCCCACACCATGATGGCCAATGCCATTCGGTTCCTGGCCGCCGATGCCGTGCAGAAGGCCAATTCCGGCCATCCGGGCATGCCCATGGGCATGGCCGATGTGGCAACGGTACTGTTCACGCGCTTCCTGAAATTCGACGCGAATGCGCCCTATTGGCCCGATCGCGACCGCTTCGTGCTTTCGGCCGGTCACGGCTCCATGCTGCTCTACAGCCTGATGTATCTGCTCGGCTACGCCGACATGCCGCTGGAGCAGCTCAAGAACTTTCGCCAGTTAGGCAGCGCCACCGCGGGGCACCCCGAATACCAGCATACCTCTGCCGCCGAGACCACCACCGGCCCTTTGGGCCAAGGCTTGGCGAATGCTGTCGGCATGGCGCTGGCTGAGTGCCTGCAAGTGGCGCGGTTCGGCGAGAAGGTCGTAGATCACTTCACTTACGTCATTGCCGGCGACGGCTGCTTAATGGAAGGCATCAGCCACGAAGCAATTTCGCTGGCGGGGCATTTGAAGCTCAACAAACTTATCGTGCTGTGGGACGACAACCGCATCAGCATCGACGGACCCACGGACCTGGCCGTGTCCGACGACCAGCGCAAGCGCTTCGAGGCTTCGGGTTGGAACACCTGGGCCGTGGACGGTCACGATCCGGAGGCCATCGCCGCCGTCCTCACGGCCGCGCAAAAAAGCGACAAGCCGGCGCTGATCGCCTGTAAGACCACGATTGGTTATGGCGCGCCGACCTTGGCCGGCACCGCCAAGACTCACGGCTCGCCCCTGGGCGCTGCCGAGATCGCAGGTGCGCGCGAAAAATTGGGCTGGCCCTATGAGCCCTTCGTCGTGCCCGACGATGTGCTCCCCGTGTGGCGCGCGGCCGGTGCGCGGGGGCTGCAGGCCCACGCCGCCTGGGTCGAGCGCGTCAAAGCCATGGGCGATGCCCAAGGAGAGTTCCTGCGCCTGATTGCCTGCGAACTGCCCAAGGGCTGGGAAAAGGCGATCCTCGACCTCAAGAAGAAAACCTCGGCCGAGGCGCCGAAAGTGGCCACGCGCCAGTCGTCCGAGACCGCGCTCAACGCGCTGGCGGCGGTGATTCCGGAACTGATCGGCGGTTCCGCCGACTTGACCGGCTCCAACAACACCAGAGCCGCCGGCATGAAGCCCATTACTGCCGGCGATTTCTCCGGGCGTTATATCTATTACGGTGTGCGCGAACACGGCATGGCCGCGGTCATGAACGGCCTCGCGCTGCATGGCGGCGTGGTCCCTTACGGCGGCACGTTCCTGGTGTTCACCGACTACTGCCGCCCCGCGATCCGCCTATCCGCCATCATGCAGCAGCGCGTGATCTACGTCATGACCCATGACTCCATTGGCCTCGGCGAAGACGGCCCGACGCATCAGCCGGTCGAGCATCTCGCGTCCTTGCGCGCTATGCCCGGGCTTTATGTGATGCGCCCTTGCGACACAGTGGAAACCGCTGAGTGCTGGCAACTGGCGCTGAACGCCAAGCAGCCCTCGGTGCTGGCGTTGACCCGCCAAGCCCTGCCGACGCTGCGCACCACCCATACTGACGAGAATCTCTGCGCCAAGGGCGGCTACGTGATCGCCGAGGCGGAAGGGAAGCGCCAGGCCACTTTGATTGCGACCGGCTCGGAAGTTTCGCTGGTGATGGACGCACGCGCCAAGTTGAAGGCCGAAGGCGTCGCGGCCGCCGTGGTCTCGCTGCCCTCGTGGGAGCTGTTCGACGCGCAACCCGAGGCCTACCGCGAACAGGTTCTGGGCGATGGCGTCCGCGTCGCCGTGGAAGCGGCAAGCACCTTCGGCTGGACCAAATATGTCGGCTTAAAGGGTGCGGTCATCGGCATGACGACCTTTGGTGCGTCAGCGCCGGCCCCTGAGCTCTACAAGCACTTCGGCATCACCGCCGACGCCATTGTCAAAGCCGTGAAAACCCGCCTCTAAAGGTTCAAAACCGATGGTGAAGATCGCCCCCAGCATTCTCTCCGCCGACTTCGCCAAGTTGGGAGAAGAGGTGCGGGCCATCGACGCCGCCGGGGCCGATTACATCCACGTCGATGTCATGGACGGCCACTTCGTGCCCAACCTGACCATTGGGCCGGTGGTGGTGAAGGCGCTCCGCCCCCACACCAAGAAAATCCTCGACGTGCACCTGATGATCCAGCCCGTGGATCCCTACATTCAGGCCTTCGCCGAAGCCGGTTCCGACATCATCACCGTACACGCTGAAGCCGGCCCGCATCTGGACCGTTCGCTGCAGGTCATCAAGAGCCTCGGCAAAAAGGCCGGCGTGTCGCTCAATCCCGGCACGCCGCCCGATGTCGTGGAATACGTGCTCGATAAGCTTGATCTGATTCTGGTGATGAGCGTCAACCCCGGTTTCGGGGGCCAAAGTTTCCTCGCGAGCCAGGTAGACAAGATCAAGAAGCTGAAAGCCATGATCGGCAACCGGCCCATCGAACTGGAAGTCGACGGCGGCATCAATGCCGAGACCGCCAAAGCCGTGATCGCTGCGGGGGCCAACGTGCTGGTGGCCGGCACGGCGGTATTTGGAACCAGCGACTACGCGGGGAACATCAAGAAGCTCAGGGGATGAAGTCTGGGGGGATGATGTCCGCGCCGCTTTTCCCCTTCGACAACAGCTATGCCCGGTTGCCGGAGCATTTTTATGCGCGGCTTTCGCCGACCTCGGTTAAAGAACCGCGCCTTATCAAGCTCAATGAAAGTCTCGCGCGCGAGTTGGGCCTTGATCCTGAAAAACTCACAACGCCTGAGGCCATAGAAGTCTTCGCCGGCAACCGCGTGCCGGAAGGTGCTGCGCCGCTCGCACAAGCCTACGCCGGGCATCAGTTCGCGGGCTTTGTGCCGCAACTGGGCGATGGGCGGGCCATCCTGCTGGGCGAGGTCATCGATAAGAACGGGAGCCCTCGCGACATTCAGCTGAAGGGCGCGGGGCCGACGCCGTTCTCGCGGCGCGGCGATGGCCGTGCGGCCTTAGGGCCAGTGATCCGCGAATACATTGTCAGCGAAGCCATGGCCGCCCTTGGCATTCCCACGACGCGGGCGCTGGCGGCGGTGACCACCGGGGAATGGGTGATGCGCGAGGAACCTCTGCCCGGCGCGGTGCTGACGCGGGTCGCGGCCAGCCATATCCGCGTCGGCACATTCCAATTCTTCGCCGCGCGCAGCGACGTGGCGGGCCTGAAAGCTCTGGCCGACTATGTCATCGTGCGGCACTATCCGGAAGCGAAAGACGCGGTCAAGCCATACCGCGCTTTGCTGGACGGTGTGATCCGCCGCCAAGCCCAACTGATCGCGCGTTGGATGCTGGTGGGCTTCATCCACGGCGTCATGAACACCGACAACATGACGGTCTCGGGTGAAACCATCGACTATGGCCCGTGTGCTTTCATGGACGCCTTTCATCCCGAAACCGTCTACAGCGCCATCGACCAGCGCGGACGTTATGCCTATGAAAACCAGCCCGGCATCGCCGCATGGAATCTGGCGCGCTTCGCCGAGACGTTGTTGCCGCTGCTGGACCCGGACCGCGATACCGCCATCAAGGACGCCGAAGACGCGCTGGCGGCTTTTGGCCTGCATTTCGAGACGGCCTATGCAAAGGGATTCTGCGCGAAGCTCGGCCTTCTGAAGCCGCGAGCCACGGATGAAGCCCTGGCCCAGGATCTGCTGGAGCGCATGGACGCGGGCAATGCCGATTTCACCCTGACATTCCGTGGGCTATGCGATGCCACCGCCGACGCCGCGCACGACGACGATGTGGCACGGCTTTTCGCCGATTCCTCGGCTTTCCATAATTGGGCGCCGCGCTGGCGCGCCCGGCTGGCGGAGGAGGGCGGTGATGCCGATGCGTGCCGCGCCTCAATGCGGAGCGTCAATCCGGCCTATATTCCGCGCAACCATCTGGTGGCCGAAGTTATCGCCGCCGCGACGCTGAACGACTATCAACCTTTCGAGCGTTTGAACGCGGTGCTCGCGCACCCTTATGACGATCAGAGGGGCGACGACCAGACGGGCTTTGAGCGCTATATGCTGCCGCCGGAAGCGCACGAAGTGGTGCATCAAACTTTTTGCGGGACATAAAATTTGACCAAAAACGTACTGTTCCTCGGTACCGGAAATTCGGCGCGCAGCATCATCGCCGAATCGCTTTTGAACCATTGGGGCAAGGGCGCCTTCATCGGTTACAGCGCCGGCAGTTTCCCCGAGACCGGGGTGCATCCGCTGGCTCTGGCGGCCTTGAATCATCGCCTGCTGCCGACGGCGGGTTTGCGCAGCAAAAGCTGGGACGAGTTCGCGCGGGCCGATGCGCCGGTGATGGATTACATTTTCACCGTTAGCGACAGCGCCGCCGCCGCGACTGATCCCGTGTGGCCGGGACATCCCGTCACAGCGCATTGGGGCGTGGCCGACCCGGTAGCCGTTGTCGGCACACAAAATGCCCGGACGTCGGCCTTCCGCGATACCGCCCGCGTTCTCGAAGGGCGCATCCGGGCATTTCTGAAGGCATAGCTTTGAGCGCTCCCGCAGAGCTTACACCCTTTGCCAAACGCATCCTGCCCGCACTGGTGGCGGTGGCCTTCTTCATGGAGGCGCTCGACACCACCATTCTCAACACTGCGGTGCCGACAATTTCGGAGGCGCTGAACGTCAAGCCGCTCGACATGAAAGCGGTGCTGGCGAGCTACACGTTGAGCCTTGCCGTGTTCATCCCCATCAGCGGATGGATGGCCGACCGCTTCGGCACGCGCCGCATCTTCGCCGCCGCCATCGGCCTGTTCTCGCTGGGCTCGCTGCTGTGCGGCCTCGCCAACGATATTCACCTGCTGGTGGCCTGCCGCGTTTTGCAGGGCCTCGGCGGGGCCATGATGATACCGGTGGGACGGCTCACGGTGATTCGCACCTTCGCCAAATCGGAATTACTGCGCACCATGAGCTTTATCGCCATCCCGGGGCTGATCGGCCCCATGCTGGGGCCTTTGGCCGGCGGATTGATCGTGGCCTATCTGCATTGGCGTGTGATTTTCTTCGTCAATCTGCCCATCGGCGTGCTGGGGCTCGTGATGGTCTACCTGCATCTGCCCGATTACCGCGAAGAGCACAGGCATCCATTGGACGTCGTCGGCCTCATCCTGTTCGGGTCCGGCGTGGCGCTGCTGTCGTATGTGCTGGAGGTTTTCGGCGAGCATACCCTGAGCACGCGCGAAATTCTGGCGCTGCTGGCCGTCGCGCTGACTCTGCTCGCAGGCTATGGCCTGCACGCCACGCACACGCGTTTTCCGCTTCTCCGCCTCAATGTGTTTAAGTTCCGGACCTTCGCCGTCTCCACCACCGGCAGTTTCATCACGCGCATCGGCATTGGGGGCGGGCCATTTCTGCTGCCGCTGATGTATCAGGTGGGGCTGGGCTATTCGCCGGTGCAGTCGGGTCTGCTGATCATGCCGCAGGTAATGGGCGCTATGAGTTCCAAGGTCGTCGTGCAGCGGCTTTTACGGCGCATCGGCTATCGCCGCATGCTGGTTTGCAACACTGTCATTCTCGGTTGCGGCTTAATGCTCTTCGCCACCATCGGACCCGACACGCCGGCCTGGCGCATTGTGTTGCAGGCGTTCCTCTATGGCATCTGCACCTCGCTGCAGTACACCAGCATGAACACGCTGGCTTACGCGGACGTGGCGCCGGCGCAGACCAGCAATGCCACTTCCATTGCCAGCACGCTGCAGCAGATGTCCATGAGCTTCGGTGTGGCCACGGCGGGCCTGTGCACCGCGTTCTTCGTGCCGGAGGCGGTGCGCAATGACCCGGCTCTGTTCGTGGCCGGGATTCACAAGGCTTTTGCCGTCCTCGGCCTCTACACGATCGCCGTGTCGCTGATGTTCTACAGATTAAAGGCCGGCGACGGCAGCAACGTCAGCCAGCAGAAAACCGCCAACACCGGCGACGCCAACGCGGCGAGTTAGCCGTCAGCGGTTAACCACTTTCCACGTGCCGTCGGGCTGACGGCAGGCGGTGCCGTGGGCCGGTTGCTTGCGGCCGTCGATGATGATCTCGGTCTGGAACTCGCGGCAGGGGCTGGGCGCCGCGGCGGCAGCAATGGCATTGCCGGGACGGCGCGGCGGCGAATCCCAAATCACGGCGTCATCTTTCACGGATGCCGAAGCGTTGGGCGGAAATGTTTTGGGGACGGCGTTCGCGGTGGGGGCGGGTGGCGGCGCAGGTGCTGCGGCTTGAGGCTCATTCCAGATGATGCCGTTTTTGTCGGGCGTTCCGGTCGTCGGGCGCGTTGCTTGCGCTGCGTTCCCCGAAAACGCGCCCCCGGCGGTCTCGGGATTGCTCCAGATGATAGTGCCCTCGTTGGTCTTGGATTGGGCGTAGGCGTTTCCCGCTAGACTCGTTGCCAAAAAGGCTGCGCAGACAAACTGTTTCATCGGAATCTCCACTTTCCAGCCGCCAGAATAGCAAAGGCCTGAATTCCAGAACATTACATAGCCCCGAGATGCGGCGGGAAAATGGCGGTTAAACAAGCCCCGCGCTTGACGGCCCACTATATTTCTAATATTCGAGAAATATGGAAATACTTGCCGCTGTCGCCGCTCTAGCCGCCCTGGCTCACGAAGGCCGCCTGGCCATCTACCGGCTGTTGGTTGAAGCGGGTCCGGCGGGACTTACCGTCGGGGTCATTGCTAAGAAACTGGCGATGCCGGGGGCAACGCTGTCCTTTCACCTGGCGCAGTTGCAGCACGCAGGGCTTGTGGCCGCGCGCCGCGACGGCCGGCGGTTGATTCAAACCACCGACTTCGCGCGCATGGACGAGCTGCTGGGGTATCTCACGGACAACTGCTGCGGCGGTAATCCGGCAGCGTGCGCGCCACCACCCAAAATTGGGCCCAAAAAGAAGTCCGCCAAATGAAAATGATCGGCAATGTGCTGTTCCTGTGCACAGGAAATTCCGCGCGCAGCATTCTGGCTGAATCGCTGATGACCTATTGGAGCAAGGGCCTGTTCATGGGTTACAGCGCCGGTAGCTATCCCAAGGGCCAGGTTCATCCCATGGCGATCGCGCTGCTCAAACAGTTCCATCTGCCGACCGAAGGCCTGCGCAGCAAAAGCTGGGATGAATTCGCGCGAGCAGGCGCGCCCCAGATGGACTTTGTCTTCACGGTCTGCGATCAGGCGGCGGGCGAGGTGTGCCCGGTCTGGCCCGGGCATCCGATCACCGCCCATTGGGGTCTTCCGGACCCCGCCGCCGTGGACGGCAGCGATGCCGAGAAGATGGTGGCTTTCCGCGAAGCCTTCCGCATCCTGGAAACCCGCATCCGGTATTTTCTCACCTTCCAGTTCAAGGACCTGCAGCGCGGCGATTTGCAAAAGAAAGCCTCCGAAGCGGGCAAATTGTCTGAGAAAAAGCCGTGACACATTTGCGGAACGCGGTGTTTGCTGAGTTCATCGCCACGGCTTTTTTGCTGATGGCGGTCGTTGGCTCTGGCATCGCCGCCGAGCGCCTCAGTGGCGGCAACATGGGCCTCGCGCTGCTGGCCAATGCCATTGCCACCGGCTGCGCGCTGTTTGCGCTGATCCTGGTGTTTGCTCCCATCTCGGGCGCGCATATGAATCCGATCGTCACCTTGGCGGCGGTATTTGTGAACGGCTTCTCGCGAAAGGCGGCGCCGCTCTATATCGCCGCCCAAGTGATCGGTGCGGTTGTGGGGGTGTGGATCGCGCACCTGATGTTTGAGCTGCCGGTGCTGCAATTGAGCCAGCACGTTCGCACGGGCGGCGGCCAATGGCTGGCCGAGGCCGTGGCGACGGCGGGGCTTCTCGGAGTCATTTCTGGATGCAGGACCGACGGCAAAGTCGTGACTGCGGGCGCCGTGGCGGCTTACATCACCGGGGCCTATTGGTTCACGGCGTCGACGTCTTTTGCCAATCCGGCCGTGACTCTGGCGCGGTCCTTTAGCGATACATTTGCCGGCATCAGATTCGAAGACGCGCCCGGGTTCATCGCCGCGCAAACTATCGGTCTTATTGCGGTGCTGGCGCTGCTAAGGTTCTTAAAAAGGGGTCAACCTGCGCCCCCTTAACATACTGTTATTACGCGATAATTTATCACCCCGCGGCCCCTCCCGGCCTGTCACAAAAGCTTCATAGTTCTGTCACAAAAGGTGTGGTGTCGCCCGATATTGATGACATGTTCGCACTCCTTCCACCCACTGGAGAACACGCATGATTAAACACTTCGCGGGCGCGCTGGCCGTCGCAGGCACCTTCGCCGCTTTTGGCGCATATGCCCTGGATGTTGACCCCGCCCTTAAGGAATACAAGAAGACGTCAGGTGTTGAAGGCAGTCTGAAGTCGGTTGGTTCCGACACGCTCAACAACGTCATGACGCTGTGGGCCGAGAGCTTCAATAAAGAGTATCCGAACGTGAAGGTCGAGATCGAAGGCAAAGGTTCGGGAACGGCCCCGCCGGCGCTGATCTCCGGCGCCGCGCAGTTCGCGCCCATGTCCCGCCCCATGAAAGCCGGCGAGATCGACGATTTCGAAAAGAAGTACGGCTACAAGCCGACCGGCATCCGCGTTGCCGTCGATGCGCTGGCGGTGTTCGTGAACAAGGACAACCCGATCAAGTGCTTAAGCTTCGCGCAAGCCGACGCCATCTTCTCCAAGACCCGTCTGATGGGCGGCAAGGAAGACATCAAGACCTGGAGCCAGGTCGGCGTCACCGGCGAATGGGCCAATAAGCCGATCTCCATGTACGGACGCAATTCCGCCTCGGGCACCTATGGCTACTTCAAGGAAGTCGTCATGGAAAACGGCGACTTCAAGGACAGCGTCAAGGAACAGGCCGGCTCTTCGGCCGTGGTTCAGGCGATCGCTTCGGACAAGTTCGCCATCGGTTATTCGGGCGTGGGCTACAAGACCGCCGACGTGAAGGCCATCGAGATCAAGGCCAAGGACAACGGCACTTGCTACGACGGCAGCCCGGAAAACGCCTATAAGGGCGACTACCCCATCACCCGCTTCCTCTACGTTTACATGAACCGCAAGCCCGGCGCGCCGATGGAGCCGCTGCGCAACGAGTTCGTGAAGTTCATCTTCTCCAAGCAGGGCCAGACCGGTGTGCTGAAGGACGGGTATTACCCGATCCCGTCGGCCATCGCTTTCCAGGACCTGAAGGCGACCGGCGTCGAATAACGCCGGGTTTGATTCGAAAAGCGGCGGGCGCCGGCGGCCTAACTTGCCGGCGCCGCTCCG
Organism: Fidelibacterota bacterium; assembly: GCA_947475295.1. Lineage (GTDB taxonomy): Bacteria > Pseudomonadota > Alphaproteobacteria > Rhodospirillales > Rhodospirillaceae > SHVO01. The sequence continues at coordinate 55,075 of CANJLF010000007.1, forward strand.
TTTTCGTGACGTGTGCTTTCAAGACGGCGACTTTGAAGTGAAACTTTAAGCCATGACCGCGCCCGCCGAATCATCCGCTGCCGACGTGAGTCCGAAGCCGGCGCAGCGTCCGCGGCGTTCCATGAAGACCGCCCGGTCGGTACTGATGGCCGACAAGGTGGCCGACTGGACGATCCGCATCGGCGGCCTTGGCGTTATCGCCGCGGTCTTCGGCATCATGATGTTCCTGGGCCTGGTGGTCGTGCCGTTGTTCACCGGCGCGTCGGTCGAAGGCTCGGCCATGTCCGACAAAGCCGTCGCCGGCGGCCATCCGCTCATGGACATTGTCGACGAATATAAGACGCTCAGTGTTTCCATCGACGAAGCCGGCGCGGTGCACGCCTTCCATATTAAGACCGGCACGCCGCTTGAAATCCCGCCCTACGACCTTGGCGGCAAGACCCTGACGGCTTTTGCGCGCACACTGAACGGCCGCGATATTGCTTATGGATTTTCGGACGGTTCCTTGCGTCTGGCCACCGTCAAGGTCGCCGGCGTGGTCATCAACACCACCGACGTGCCCGCCGGGCTGAAGCAACTGACGCCCGAGGATTTCACCGACGGCAAGGCCGTCTATACCGCCGTCAGCGCCGACCAGACGCGACGAATCTCCGTCGATTTGGAGCTGGGCGAGGTGGATCAGGTGGCGCCGGAAGGCACCGCCATTATCGCCGCCGACTATCGGCTGGGCGGATCGGCGGAGCGTCCGACGGTTTCCTTCGTAACCGTCGATGCCGCCGGGGTGGGGCGCCTGTCCCGCAGTGAATCCAAGACCAACATGATGACCGGCGCGACCACGACGTCGCTGACGTCGTCGGAACTGCCGGGTCTGCCCAAGGGCGTGGTGGTACGCAACGTGCTGATGACCGACCGGGCCGATCAGGTTTTTGTGATCGATGCCGGCGGCATCGTCTACCGCTACGACACCCGCGAATTCGAAGCGCCGGTGTTGGCCGAGACCACCGACCTGCTGCCGGGCGACGTCACGGTCGGCGCCGTGAGCTTCTTGATCGGCCAGCAGTCCTTGGTCGTCGCCGGGTCCGACGGTTCGGTCAATGTGTTCTTCCGCCTACAGAAGGCCGAGGCCAAGACCGCCGACGGCTACATGCTGACCAAGGCCCATACGCTGGAGCCCCATACAGGCGCGGTGGTCGCCATGGACGCGAGCCAGCGCGGCAAGATGTTCGTCACCGCCGCCGCTGACGGAGAGATTTGGCTGCGCCATCCCACGAGTGAGCAGGTGGTGCTGAAGCTGAAACCTGCGGAAGGTAAGCCCGCCTATCGCGCTGTGGCTTTGGCGCCGCGCGAAAACGGCATCCTGGCGGTGTCCGACGAGGGCAAGGTCTATGCCTGGGACATTTCCGCGCAGCACCCCGAGACCACGCTGACGACGATCTTCGGTAAGGTTTGGTACGAAGGTTACCCCGAGCCGGGCTACACGTGGCAATCCTCCGCCTCCACCGAGGCCTTCGAGCCGAAGTTCTCGCTGGTGCCTTTGATCTTCGGCACGCTCAAGGCGACGTTCTATTCGCTGCTGTTCGCGATCCCCATCGCGCTGGGGGCTGCGATTTACACGTCGGAATTCGTCCACCACCGCGTGCGCGCGGTCGTAAAACCCACTATGGAGCTTATGGCCTCTCTGCCTTCGGTGGTCCTGGGCTTCATCGCCGCGCTGATTCTCGCGCCGATCATCGAGACCTGGATCGCGGCCGTGTTCTTTGCCTTCATCGTCATTCCCGCCGGACTCTTTTTCAGCGCCTATCTGTGGCAGCTGCTGCCGGGACCCATCGCGCTGCGTTACGGCGACTTGCCGAAGTTCCTGCTGATCTTCGCGGCATTGGGGCTTTTCGGCTATCTCGCCGTCCTGGGGGCGCCGGCCTTTGAAGCGGTGTTTTTCGCGGGCGACTTGCATGCCTGGGCCAACGGCGCCATCGGCTCCAGCGTGCCCTTCACCGCTATGATCGCATTCCCGTTCGTGTTTCTTGCGCTCTATCTCAGCGCCGAGGAGACTGTCACGCGCTATTTAGGTTTCATCCTCAGGGGACCTGACCGGACCCGCGCGGGCTTTACGGATCTTGCACGCTGGGTCGCGACGCTCGTCATCGCTGCCGCGCTCAGCTATGCGCTGGCCATGGTGCTTGTGGGCCTCGGCCTCGATCCGCGCGGCGGCGTGGTGTCGACCTACGTCCAGCGCAATACGCTGGTGGTCGGTTTCGCCATGGGCTTTGCCGTCATTCCCATCATCTATACCATCTCGGAAGACGCGTTGAACACCGTGCCCGAACACTTGCGCGCGGCCTCGCTGGCGTGTGGCGCAACACCTTGGCAGACCGCCACCAACGTCATCGTCCCCACGGCCATGAGCGGCATCTTCTCGGCCATCATGGTCGGCATGGGCCGCGCGGTCGGCGAAACCATGATCGTGGTCATGGCGGCGGGCAATACACCGGTGATGGAATGGAACGTCTTCAACGGCCTGCGCGCGCTGTCGGCCAATATCGCCGTGGAGCTGTCGGAAGCAGTGCGCGATTCAACCTTATTCCGCATGCTTTTCCTCGCGGCACTCACGCTGTTTGTCATCACCTTTATCGTCAATACCCTGGCAGAAATGGTGCGCCAGCGCTTCCGTAAGCGCACGGCTCAACTCTAACCGGCTATGATGAGTGCCATGACCGAGACCGTCGCAGCGCCCGCCGATACTGTCCCCATGTCCCAGAGCGCGGGCCGGCGTACCGATCTACGCAGCCGCGGCGAACCGGCGTTGTGGAGCCTGGGCGGCGCGCTGGCCATCGGCGTCGTTATGATTCTCGGTTTCCTGGTGCTGGTGTTCTCCAACGGCGTTGCGACATTCATTCCCAAGCCGCTGACGGTCGTCACCGCCATCGACGGCACCGTGACGGCGGGCGAACCTTTCCGTAGTGAACTTTACAAGCCGACACCGGAGGAGATCGCCACGCTCACGCCCGATTGGCAGGAGCGCATCAAGGCTGAGAACGGTTATGCCTCGCGCACGCTTTATCGCATGGGCAATTTCGACATCTACGGCGAGGACTTTCGCTGGGTACCCGATTTCGCCGTCGCCAAGTTCGAACAGCCGAAGAACCTCCTGTTCTTCGAGCGTATGGAGTGGGGCGCTTTCGTCGGCACCGTCAAAAGCTTCAAGATCGACGGCGTTGATCAGGCCTTCGCCGGCTTGGGCGATCCCAAATTCACCAAGGTTCACGCGGACTCCCGGGAGCGGGCCGAGGCGATCCGTAATATCGAGCGCGGCGATATCGGTGCTATCAATCATGCGCTGGACGTCGAACGTTTGGCCCTGCGCAAGATTGAGCTGAGTGCGGGGCGCAACAGTGCGGAATTCAAGGCGGCGCAGGACCGCCTCAATTCCGTCAGCGGCGATCTGCAAAAGCGCTATGACGCACTCACTGCCGAAGTGCAGAAGCTCCGCGCCGCCAACGCCGGCAATACCCTGACCCTGGCCGAGATAGGCGGGCGCGAAAAGACCATTGAGTTTTCATATCTGGTGCGCGCCTATGCCGCCAACGATATGAACTTGGCCCAGACCCTCGGCGTCTATTTCTCGCGCTGGTGGGAGTTCCTCTCGGCCGAGCCACGCGAAGCCAATACCGAAGGCGGCGTGTTCCCGGCGATCTTCGGCACGGCAGCCATGACGCTGCTGATGGTGATTGTGGTGGCGCCCTTCGGCGTCCTCACCGCGCTGTACTTGCGCGAATACGCCAAGCAAGGCCGCCTGGTATCCTTCGTACGCATTTCAGTCAACAATCTGGCCGGCGTGCCGTCGATTGTGTATGGCGTGTTTGGTCTCGGCTTCTTCGCCTATATGCTGGGCGGCTCGATTGACTCGTTATTTTATCCTGAGCGCCTGCCGAACCCGACCTTCGGCACCGGCGGCCTGTTGTGGGCGGCGCTGACGCTGGCGCTGCTGACCGTGCCGGTCGTCATCGTCGCCACCGAAGAGGCCCTGGCAGCCGTGCCGCGCTCGACGCGCGAAGGCTCGCTGGCCTGCGGCGCCTCCAAGTGGCAGACCATCAGGTACATCGTGCTGCCGCGGGCCATGCCGGGTGTCATGACTGGCGTTATCCTCGCCATGGCTCGCGGCGCCGGCGAAGTGGCTCCCTTGATGCTGGTGGGCGTCGTCAAGCTGGCGCCGCAGCTTCCCGTAGACGGCATTTTCCCCTTCGTGCACCTGGAGCGCAGCTTCATGCACCTGGGCTTTCACATCTTCGACGTGGGATTCCAGTCCCGCAATGCCGAGGCCGGCAAGCCCATGGTGTTTGTCACTACGGTGCTGCTGATCGCCCTGGTCACGCTTGTCAATGCCACGGCGATTATCGTGCGCAGCCGGCTGAAGAAAAGATTCGCCGGGAGCCAATTTTAGGAGTCGCCATGAACATGGAATCCATTTCACCCATCCGCCCGGATAACAATTTCGAGAGCACGGTCTACCACCTGAAGACCGGCGGCAACGGCACGATCTTGGAAATCAACAACCTGCGCCTGTGGTACGGCGCCGCGCAGGCGCTGAATAATGTGCAGATGACGGTCGAAAAGGGCCTCGTCACCGCGCTGATCGGCCCGTCGGGCTGCGGCAAGTCCACGCTGCTGCGCTGTATCAACCGCATGAACGATCTGGTCGATGGCCTTAAGATCGAAGGCGAAATCAGGCTGCACAGCGAAGATATTTACAATCGCGGGGCCGACGTTATCGCTCTGCGCAAGCGCATGGGCATGGTCTTCCAGAAGCCCAATCCGTTCCCCATGTCGATCTATGAGAACGTGATCTATCCCTTGAAGGTCGACGGCGTGAATGACAAGGCGTTCCTGGCCGAAACCTGCGAACGCGCGCTGAAAGCCTCGGCGCTGTGGAACGAAGTCAAAGACCGTCTAGATCAAAGCGCCTTGGGCATGTCGGGCGGCCAGCAGCAGCGCCTGTGCATCGCGCGCGCCATTGCGGCCGATCCGGAAGTCTTGCTGATGGACGAGCCTTGCTCGGCCCTGGACCCCATCGCAACCGCCAAGATCGAAGACCTGATCAACGAACTGGCGGGGCAATACACGGTCGTGATCGTGACTCATAACATGCAGCAGGCGGCGCGCGTTTCCGACAACACCGCCTTTATGTACTTAGGGAGACTGATTGAATACGGCGATACGGAAGTCATCTTCCAGACGCCGAAGTCCGGCAAGACACAAGACTACGTCACCGGCCGTTTTGGCTAAGACTGCAGTGGAATAGGTAATGGGCTCGCTCGAACAAAACCCGCCGCTTTATAGCGCCAGTGAACCGCACGGCAACCGCTCCATCGGAGCGGAACTGTCGACGCTGTCCGGGCGCTTGGCGGTCATGGGCGGGCTTGCCGAAGTGCAATTAGCGGCTGCGGTTGAGGCGTTGGCGACGCGCGATTCCGAAGCGGCGGCCCGCGTCATCGCCGGCGACGAAGCGGTGGACGATCTGGAGACCGAGGTCAACAGCCGCGCCATGCGCCTTCTGACTCTGCATGCGCCCGTGGCGGCCGATCTGCGCGAGATCGTGGGCGCCTTGAAGATTTCCGCGAATGTGGAGCGCATCGGCGATTACGCCGCCAACGTCGCCAAGCGCTCGGTCATCGTCAACGAATACCCGCCCGTGCCTTCGGTGGGCGGGGTCATCGAGCTGGGCCATCTTGTGCGCCAATACGTGCAGAATACCTTCGACGCCTATGCCGAGCGCGACATCGCCAAGGCCGAAGCGGTCTGGCGCGGCGACGCCGACATCGATGCGCTGCATACCAGCGTTTTCCAGAATTTGCTGTCGGACATGCTCGTGGAATCAGACCACGTGCTGTCCTGCACGCATTTATTGTTCGCCATCAAGAATTTCGAACGCATCGGCGATCACGCCACTAATATCGCCGAAACCATACAATTTCTTGTGGCGGGGACGCATATGGCTGAAAAGCGACCCAAACGCGCCGCGACAGCTGCCCCCACTGACGCCTATAATGTACTTGGAGAGCAAACATGAAGCCGACAGTCATGATCGTCGAGGACGAAGCTTCGTTGGTAACGATGCTGCGGTATAACCTCGAGAAAGAAGGCTATAACGTCACCGAGGCCAGCGACGGCGAGGAAGCCGTGACGGTGGCCGACGAAACGCCGCCCGATGCCGTGATCCTCGACTGGATGCTACCGCGCATGTCCGGCATCGAAGTCTGCCGCCAGCTGCGCCGCAAGTCCGAAACCCGCACGGTGCCGATCATCATGCTGACGGCGCGCAGCGAGGAGACCGACAAAGTGCGCGGCCTTAACGTCGGCGCCGACGACTACATGACAAAGCCGTTCTCCATGCCCGAGCTGGTGGCCCGCGTGCGCGCGCTCCTACGGCGCGCGAAGCCCTCGCAATCCAAGGGTCTGCTGACCTTCGGCGACATTCAACTCGACCTCGATGCCCACCGCGTCAGCCGCAGCGGCAAATACATCCACCTCGGCCCTACCGAATTCCGTCTGCTGCAATATTTGATGGAGCGACCCGGCACCGTGTTCAGCCGCGAGGAATTGCTCAACGGCGTGTGGGGTCCGGACATTTACGTCGAGCCGCGTACGGTCGATGTGCATATCAGGCGCTTGCGTAAGGCGCTGAACATCGAGAACGGCGCCGATGTTGTTCGTACGGTACGTGCAGCCGGCTACGCGCTGGACAGTAGCGGCGATCAGGCGGCGTAACTGTTACACACGCCTTGATTCCACACCTATGAGTGCGTGAGGTCTGCGCGCCTGCGACTTATGCGGGCGAATATGCGGCAAGCTTGCCACACCTGCCGTCGAAGCGGCGCAGTTCCCCGAACTTTTCTAGCAACATCGCGTTGGCTCCCCGTGCGGACATTGCCGCACGTTCGTTGGGGCAAACAACATGGAGCTTGTAATGAAGAACATGAAATTCGCGCTATTGTATGTTGTGGCCGGACTTTCAGTATCGGCGACGGCGTCAACGGCGTTCGCGCAGAATTATCCCGACGCTAATGCTTACATCAGCCTGGGCGGCGGCGCGAGCATGCCAGACAGCTCGAGTGTGAATTACACAAATGGCGTAGGCACAACCCTCAACGGCAAAACCTCATTTGACACCGGCTACATCCTCTCGGGCGCGGTGGGTTATCGCTGGTTCAGCGGCATGCGCACTGAAGTTGAATTCAATTACCGCCGCTCCAACGTGAATGCCATTGCCGGCGCTTCGGCGGCGGGCCGCCAGAAAGTCATGGGTCTCATGGGCAATATTTTATTCGAAGTCGGCGACATCGGCGGCTTCCGTCCCTACGTCGGCGGGGGCGCCGGTGTGGGTTGGAATACGTGGAGCAACGTGCAGGGCGGCGCTTCGCTGACCTTCCCGGCGGGCACGGCCCTTTATGATGATAAGCGCGATCCTGCGCTCCAATGGCAGGGCATTGCCGGCGTGTCGCACGCCGTTTCCGATAGCGTGGAAGTGTTTGCGGAGTACCGCTATATCGGCCTGCAGAACAACAAGTTCGCGTCCACCACTGTCGGATCGGCTTCAGGCCACAGCGATCGCAGCCACAATGCACTGGCCGGCGTGCGCTTTAATTTCTAAAGCTACAGATGAGGGCAATCCCTCCGCGGGCAATGACACGCGGAGGGATTTCTGTTTAATCGCTGTCGTAGCTGAGCAAGGCCTGGAAGGGCATGTCGAGCTTGGCGCGGCCCTTCAGGAACGAAAGCTCGATGATCGCCAGCGAGCCGACCACCTCAGCGCCGGACGATCGCACCAGGGCCGCGGCGGCCATCATCGTTCCGCCCGTGGCCAGCAGATCGTCGACAATGACGACACGTTGACCGGGCTTCACCGCATCTTCCTGGATCTCAATGACGTCGGTGCCGTATTCCAAACCGTAAGAATGTGATCTGACTTTGCCCGGCAGCTTGCCTGATTTGCGGATCATGGTAATGCCGCACTTCAAGGGAATGGCGACTGGCGCGGCGACCAGAAAACCGCGCGCATCGATGGCCGCCAGCACGTCGGGTTTCCACGGCTTTAGGATCTCCGTCATGCGCTGAACGGCCGTGCTCCACGCCTCGGGGTGGATTAGCAGCGTCGAAATGTCGAAAAAATTGATGCCCGGCTTTGGAAAATCGGCAATCTGGCGAACGTGTTTTTTGAGGTCCATATTAAGTAGGCATCCCTTGTCATAGAGTTGTTACAAGATTAAATGGATTTTGCACCTCGCCGCCAGTCTTTATCGGTTAGGATGGCAGCGCTTTAGCCCAATCCCGGAGGCGCAATGTTCGCGGATCTCCCGCTCTATCTGGCTTTCCTCGGCACCGCCGTAGGGCTACTCGTGGTGGCCATGGCGATTTACGTCATGATCACGCCTTATCACGAAATCCGGCTGATCCGCGCCGGCAACCGCGCGGCGGCTTACAGTTTTGGCGGCACCGCCATCGGCATGGCGATTGTGCTGTACAGCACCGCGTCCAGCACCTTCGAGGTCGTGGATCTGGCGGCCTGGGGCGGCATTGGGTTGATCGGCCAGATCCTGGTTTTCCTACTGGTCTCTCTCATGATCCCGGGTCTGAGGCAGGGCCTGGAAGACGACCGCGAAGCCTACGGAATTCTCTTAGGTACGTTGTCCATCGCCATGGGCATCCTCAACGCCGGAGCGCTCAGTGCATAAACCCAGAATGCGTAAATCCAAATATGTGACGCTGCTGCTGGCAGGCGTGGCCATGACTGCCTTGTCGGGCTGCGACCAGCACGACATGACCAAGGACGCGACGCTCTTTAGCGATCCGGCTGCCTGCGCCCAGGAAATGGACGCCGCTGATTGCAACAAAGGCTTCGACGCCGCCAAGGAAGAACACGCCAAGGAAGCGCCCAAGTATCCAACGCAAGCCGACTGCGAAGCCGCCGGCTTCCAGCGCTGTGAAGTCACGGCGGTGCGTAATGCTGAGGGCGGGTCCAGCAGTTTCTTCATGCCGATGATGATGGGCTACATGATGAGCCGCGCCTTCAGCGGCGGCGGATACGGCTATGGTCCAGGTGCTGGTTATGGCGGCGGCGCTAGCCGTCCGGTCTACGCCGACCGCAACGGTTATCTCTATACCGGCGGCACGACGGTTGGAAAAGTTCCGCCGGGCACGACCTCGCTGGGCACGGCGGGCGTGCCGATGCGCAACGTCGCGCGCGGCGGCTTCGGCGCCAGCGCCAGCCGCTACAGTGGCGGCGGTTCATAAGTCTTGCAGCGCGTATCCGTAGCGCCGCGTCCCGATTGGGTCGCCAAGGGCGAAGCCCTGGGCTTTGACTGGCATTCCACGCCGACAAGCGATGATCCTGTCGGCACCTATTGGGATGAAAGCGCCTATTGGCGTTTGACCGCCGACGAAGTGGACACGCTGGAAGCTGCGACGAATGAACTGCACGAGATGTGCCTCGCCGCCGTAGGCGCGGCCATCACGCGCAAACTTCTGCCGCACTTCGGCTTCGACGCCCGCACGATTGCGCTAATCGAGGAGTCTTGGAGCCGCGAGGCGGAGGCCGAGCCCAGTCTCTATGGCCGGTTCGATTTTGCCTTTGACGGAAACGGCCTGCCCAAGATGCTCGAATACAATGCCGACACGCCGACGGGTTTATACGAGGCCTCGGTCGTGCAGTGGACTTGGCTGGAGGAGCGCTTTCCCGACAGCGATCAGTTCAATTCCCTTCACGAGGGCTTGGTCGAGGCCTGGCGCAAAATCCGCGAGGCCTTGCCGCGCGGCGAACACGAGGCGGCGGCGCTTCATCTCACCTGCCTTACGCCCCACGCCGAGGACGAAGGCACACTGCGCTATATGCTCGACACCGCGCTGGAAGCGGGCTGGACCGCCAAGACCATCGCCGCCGGCGACATCGGCTGGTCGACGCCGGCGGAGTCACCAAAGGACGACAGCGCCGGCGTGTTTGTGGATCTCCAGGACAGCGAGATCCGCACGTTGTTCAAGATCGTGCCCTGGGACTGGGTGCTGGCCGACGAATTCGGCACGCGTCTCGCCGCCGCCGTCATGGATAAGCGTATCACCGTCATCGAACCAGCCTGGAAGATGGTGCTTGCTAACAAGGCGATACTAGCGCTCTTGTGGGAGATGTATCCCGATCACCCCAACCTGCTGCCGGCCTTCATGGACCGAACGTCCTTTGCCGCCGGAACCAAAGTGGTCGCCAAGCCCTTGCTGGGCCGCGAGGGCGCCAATATTTCCATCGCCATGCTGGGTGAGGGCGGTGCGCTTGAAGGCGGCGCCCCCATCGCCAGCATGGAGGGGGCCTACGGCGCCGAAGGCTACGTCTATCAGGCGCTGGCGCCCCTCGCGACGGCGACGGATGCGGCTGGCCGCACCCATCACGCCGTCATTGGCAGTTGGGTGATCGATGGCGCCGCCCGGGGCATCGGTATCCGCGAGGAAACCGGCCTTATCACCCACAACCGCAGCCGCTTCGTGCCGCACGTGTTTGAGGCTTAAAACGCCACTAAATCATTGATATTGCTGCAGACTATCTTATTTCTCGAAAACCCCGAAAACCCACCCAACTTTAATTCGAGCTGGGAGTTCTATGTCTACGGCATCAGGCAGCCGGGCGGCAGCATTGCCCTCCAAAGCCCTCGGACACAGGGAACGGCGCCAATGAAGACCAGCAACATGCAGAAGGCCTATGACGGGAAGTAGGCGCGGGAAGTAGGCTTCGCATTCTCTAAGCCGCCAGGTCCTTCACCGTCGAGGTCTCGGGATCGCCGACTTCGTCGAAGAGTTCGCCTTCCCACTTGGCGATGATGGTGGTGGCGACCGCGTTGCCGACGACGTTGGTGGCGCTGCGGCCCATGTCGAGGAACTGGTCGATGCCGAGGATGAGCAATAGGCCAGCTTCCGGCAGCTTGAAGGTCGTAAGCGTGGCGGCGATCACCACCAGCGACGCACGCGGCACGCCGGCCATGCCTTTACTGGTGATCATCAGCAAGAGCAGCATGCTGATCTGGTCGGCCACGGGCACGTCAATGTTATAGGCCTGGGCGATGAAGATTACCGCGAAGGTACAATAGAGCATAGAGCCGTCGAGATTGAAGGAATAACCAATCGGCAACACGAAGCTCGCGATGCGCTTGGAGACGCCGCAGCGTTCCAGTCCCTCGAGCGTCTTGGGATAGGCCGCTTCCGACGAGGCGGTCGAGAAGGCCAGCAGGATCGGTGCGCGCACGGCGGCAAAGATGCGCCGGATGCGCGGGCCGACGACAGCGAGTCCAGCAACGAACAAGAGGCCCCACAAGATCGCCATGGCGAGATAGAACTCACCCATGAACTTGCCGTAGGTGACGAGTATGCCGAGGCCTTGGGTCGTGACAACGGCGGCAATGGCGGCGAAGATCGCCACGGGCGCGGCCTTCATGACGTAGTTGGTGATGCGGAGCATGACGTTGGCGACGCTGTTGGCCAGCTCCGAGACGACTTTGCCGTGATGGCCTAAGTGGGTGCAGGCGACGCCGACAAACACCGAGAACACCACGATCTGCAGAATCTCGTTTGTAGCCATAGCTTCGGCGATGGAACGCGGCACCAGATGGGCGACGAAGTCCCGGATGTTCAGGTTCGAGGCCTGCACCACGGCGGCGGCATGTTCCGCCGGGATCGGTAAATTGAGGCCGCGACCGGGACCTAACAGATTCACTATGAACAGGCCGAGCAGCAGTGAGATCATCGAAGCGCCGACGAACCAGCCCAGGGTACGCGCGCCGACTCTTCCAAGCGAAGTGGCGCCGCCGCCGGAAGAATCGCCCATATGGGCGATGCCGACCACGAGCGTGGAAAACACCAGGGGCGCAATGATCATCTTGATCAGGCGCAGGAAGATGTCGGTGATAACCGAGAAATAGCTGGCGACGACCACGGCGTCGGCCGGCTCCAGGCTGCTGTGGAGGCCGTAGCCCACCAGAATGCCCAAGACCATGCCGCCGATAATCAGATTGGTGAAACGCCCTGACATCGTTATCCCCCGCCTAAAGACTCCGCACCCGCGACCATGGCATTTTGCGGCGCCGGGGCGCACCCCTTTTGGTATGGGCCCAAGGGTTATCCCCAGGGCTGCAACCCCCGCGTTGGGTCAGGCGTTACCAAACGTGAACAGTTTTGCAGTCCAGTCTTGCAGTCCGGGGGGCCCAGAGCTAGGCTTTCTTATGGTTGTACACCCTGGCGCGCAGGCAAATGCCCCCATTTGTGAAGGCGTTGTCAGGCCAGGGTTTTGGTGTATCATTGGCGGAATATTCATAAGAGATTACAACTTCTGGACGATAAGCCAGGGTTCCAGCTCTGGTGCCGGAGAGGCTTTTTGAGTCCGGCCTTTTGAGCTGGGCTTTATGACTCTTCGGAGACGTTCCGAGGCGACGTAGGCGACCTAACGGAGAGCTGCCCGTGCCAGGACTATCGATGGACGACGTCAACCGGCTGACCCAGGACCCCTCGGCCTCAACGCGCGCGGGCACGGCGGCGAAACTCGCCCAGCAATTCAACGCTACCGCTTTTAGCCCCGCCGAGTTGAAACTGGCGGAAGAGATTTTCCGCGTCATGGTGCGCGATGCCGAAGTGCGCGTACGCGAGGCGCTGTCGGCAAATCTGAAACACAACCCGCTGCTGCCGCACGACGTCGCTGTTGCATTGGCCAAGGACGTCGAGTCCGTGGCGCTGCCAGTCTTGAGCGTGTCCGAAGTGCTGACCGCCGACGACCTGGTGCAGATCGTGAAAAGCCAGGGCTCGCCCGGGCGCCTTGATGCCATCGCGGGCAGGAAGCAGGTGGAGGCCGCCGTGTCGGCTGCGATTGTCGACATCGGGTCCGAGACCGTGGTCGCGAAGCTCTTGGGCAATCCCGGGGCCGACCTCGCCGAGCCGACGCTGCACAAAGTGGTCGATAAATTCGGCGACAGCGCCGCCATTCAGGATCCTTTAGTTCACCGCAACGTGCTGCCGGTGACCGTGGCCGAGCGTTTGCTCACCCATGTGGCCGAGCATTTGCGCGCGCACCTTCTGTCCAACCACAAGATTTCGCCCGATCTTGCACTCGATATCATTCTGCAAAGCCGCGAACGCGCGACGGTCGGCTTGGCCATGGGCGTCAGCGAAAGCGGCCTCGTGGCGCTGGTCAACCAGCTCAAGACCAACGAGCGCCTGACGGGTTCGCTGGTTTTGCGCACCATCTGCATGGGCAATTTGCGCTTCTTCGAACACGCCGTGGCGGCCTTGACGGGTGTCGCCATCGGCAATGCGCGCGTGTTGATCCATGATCCGGGCCGCCGCGGCCTGGAAACCGCCTGGACCAAGGCGGGCTTGCCGGCGTCTTATTTGCCGGCGGTGCAGGCGGCGCTTGATGTGGTGCTGCAGACCGAGCTGGACGGGCTCGATCTCGATCCGGAACGCTATTCACGCCGCATCATCGAGCGCGTGCTGACCCAATATGAAAGCCTGGGCGTCGAGCTCGACGACGACGACCTGGAATACCTGCTGGCCAAGGTCAGCCAGCTGCCGTCGGCCGCGCGCGTCGTACATTAGAAACCGCGCCGCCGCTCACCGCTTATCCGCCGCCCCTATTTCGCGAGCAGCATGGTCTCGGGATGGGTGCTGTTCAGGGTGAGACAGCCCTTGTCCATCATCATCATCATAATGTCTTTGTCCTGCGACTTGCAGTCTTTGATCAGCGCCATGTCGGACGTGGTCAGTTTGGCTTTTTGCAGAAGTCGATGCAAGCGACACGGGCGTGCATTTCCTGTTGGGTCATGGCCAAACATTCGTTGAACACTTTGACGTCGGTGGACGTCATGGCGGTTTGCAGCCGACCAGCGTTCTGCGCGAAGGCACCGCTGCGCGCGACACCAGCGCTCAGCATGGCCTCGAGATATTTAGGGCCTAAAATTTACCACACCCCGGTATTGGGCATGGAGGTCCAGGGCTCGGCCGGGGGCAGGGCCTCGCCCTTTTGCAGAAGCTCGATGGAGACGCTGTCGGGCGAGCGCACAAAGGCCATGCGGCCGTCGCGCGGCGGGCGGTTGATGACCACGCCTTTGTCCTTGAGCTTCGCGCACAGGGCATAGATGTCGTCGACCTCGTAGGCCAAATGGCCGAAGTTGCGACCGCCGGTATAAACCTCCGGGTCCCAATTATAGGTCAGCTCGACGCGCGGCGCTTCGCCGGTGCCGCCGGCGTGGACGCCTTGTCCGGCCACGTCCTCGGACGCGGATAAAAACACCAGGGTGAAGCGGCCCTTTTCGTTGTCATAGCGGCGGGTTTCCGCCAGGCCGAGCGCGCCGCAATAGAAGTCCAGGGATTGCGCCAAGTCCGTGACGCGAACCATGGTATGCAGATATCTCATGTTGATCTTCCTTCTTATAGCTTTGCGTATATGGAAGACAGTACCTCCCCTGCTGGCAAGCTCTTTTGAAGACGATTTCCATGACTTTTCTGCTGAAACGCGTTCTGGCGGCAGCCACCTTGAGCCTGGTTCTCAGCGCCTGTTCGGGCCTGAAGATCCTCGATCTGACGGTGCCCAGGGATGCGCGCGTGGTCCGCGATATCGCTGACGGCGACAATCCGCGCGAGATGCTGGATGTGTTCATTCCGAAGGATGCCGCGCCCGCGGTAAAACGATCGGTGGTGCTGTTCTTCTACGGCGGCTCGTGGACGTCGGGCAGCCGCGGTGAATACCGCTTCGCCGGTGAGGCCTTGGCGAAGCTGGGCTTCATTGCCGTGGTGGCCGACTATCGCCTCTATCCCGAAGTCAAATTTCCGGTATGAAAACCCAAATCCGCATTGTGAGCCCCCGCTCCCCGATTCCTTACGTCCGGGGATTATAGGGCTTACGGGCGCTCCAGGCTTTGACGAATTCCTCCAACTCCAGGTCTGGGGCCTTCGGTAACACCACTTTTAGTGTGACATACTGGTCGCCGGCGGGCTCGCGCTTGGTGGCGGCGATGCCTTTACCCTTGAGGCGCAGGCGCGTGCCGCTGTTGGCGCCGCTGGGGATGGCAACCGCGACCGGGCCGTGGACGGTCTTGACCTCGGCTTTGCCGCCGTTGACGGCTTCGCCCAAGGAAATCGGCAGCTCGACGTGAATATCCCGGCCTTCGCGGCGGTAAAAGGGATCGGGCTTGATGCGGATTTCGACCATGGCATCGGCGCCCCGCTGGCTGCCCTGGCCTTTAAGGCGGATGGTCTGGCCGTCGCTGATGCCGGCGGGGATGCCCACATCCAGCGACTTGCCGTCGGGCATGGTGACGCGGCGCGTGGCGCCCGTGGCGGCGTCGGCGAATTCCACTTCCAGCTTGAAACGAGTGTCCTCGGGCGCCTGCTGAAAACCGCCGCTACCCATACCACCTGGCCCACCTGGGCCGCCGCCGCCCCGGAACATGCCGCCGAAGAGATCGGACAGGTCCTCGAAGGCAAAGCCGCCCGCTTGTCCCCCTGGGCCTTGCCCCGGATGGCCGCCACCGGGATGGCCTCGGCCCCCCCGGGCGAAGGGGTTCTGGCGCACCTCGGCCCCGGACGCATCCAGCTCGCCGCGGTCGAACCGCGCGCGCTTGGCCGGATCGCCGACAATGTCGTTGGCTGCGTTCAATTCCTTGAAGCGGTCCTCGGCCTTTTTGTCCCCCGGAAACAGGTCTGGGTGGGACTTCTTCGCCAGCCGGCGGAAAGCCTTTTGAATTTCGCTGTCGGTTGCGTCGCGTTTGACGCCAAGAACGGTATAGGGGTCTTTTGCCATCGTCGCTTTATACCAATCATCCTTCGGTCGCACACTTATTAGGTGCGGTCTCGACACCGGTTTGTAAAGCCGGGACTAGCCGTTCCCGCTACCTTTCGGTGCCGGTTCGCCATTATAGTGTCGCCGAACACTATTTTGGCGGTGCAACCGCTCAAGTCGGCATCGTGCTTTGGGGTAAAATGGGTAAGCGGCGCAACTGGAAGCGGTGGACGCAGCCGGCTCTGGTCCTGGCGCCGGGGGTCCGCGAATTGCTCAAAGACAGCGAGATCGCGGTGCGCGACGTGCTCGATGCGCCGTAAGCGGCGATTGAAACCATCCCCATGAGCATCATGCTGGTGCTCTTGCTGCTGCACTTGGCCGTGGCGCTGCCGGTCTGCGTGCATATCTTGCTCACTAAGCACGAGGCCGCCGTGCCCGCTTGGCTGGCCGTGGTGCTGGTGTCGCCGTTCCTGGGCGCGTTCATTTACTGGATTCTCGGGATCAACCGCGTGGAGCGGCGCGCGCGGAAACTGCGCGGCGGCCGGCGGCCCAATTATGTCCCGCAGCTGAAGGACCCGGCGCTGCCCTTCGCCGACCTGCCGACGGCCCAGCAGCGCCAATTGTTTCACTACGACGCCGCCGTGCACGACGCGCCCTTCGTCGGCGGCAACCGCATCACGCCGCTGATCGGCGCCGAACAGGCTTTCCCCGACATGCTCGCCGCCATCGCCGACGCCAAGGCCACGCTCGCACTGTCGGTCTACATCTTCCAGTGCGACGACATCGGCACGCAATTTGTCGAGGCCTTGACGGCCGCCCACAGCCGCGGCGTGGACATTCATGTGCTGGTGGACGAGATCGGCAGCGGCGATAAAGCCCGCGCCGCCGATAAACAATTGGCCACTGCGGGCATCGCCACGGCGCGCTTCATTCCCCAGAAGATCAGATTCCTGCCGGTGGTGAACTTGCGCAACCACCGCAAGATCATGATCATCGACGGCCGGGTGGGCTTCATCGGCGGCATGAATATCGCCCGCAACTACAATGACTCCAAGGAAACCGTCCGCGATTTGCATTTCCGCGTCACCGGCCCGGTGCTGGAACAGATGAACGCGGCCTTTGAGGCCGACTGGCGCTTTGCCACCGGCGAGGAGCTGCGTCTGCCCTTGGTTGAGTCCGATGCCGCCGCGGTAAACCAGCCGCAATACGCGCGCGTCGTGCCCGATGGTCCCGACGACACCTTCCAGCGCACGTTATGGATTTTGCTGGGGGCTTTGGCGCTCGCTCAGAAAAGCGTGCATATCCTCACGCCTTATTTCCTGCCCAACGACGCGCTGACCTATGCGTTGTCGGTCTGCGCCCTGCGCGGTGTGGACGTGCGCGTGATCGTGCCCAAAAAGACAGATATTCGCATGGTCGACTGGGCCATGCGCGCCAAATTTCAGGACCTGATCGAACACGGCATCAAGGTGTATCTGGCGCCCGCACCCTTCGACCACAGCAAGCTGATGATTGTCGACGATAACTGGGTGCTGGTGGGCTCCAGCAACTGGGACCAGCGCAGTTTGCGCCTCAACTTCGAAGCCAATCTGGAATGCTACGACGCGAACCTGGCCGAGGTCATGGAGGCGCACTTCCAGCTCATGCAGCAGGACGCGAAGCTGGTGTCGCTGAAGTCCGTGCAGGGTGTGTCGCGCCGCATCCGCTTGCGCAACAACTTCGCCCGGCTGTTCACGCCTTACCTGTGATTGCTATAGTAATCAAAGCATAGATCGGCGAAACCCCTCACCCCAACCCTCTCCCCTGAGTAGGGGGAGAGGGTGCCGAGCGGAGCGAGGCGGTGAGGGGGAGATACGAAGTCATGAGGATCGCGGCCTAGGTTCATGAAAAACTTTGTCTTGCTCTGTGTTGTGCTGATCGTCTGCCTGGGCGTGGGTGAGGGCGCTTTGCGCGTGACCGGCTTCCAGCCGCGTGAGGTCCGCATCAATCCGTTCTTCGTGCCAGGGACGGAAACGACGTGGTCGGTACCGGATGCGGAGCTGGGCTGGATCAATAAGGAGGGCACCTCCGTCGCCATCGAAGGCGACCACGTGCCCATGACCTTCTGGAGCTTCGGCCGCCGCGCGACGCGGGCGCCCTCGGACGCGACGCTGCCCACGGAGCTGGCGGGGGATCATATTCCTGTGATGATCGTCGGCGGCAGCAACTTGCAGTCCTACGGCGTGCGCGACGAGGAGTCCTTCCCTTATCTGCTGTCGCAGCGGTTCCCGGCGCTGTCGTTCGAGAACTTCGGCACCGGCGGCTATTCCACGGTGCAGGCCTTGATGCTCATGGACCGGGCCTATCAGAAATTCTATACGGAGCAAAAGCCGCGCCTGATTCTGCTGGCCTTTGATGATGCGCACATCTTGCGCAATGTCGCCGACCAGTCGTGGGTGTTCGCGATCTCCGACCCCGAAGGGCGCTACGTCGCGCCGCCGCATTACCGCATGAAGAACGGCGCCTTCAACTTCCGCCCGTTTCGCACCATTGGATATTGGCCCTTAGAGCGCCGCTCGGCGCTGGTGACGGCGCTGCATAACGTGTGGCTGAAATCCATTGTCTACAACACCGCCGACGAAGCCTTAGCCGTGACGCGCAAAGTGGTCGAGCAAATGGCGGCCTATGCCAAAGAAAACGGTGTGCTGTTCGCTGCCGTGACGCTGGACGACCGCGGCCAGAGCGCCGCGAAAGTTTTTGAGGGCATGGATTTTCCGTATAAAGATTGCAGCGGGCTCGAGCGCACCAACCCCGCCGAGTACATGCTGAAAGAAGGCAGCCACCCGAATCCGAAACTGCATGCGCATTTAGCGGAGTGCATTGGGGATTGGTTAGACAGCGAAATCTTGCCCAAGTTGCAGGCCCAGTGATATCAGCGATAGTTCGCTTCCCTACATCTATCGTGCTGATTGATTCCTGCTGCACATTTGACGCAAACGGGCCGTACTTAGACCAACCTCCACAGATAAATTGAACCATCGCATTCATATGGAGGGCGGAATGAAAAAGCTTCTTTTGATTACGGCGACGGCTTTAACCCTTTCAATGCCGGCTTTTGCCGCCGTGGGCGACCACAATGGGCGTGACCGCTCAGGATCGGATCGCCAATGGGACCAGCAAGATCGTCGCGGCGATGGCCAGTCGGACCGCCGTGGCGACCGCGACAATCGTGATCGTGACCGCGATCACAACCGCGACAATCGCGGTGACCACCGGCCCGACCGCAACGGTCAAGCCGATCGCGGCAATTCCTGGGGAGATTCCAGGGGAAATTCCTGGGGCGGTTCTTGGGGCGACTCCCGGGACAATTCCTGGCGCGACTCTCGCGGCTGGGATCGCAATGACCGCGATCATCGCCGGTACCGCGCCCCGCGTTATCGGGGTCCCATCTATCCGCCCGGCATTCCCATCAATGAGTTAGGAAATTACGGATATAGCTACGGCTATTACTAAGCCTCGTTAGCACAATAAAAACGCCCGGGCTTTCACCCGGGCGTTTTTGATTCAGAGGCGATGCGGACTAGGCTTTGAGCGACGCCACGACCTGATCGACGATCTTCAAGATATCGACGCCGCCGCCCGGCGGGCCGGCGTTGGTCTTGCCCAGATTGCGCGCGATGGCGAATTGGTCGGTGACGGCACGGCGGTGCGTCACCACCAGATCGAGCGCCGGCAGGACGACGATGTATTGCCCGTAGTTGCCGTCGGCCTTGAAGGAGTTCGCCCACTCAGGGCCGGGGCGGCCATGGCTGGGCAGCCACCATAGATAGCCGTAGCCGTGTTCCTTGTTGGCTTCGACCACGTGCGTCGCCGTGCTTTCCCTCACCCAGGCGGCGGGCACAACCTCTTTGCCGTTCCATTTGCCGCCGTTGAGCATGCAAAGCCCGGCGCGCGCCATGTCGCGGCACGACAGGAATAGGTGATAGGCCTTGTACTTCGAGGTCGGCGGCTCGTAGCCCATCATGCGCTGGCGGTTGATGTCGAAATCCTCCCAGCCCAAGGGCCCGGCCAGATCCTCTTGCAGCGCCTTGAACACGGTTTTGCCGGTGAGCTTCTCGAAGACCGCGCCCACGACATTGAAGTCCCAGTTGTTGTAGTGGAAGTGTTCGCCGGGCTTGTAGGTGCCGCGCTTTGGCGTGTTCTGATCGCCGCCCGGGCTGCCTTGGGGTGTATAAACGCCCGAGCTCGACATCAACAGGTGCTGGACGGTGGCCTGCTTCTCCTGCGGCGTGAGGCCGACAATGTCGTCGATGCCAAGTTCAAGCATGGTCGTTTTGGTATTGATGGTGCCGTTGGCGACATACTTGCCATAGAGCATGGACATGATGCTTTTGCGCGACGAGGCCAGGTAGCTCACCTGATCGACCCAGCCATAAGACAGCGCGACCTTGCCGCCGCGCACGACCATCATGGACGTGGTCGGCAGCGGGTAGAGCATCTCTTCTACCTTCGAGAGGTCGTTCTTAAAGCCGGCATCTTGCGGCTTCGCCCAGTGTTCCCAGTGGGCGCCGGGGTTGACCCCGGAGCCCGCGGGCACCGCAGCCGGTGCGGCTGCGGCGGCAAAAGTGCGGGGTGAGGCGGCCGCCAGGGCCGCCGCGCCGACCGCTAAGGTTTGCACCGCGCCGCGGCGGCTGATGAGATTGCGATCCTGTATCATGGTTCACTCCCGTTGGTTGCTCCCGGGTGGGAGATTAATGCGTTCTCGACTGTGGGTCGAGGTGGGGATGCGCAAACGCCCGAATGTTTCCATCCGGGCGTTTTCGTATCAGCTTCGCTTACGAGGCCTACGGCTTGCGGAACTTCAGCACGAACTGATCGGTCTTGCCGCGAATGCCGCTGTCAAAGATTTTGCCGGTGTGGTCGTCACCGGGATGAGCGACGACGTTGCTGCTGCCGACAAACTGGAAGCCGACGGCCTGCGCCTCGGCCTTCACGGCTTCCGGGTCCATGCGGTGCAAGGATTCGGTCGCGCTGACGCCGGCGCCGGGGGCGGAGGCGTGATCAATGACGATGTAGATGCCGCCCTTTTTCAGCGCATTGAACACGGCCTTGTTGTAGGCGGTCATGTCTAAGGGGCCGAAGCCGGCGTTGTGGAAGTCGTGGTAGTTGTCCGAGGTCCAGGCGACGTCGAGGTTCTCTAGGCCCTTCATCTGCTCAAAAGGTGTCACGACCAGGCTGACGTTCTTATAGGCCGCATCGGCGGACAGCGCGGTCATGGCGTCGGTGGCCTTGGGGTTTTTCGCCACCATGCTTGCGAGCACGACGCCGTAGACGTGGCCGTTGGCGCCCACGGCCTTGGAGAAGATGCGCGTGAAGTATCCGCCGCCCGGGAAGATGTCGGCGACTTTGTCGCCCGGCTTGATGCCGGCGAAGGCCACGACTTCAGAGGGCTTGCGGTCGGCGTCGCGGGCGGTGTCGGCGGCGGGACGGCCCGCATCGGCGACAGCGGCCGAGATCGCCCGCGAAATCGCATCGGCGGCGTAAGCAGCGGTGAGGCCTGTGAAAGCCAAGAGCGCGCTCGCCAAAATAGTGGTGGATTTCAAGTTCATCGGAAGTCTCCCTGTCCTTGTTATGGTGGAGTTATTGTCGCTATGAATCTCTCGGGGTGGATTTTACGCCGATGTAACGCCTGAGTCTTCAGGCATGCGGCTCATCACGGGACCTTGATAAGGCCCTAGCCCAGGCGGTTAATTCCATCAAAAGCCGCGGTTTTGTAGCATTCCGCCAGGGTCGGGTAGTTGAAGACCGTGTTGACGAAGTAGTCGATCGTGCCTTTATGGGCCATGACCGCCTGGCCGATGTGAATCAGCTCGGCGGCGTCCTCACCGATGATGTGCACACCCAGGAGTTCGTGCGTTTCCAAGTGGAAGATCAGCTTCAAGAGGCCCGTGGTGTCGCCGAGGATTTGACCGCGGGCGATTTCCTTATAGCTGGCCTTGAAATACTGGACTTCGCGCTCGTGTTTCACGGCTGCCGCGCGGGTTTTGAAGGTGCCCAAGTTGCGGCGCTTGCCGGTCTTGGGATCGGCCTTGCCGGAGTAGAGGCGGTAGAGGCCGGATTTGAGTTTGCGGATCATGTGCTTCTCGCTCCCGCAAAAATGAACGGCGAAGGTCGGCTTGCGCGCAACCTCCGCCGTTCTTCGTGGGTCTTCCGTTCTTGCGAACATCCGAACCACACAGACATAACCATGGCCGCCGAGGTTTGTTCCAAGGTAAACGTCACATAGTAGTAATGTTGCCGCCTTGTGGTGCGAGATCGTGCAGATTCTCGCGGCCCAAGCCGAGCCCAAGGGATCGGTAGAGCGCTAGTTCCTTCTTTATTGTGGCGCTGGTGGTCCCGGCGGCGGGCCTTGCATGCGTTCGATCTGGCGTTCGCGCCGGTCGTCACGCCCACCATCACGTTGGCGCAAAGCTGCGCCCGGGGGCCCAAGCGCGCCCAAGGGATTGGCGCGGTTCTGGGGCGCGCGGTCGAGAACGCGCGCGAGCGTCGCGCGCTGCGGCGCATCGAGCTTGGCGGCGGCGGCGGCGACCGAGCGGTGGAAGGACGCGAGCGCTTCCAGGCTGCTGGTGCGCATTTGCTCCAAGGATTTGTCGAGCTCGGGGCCGTTCAGGGTTTCAGCGCGGATGATGCCCGCACTTTGCATGCGGGCGTCCGCCAGATCCTTCAGTGCCTTGTCCATGGCCGGGCGCTCGGCGTCGAGGGCCGCGCGCAAGGCGACCATGGCGGCGCGGTTGTTGGGATTGCCTGGACCGTTGCCGGGACCATTTCCAGGGCCGCCGCGATTGAAGGCCATCATTCCGCCTAGTGGGCCAGGGCCACCAAAGCCGCCGCGCCCGACGTGGCCGACGAGATATCCGAGGCCCGCCGCATTGATCAGCAGCGAAGCCAGCAGAATCCATTTGATGTGACGGTCGTTCATAAGCGTTTTCCTTCAACTCACCAAAGCAGGGCAATCATATCGTCGTTGTCATCCATGCGGTCCGAGAGCGTCTGCTCGTCCCTGGCAGCTTGATCGCCGGCCTGTTCAATGGCGGTTTGCTGGCCCAAAGTTTCTTCGGCGACCGGCGCAACAAAGGCGAGCATGCAGCCCAAAGCCGCGGCCATGACGCTCGCCGCTGCGACGCGCATTGGCGGCCAGGGCCAGGCCTCGCGGCGCAAGGCTGCCGCGTGATCGGCCATGCGGGCGCGCACGCGCTCCGTGAACCACGGCGAAAGCGGCGGCGCGCGCCAGCTGTTCAGGACCGCGTTCAGATTTTTGTCGTCATGTTCAGGGTTCATGTGACTGCTCATTGTGTTTTGTCGTGTCCATATCGCTCAGCGCCTGCTTCAATGTGGTCTTCGCACGATTGAGCAGAGACTCAACCGCGCCGACGCTGACTTTCAAAACCGCCCCGGCTTCCGCCAGGCTCATTTGCTCGTAGAAGCATAACGTCACCGCCATGCTTTGGCGCATGGGCAGGGCCGTGACGGCGGCCGAGACGCGGGTATCGATTTCGCGCGCCGCCAGCACCGCATCTTGCGCCGGTGCGCCGTCGGCCCGCTCGGCGATCACGTCCAGGCCGCTATGCTGCCAGGGGCGGTGCTTGCGGTAAATGTCGACGGTGCGGTTATAGACCGTGCGCCGCAGCCACACCTGAAAACTCGTTTTCGACAGCCAGCCTTCCTTGTAGCTCAGCATGCGGAGCAGCACGTCCTGGGCGATGTCCTCGGCCTGGGCCTTTTTGCCCACCAGGCGATAGGCGATGCGGTAGACCGTATCGGCGTGGCGCTCCACTAGCAGGGCGATGGCGGCGGCATCGCCGGCACGGCTTAGCTCGATCAGTTCGGCGTCACTGGCTTGAGAAGCGGGGGCCCCTGATGAAGGGGGGGGGGGGAAGGTACAGATGCAGCCGCCGTCATGGCCGCCTTCCTGCGGCCCGCCAAGCTCTGCCGATCCGTCCGTTCCAAAGCCAAATGCGCCATGTAGGAGAGAAGACGGGCGGCACGGCGGTTTCCTACTGTGCGAAGGGAAATCCCGCAAAGTATCGCGCAGGAAAAGCTTAGCCCTACCGTCTATTTGCCATGGAGCCCACGGTTGACAACCTTTTAACCCCTCTTGAACCCGGGGGCGCTCGGCAGGCCACAGGCCCCCGAAGCGTTTCGTGACCGATTACGGCGATGCGTTAACCCTCACCCCTCCCCCCCAGGGTGCATCGTAAAGTAACCCGGGCGGTTCTTCCGAGCCGCCCGGGGATTGCCCCTAAACCCCTATACTGACGCGACTTGTAACCGAAACGTGACCCCAGCAAAGCCGCCGTCAGATTGACTTCACCGGGCGGCGGTGTATCAATTATCGGACCCATTTTGGGGTCCATTCTGGGCATTGCTGTTTTGCTAGGGAGGCAACCATGCGCAATTTCGTCAAATCAGCGGTCGCTGCCAGTTTCGCACTCGGTTTTGTCATGCAGGCAACCGCCGCGCACGCGGTGGTGATCGTGATGGGCAACGGCTTGGCCCAGAACTGCTATGAGACGGCGCTGGCTTTGTCGCTCGGTTTCCCGCCGCCGGAGCTGGTTTATACCGGCGGGCTGATCGACCCTAAGCCGGTGGATGTCTGCTCCATGGCGCTTCAGAACGACCAGCTGCTCGGGCGCGATCTGGCCGGCACCTACGTCAATCGCGGTGTGCTGTATTTCCTCACTGCAGACTATGACGATGCCCTTAGGGACTTCGACAGGGCGATCTCGGTTCAGGAAGGTATCGGTGAAGCCTATGCCAACCGCGGTGCGGCCTTGGTGGCGCTGAAACGCTGGGCCGATGCCGCGCCGGCGATCACCAAGGGCATCGAACTGGGCTCCACCGAGCTTGAGAAATCCTACTATAACCGCGCCATTGCCTACGAAGAGCTGGGCAACGTTAAAGCCGCCTATTACGACTATCTCAAGGCCGCCGAGCTGAAGCCCGATTGGGAGCAGCCCAAGTCCCAGCTGACGCGCTTCACGGTCAAGCGGAAGGGAACCTAAAACAGGAGCCATCCGGCGCCCTAAACGCCGTTCATAATTACGCCCAAATGCCCATGGTAGACTGCGCCATGGGCATTTTGCGTTTTAGGGCTTTGGCGTTGGGTGTCGTTCTGGCGGCCGGCTTTGACGCGGGCCAAGCCTGGGCGACCTGTACGTGCAGTTGCGTCGAGGGCAAGCCCCACGGCCAATGCACTACCACCCTGGAAAGGGCCCCGTACTGCCCGGCAGCGGTCTGTAATCCCAACGACGTCAGCGATAAGCCGGTGACTCCGCCCATGTCCAAGAACTGCACCCTGGTGCAGGTCATGAACCCGGATGCGTCCACCGGGACGAGATAGTTTTTGCCGCCCACCTGCAGGCCGTGGCCGGAGTAGTAAACGAGGCCGACCGCACCTGCGCTGAGTTTTTCGCCGAACTCCAGCACAGCGCGCTGCATCTGCGCTTGCGTTGCGTTCTCGCGGGCGATGACGTCGAAGCCCAGCGCGCGCAACGTTTCGACCATGGCGCGCGCATCGTTGACCGGGTTTTTAAGCGGCGCGTCGACATAAGCCGCGTTGCCGATGACCAGCGCCACGCGTTTCTCGGTTCGCGTTTCGGTCGCGATGCTGATGTCGCGCGATGCCGCGAAAGCGGGCAACGCCGCCAGTAATGAAATACTGAGAAATGCTGTTTGCCTAAGCATGAAAACAGTCAACGCCGCCGTTCGGAATGCGACAAGAACCTTGAGTTTGATACAACCCAAGCTGGCATGCTCACTTCCGAGTTTCCCTTTTCCCTCGCCCGAAACTGACAAGTGGAACACACCCACGGATATGGCGTTGTGTTCTCAGACCTCGTTCGCGCGAAGGACCCGCCATGCTCCGCATTGTCTTGATCGTCGTTCTCATGCTCATGCTTCTGGGAAGCATGCCGGTCTGGACCTTCAATTCCGGCTGGGGCTATTACCCCGTCGGTGGTCTGTCGATCGCGCTGGTCGTGCTGATCTTGTTTCTGTTTCGCGGAAATAGTCGCGTTTAAGCGGGCGCGTCTAAGGTCGCGTAATCCCCAAAACAAAAGGCCCCACTGTTGCCAGCGGGGCCTTTCGCGCGAGCGCAGAGCACTGTACTGCCTGCGCTGCCTATTCGGTTGAGTTACTTTTTCGCCTTCGGCGCGGAGTGGCTGCCCTTCTGGCGGCTGCGGTTGTCGTCGGCGCGCTGCGCGAGGTTGGCGGTGCGCCGGGCCTTCTTGGCCGCGCTGGCTTCGCGCTTTTTGGTTCCGCCAATGCCGCCGCCGGTTTTGTGGGCCGCCTGGTCTTTCGCCATCACGTCACTCCTGTTGGGATGCCACGCGTGATCGCGAGATGGGGTTCCATCTCGGTCAACGCCGGTCGAATTGTGGGCTCGAATTTTTGGGTCGGGTCTTACGGGCCGCTCGCTCGCGAGGGGAGCGCGTCAATGCTCAATAGACCTTCGGGACGGCATAAGCCAGGACGGCATAAGGACCGGCCCGCTGCGTAAGGCGGGCCGGCGGGGGGTACGTTATGGTACAGGCCGCATGTCCCTACACCGTGGGCGGAGACTACCATAAATATGCAATCGTGGATTGTTCCTAGGACGGCAATTCCGCAATCGCTAGTGGGAGAGGTGACAGGTTGTTTGAGAATTAAGCGGGGCACGAATTAATCGGCTTCCGGATGCGGGCGCAGCGCGATGTGGATGAAGATGCCCATCATGAAGGGTATCAAGCCTTCCAGCAGCATCTCGATCACGTTGAAGGCGCGGGTATAGATCACCGCGCTCGCCCAGACCGCCAGCCAGAACAGAATATTGGCAATGCGCAAGTTGCGTTTCATGACAGCTCCGAGATCAGGGCTTCGAGTTTGGTGACGGCGACGGTGTAGTCGGCGGCGCGGCCTGCCGCAATGTGGGCGGGGTCGATTTCGCCCAGAATATTACTAAAGGCCGCCGTCATGTTCTTGGCGAGGATCGAGAAGAACTTCTCGTCATTCACGGCGGGGCTTTTCAGTACCGCGATGCGCTTGGCGTTGACCGCGAAGATGATGTTGGTCATGGCCGCGCCCTCGACCCCGACGATGTCGGTCGCGCGGGAAAAGAGCAGGACCTGATCTTCCATGGAAAGCGTGCCGGGGTTCACCGAGGTGTAGCCGCGCGCGGTAAGCCAGGCTTCAACCTCGGCTTGATTGATGAGATTGCGTCCCGTGGCGGCCCCGTCGCGGCGCACGAACAGTTTCAAAGGGCCCAGCGCGCGTAGGGGATCGCTGATGCCGGCCTCGCGCAGCACAAAGGGCAGGACTACGTGGCCGCCCATCCACACCGGCACGTCGGACGGCGTGCGCACGGGGATGAGGGTGTCGGCGATATCGTAAAGCCCTTCGCCGGCCATGACGGTTTCCACGCCGCGACCGTTCGCCAGCACCGGCAGAAGGCGCGTCATGAGCGCCGTCGCCGAGGCGGGGAAGCCCTGCGTCGTCACCAAAGTCATCGATGGTTTGCGCGCAAGCTGCGCCAGAAACAACAGGCGCGGCATGTTGAATACTAAAAAGTGGTAGTAATTGAGCGAGCCGTTGACGACCACGGCCTCATTGAAATTTTGTCGCAGCGGCATGCGGGCCGGTACCAGGCCCGCCAGCAACTCGCGGTTTTTGACCGGCGACATTTCGCCGAAGACCGGCGTCGATGAGCGCCCCTGCACTAAGGGCAAGGCCCAGCGCTCAGCCACCAACAATTGGCCAGTGCCGATCCGTAAAGCCGAGATCACCCGGCCCGCCGCGGTCTGCAGATTTTCGACCGCCACGTCGCCGGTGGCCAAAAGGCTCGCGATATCCGGAAGGTCTTCGATCATATTGATCCACCCAATTCCCCTTTAGGTATAAGGTATTTGCTGGCCGCACTGTATTATTATGTGGCGCGGTCGAACTTGGGGATTTCCGCACCGTGAGCCGTTTTGCTGTTCTCATATTGTTGGCGCTGTTGCCGCTCCGGGCGTTTGCCCAGAGCAACGATTGCCCCACGCCCATCAATGGGTTCTTGAAGGGCAATGTCGGTAATGATCAGGACGCGGTGTTCCATTCGCTCGCCATCGATCCAACCAATGCCAACATTGTCTATGTCGGCAGCGAAGGTAACGGCATTTTCAAGACCAGCGACGGCGGCGCGACGTGGACCCGGCTGCGCAACGGACTGAAGTGCTCGATCACCCACGCCAACTATTCGGAGATTTACCACATCGCCGTGGATCCGGCACATCCGCAGGTTTTATATGCGTCGGCCACCAACGGACCCGGGCCGCCGTCGCCGGTGACCTATCCCAGCGTGTCGGGCGGGGTTTACAAAAGCACCGACGGCGGCGCCACGTGGGTGCAGAAGAACAACGGCCTGGCCAGCACCAATGTCTCGACGGTGCTGGTGGAACGGCGCCACGCCGAACCGTGTCTATGCCGTGGTGGGCGGACTGGTGGCGACCTATCCGACGTTCCTCGGACCCTTCATCAACGGCGGCATTTACGTCAGCACCGACGGCGCCGAAAGCTGGTCGCCGCTCGTGCTGCCGGCGGGTGTGAATGCCAACATCTTCATCGGTGCTGCCATCGGCGGGCAGGACCAGCGCACGCTTTATGTCTCGGGGCAGGTTCACAAAGGCGAAGCGCCCAGCGCCTACCGTCCCCACTGCCTAAGGCAGATGTAGGCTGTAGGCCCGCGCCCGCAAAAGGCGGTATGATGGTGGCGGGAGAGCGCGCCGACCATGAAGCCGCAGATTGCCGCAGTTCTAAGCCTTATGTGTCTCGCGTTTGTTGCGCGCGCGGCGGAGCCCGCGCCGGCTATTCCCGATCCGGATGATGTCGAGATCAGCGTGGCCCCGCGCCTGCCGGCCGCCGCGCCGGCTCCGCCCCCGAAAAAGATCGAAGAGATCACGGTCTTTGGCTTCCAAGATGATCTCGCCCGGGACTTCGTGAAATCCTATGCCACGCCCGTCTCCAGCACCGGCCAGATCGCGCGCTGGCGCAAACCCATCTGCCCCTCCGTGCTGGGCCTCGTGGATTTTCAAGGCGCGCTCGTCGCCAACCGCGTGCGCGCGGCTGCCGCAAAGGTCGGCGCGCCGGTTGTGATACAGAAGGTCGGCGACGACAAAGTCAGGCCCTGCAAGCCAAATGTCTGGATCATATTCTCCAGTAAAGCCCAGGACATCATGAACGAGGTGCGGCGTAAGGCGCCTTGGATTCTGGGCTTTCACTATTACGCCCAAGCCAAGAAGCTGGCGACCATCACCAACACCGCGCAATCGTGGTACGCCACCGAGACGGTGGATGCCAAGGGCATGGCGCGGCTGGACAGCACGGACACGGAGGCCATCAGTTCCAATGGCGACATGGTCACCACGGCTTGGCAGGGGGGACGGCTAAAAACCGGGATGCGCAACCAGTTCGCCGACGCCCTGATCGTTGTCGACTTCACCAAGATCTCGGGCGTGCCGCTGCCCTCGATTGCCGACTACGTCGCCATGCTGGCGCTCGCGCAGACCAAGACCTTCGATACCTGCCGGGGCGTGCCCAGCATTACCAATCTGTTCGCGCCGGGCTGCGATGCCGCCAACAAGGCGCGGCTCATGAGCGACGCCGATGTCGCGTATCTGCGGGCGCTTTATCAGATGGATACCGAAGCCAGTCCCGCGCTTCAGCAGACCGAACTCGCGCAAAGGATGGCGCGGAATCTGGCGGGGAAGTAGGAAATCCGCGTGACGTATACGTCGCGGGTACGAATTAAGACCCCATCTCTACATGGCGCATGTCGGCGTCATGTTCGTGGTGAAGCCGGCTTTCTCATTGTCGAGCTGATGTTGAATATACGCCGCACTGTTGCCCCTCAGAACAATATTGTAGTGAAGCTGCGTGGGGGTGGGCGTGTATCCCAGGGTCTCCTCGACGTCCTCGACAGTGATGATGCCGCTTGCATTCCCGGGGACATTTCTAAATATCACGCCTCCAATGCGCGAGCCGGTTGTGGCATCGTAGACGTCCGCTTCGATATTGGATACCTGCGTTTCGAGGCTGTGAAGGACGATATAGCTTGGATAATTATCCTTGAAGAGTGACGAGTGCACGTTGATGGCGACGGAAATGTTCGAAGAAACGCCGTTGCTGCATCCTGAGAGATTTGTGAGCGCCCCCACAATGCGGTTCCAGGCTATATGCTGAAACAGCCCCGTAAATGAACTCGTTATCCAAGCTAAATATATGACGTTGTTCGCGACCCGAATAGCCTCGCCGGCGTTACCCCTTTGCGGAGACTCATCCCTTGAACCCTATTCTGATCATTCTCATCCTGCTGCTGTTGTTCGGTGGCGGGGGCGGGTATTACGGCTACAGCACTTACGGCGGCGCCGGCCTTGGCGGCGCGCTCGGCTTGGTCCTGATCATCCTCGTCGTGCTGTGGTTCGCCGGCGTATTGCGGGGCGGCGCCCGCTAAGGCGGATAAATTCGTACCCGCGACGTCTACGCCGCGCGAATTAAATCCTAGGCCAGAGCGTTCTTCGCTATGCGCGTCAAGCTGTCCCAGGCCGGGCCGGGGAACTTGTGCAGGCCGGTCATGACGGTCTCGAAGGCGCCGACGAACCAGTCGACATCGGACTCATCGATCACCAAGGGCGGGATGAGCTTGATCGTCGTCATGTGATTGCCGGCGACTTGCGTCAGGATGGCGTGATCCTGCAGAAGCGGCATCGTGATGGCCTGGCAGAACAGGTCGGCGTTCAGCGCATGCACGGCGGTCCAGGCGGTGCACAGTTTCAGGGACTGGGGCTTGGCGAACTCAACGGCCAGCATCAGGCCGCGCCAGCGCACTTCTTTCATGAACTCAAAGCGCGGCATCAGCGCCTGTAGCTTCTGGCCGAGCAGGTTGCCCATGGCCTCGGCGTTTTGCACAAGCTTGTCTTCGTCGATGACATTGAGCGTGGCGAGGCCCGCCGCCATGGCGAAGTTGGATTTGCCGAAGGTCGAGGAATGCACCACGGCATTGTCGAGCGACGAGAACACCGCATCGTGGATGCGCTGGGTCATGAGCACGGCGCCCACGGGCACAAAGCCGCCGGACAGCGCCTTGGACAGCACGATCATATCGGGTTCGACACCGGGCTCGTGATGGAGCGCCAGGAACTTCCCGGTGCGGCCCACGCCGGTCTGGACTTCGTCGGCCACAAATAGCGCGCCGTTGGCATGGCATAACTTGCTGGCGGCGGCGAGGTAGCCGGCGGGCGCGATGTTGACGCCTTTGCCCTGGATGGGCTCGATGAAGAAGGCGGCGATGTCGCCTTTCTTCAACTCGATTTCCAATGCGGCCAGATCACCAAAGGGTACCTTCACCGTGTCGATGAGCGTGCCGAACTTCTCGCGGAACACAGTGCTGCCGTTCAGCGCGAGCGCGCCGCTGGTCAGGCCGTGGAAGGCGGAGCTGGCATATATAATGCGCGAGCGGCCGGTGGTGCGGCGGGCGAACTTGATGGCGGTTTCGTTACCTTCGGCGCCGGTGGAGCAGAAGTAGACCTTGTCCAGATTAAAGCCCGCGCGTTTTTTCAGCTCCTGGCCCATGAGGCCGCAGAGCAGCGGGGTCTCCATCTGCACCAGCGAGCAGAAATCGCCCTCCATGAAGTCGATCAGCACCTTGCGCACGCCCGGGTGATTGCGCCCGACGTTGAACACGCCGTAGCCCGCCAGCATGTCGAGATACTTACGGCCTTTGTTGTCCCAGAGATGGGCGCCTTTGGCTTTTACGTAGGTGTTGTCGAAGCCGATGATGCGCAGCGCCTTGGCGAGCTTCGCATTGACATTGCGCTCGTAAATCTCGTTGGCGTTTTCGGCCTGCTCACGGAACAGCAGGTCAAGGTCGAGCGACATCGGCGGCAGTCTCCGGCTGGTTCAGGAAACGATGCACTCTATATACAGGGTAAGGGGGCAAAAAAGAACCACCGCGATGGTCTGCGGCGGTTTAGTGTTTTTATTACTGGAGCGTTCTAAAGCGGGGTATAGCGCGCCTTGTAGCGATTCAGGGCCTGGCAGACACTCGGCTCCCGGTTGTACTTGGCGATGGACGGAAGCTGGGGCTCGTCCAGCATGTGCAGCGTCGCCGATTTCGAATGGGGCGAAAAGGCTCTCGACCTTGCCCGAAGGACCCATGACATTGCGGGCCTGCAGATCGGCACGCTCCACGCCATCGGCGCGCCGCAGGTCCGGTTCCGAATTCCAAAATCTGAAAATGCGTGCACAGGCTATGGACTTACAAATTTTCAAGGCGCGGCAGGTGTCGCGCAAATGCTGCGAGCTCGTGTTAGAGTAGGCCGGAAGGAGACAGACACATGACCGAAACACCTGAATACGGCGGGATCGCCAAATCACTCCATTGGCTCGTGTTCGCGTTGTTGGTCGCGCAATACGCCATTGGCTGGCTGATGCCACATATCGGACGCGACACGCTGAACGAGGGCTGGGTGGCCTGGCATCTCGGCGTCGGCGCGGCAATCCTGTTCGTCGTCGCGGTGCGTTTTGTGTGGCGGCAGATTCATCCCGTGAGCCTGCCAGCAACGCTGCATGCGTGGGAACGGCAAGTGGCGCACGCTGCGCATTTATCGCTTTACGGGCTGTTGTTTGTGATCATCGTCCTAGGCTGGGCAGGCGCTTCCTTCCGCGGCTTTGCCGTGACCCTGTTCGGCGTCGTGCCGTTGCCGGCTTTGGCGGAAAAAGGTACGGCCTGGGCTCATACGGCGGGCGATGTTCATATCGTGCTGGTCTATGTCCTGCTCGGTGTGGCTGCGCTCCATGTGCTGGGCGCGCTGTATCATCGCTTTATCAAGCGCGACGGCGTTCTGCAGCGCATGCTGCCGGGTTCTTAGAATCCGATATCGATGATGAACTTGGCTGTGAAGTCGTTGGATGCTGCGTTCCAACCATGACCAACGCCGAAGTTCACCGCTACGGGGCCGGCCCAGTCAACCACCAGGAAGGTCTCGTGGGACTGCTGTGACAGGCTGTTGAAATGGTCGATGGGCCCGAGGCCGGCGTAGTGCTCTACCGCTACCGTCCATTTCGGCGACACGATATAGCCCAAGCGCATAGCCGGTTCGAACTCGGGCGTATGGTCGTTGCCGCTCAAGGCCAAACCAAGGATCGGGTTGAGGACGAACTCTAAGGAGTCGCCGCGCCAGCCGACCATGGGCCGCATTTCCATGTTGTACCGGTTCGGATCGTAGGTGGCCTTGTAGTAGCCGACTTCGAAGTTAAGGCCGTAGAAGAAGGGACTTTCGGCGGCATGCGGCGAGACGAACAGGCTGCGCAGTTTTACCGAGCCGATTTGTGCGTGGCCGCCGGCGCCGATTTCATAGGGGATGTAGGCGCCGATCTCCCACCAGTCCTCGAGGCCGTAAGCGAACTCAGGCGTGCCGTTGAAGGCGTGGTTGGGCGCGACACCGCCTGGGAAATCCGGTGTCTTACTGCCCTTGAATACATAGTTGCCGTGCAGCTGAAGACTGAACGCGCCGGGCTCGTTGATCTCGGCGTTATAGACTTGGATTTCGTCGGCGGCGTGGGCCATAAGCGGCCAGGCACTCAACGCAAGAACGATCGCCAGTCGGCGCGCGGTATTCACGGCTCGATTCATATTGTCCCCCTGAAGCCAAGCGCTCATATGACAATAGAAATTTGGTCCAGTCAATTAAGTGCGCTAAAATAATAGCTCGAGCGAATGCAGGTGAGTTACAATCACGTTCGCATCGCCACCAGCACCGCGCCGCCGGCAATCATCGCAATGCCCAGCCAGTTCTTGGCATCGAGGCGTTCGCCGAGACAGGCGACGCTGAAGACCGCCACCAAAACCACGCTGAGCTTGTCGATGGGTGCGACGCCCGACGCCGGACCCAGTTTCAAGGCGCGGTAATAGCACAGCCACGACGCGCCGGTGGCGGCAGCGGAGAGGGCTAGAAATATCCACGTGCGCGCCGAGATGCTGGACAGCGGTTGGATCGTGCCGGTCGCCACGGCGATGACGGAGATCATCGCCAATATGAGTGCGGTCCTGATGAGCGTGGCGTAGTTGGAGTCTATGGCCTCGACGCCGACCTTGCCGAAAATGGCGGTGAGAGCGGCGAAGCATGCTGAGGCCACGGCCCAGAGTTGCCACTCGGTATATAATGTTTTCATGCAGGCGCCATCATGTTGTGACTTCTGGCATAGACCGCGAATATAGGACTTTTGCGCCGACGAAAATAGGCTTCACCGCCATGCAGGGTGTACCGGATAGCACAACCGGGATGCCTTCTTGGAGGTAGGCTGCGCCATGCCTAAGGATGTTATCCAGGCTCTGCAGAACCGGCTATTGGCGTCGCTTGCGCCCTCCGACTACGACGTCTTGAGAGCGGATCTCGAGCCCATCACCTTGAGCTACCGCGCCTCGCTTTACCGAAGCGACGGCCAGGCGGTTCTTCATTTTTAAACTCATATCTCGGTCTCCTTCGGGTTACGTTACATGCCGGGTGCTTTAGGCCCTGCGGCGTCGGGTGTCACACATAGGACGAATGCCGTGTCCCGGTTCCTGCGTTACCTTTGCCCCGCTTCGCGGCAAAACCGCGACAAATCAACCGGCTTTCAGGAATGTAACGCCGGCCGGCGGTGCCAGTCGAAAAGGGCGCTAAGTCAATAAAAGTCCATGGTTCCTCACGCACAATGGAACCTTGCCGCAACTACCATTCGCTTCCCAAGCGAGGGGTGGATGGAGTACCTTACGCCACCGATTGCGACCTTGGCGATGCGACGTGGCTATGCGACCTGGGCGGCTGATCGGTCGCACTTGCGCCAAATTCACAGTTTAAACATTTCATTCTGAACATTTTGCGGAGGGATACGATGAAACGGATTCTCACTTACGCGCTTCTCGCAAGCGCTCTGACGGTTCCCGCCTTTGCCGCGCTGAAGACCGGCGATAAAGCGATCGACTTCAAGGCCCGCGCGTCCTTGGCCGGCAAGGAATTCGACTTCTCGCTGGGCGATGCCCTGAAAAAAGGCCCGGCTGTGGTGTATTTCTACCCCGCCGCCTACACCCGCGGCTGCAACATCGAAGCCCATACCTTCGCCGAGAATTCCGAGAAGTTCGCCGCCGCCGGCGCCACCATCATTGGCGTCTCGCGCGATACCATCGAAAAGCTCAACATGTTCTCCTCAGACCCGGAATACTGCGCCGGCAAGTTCCCGGTCGCCGCCGATGCGTCAGGCGCGATCTCGAAGTCCTTTGATCTGAAGAGCGGCGCGGTCCGCGAAGGCGCCAAGGACTCGAAGGGCAATCCGATCACCACCGAGACCACCGAGCGCACGACCTTCGTCATCACGCCGGATCACAAGATCGTCGCGACCTTCTCCTCCAACGACGACAAGATCTCGCCAGAAGATCATGTCGTGAAGTCGCTGGCGTTGGTGGAACAGCTCAAGACCGCCAAGAAATAATAAGTCTCTCAGGCTTGATGCAAAACCCGGTAGCGCCTAGCGCTGCCGGGTTTTTCTTTGGCGCCTATATTCCTATTTCTCAGGGCCGGTTTTACTTTTGAGAGGTCAAGTAGGGGAAGGGAAACCCGCAAAACTTGACCTGAGTTTTGGAAAATGTAGACCGAAGATGATTTGCCGATCATTGCGCCGGTCTTTTTTATGCCCTTTGAACTGCTTCAACTTGGCGAACTCCAGAGTCCAGTCCCGCGCAATCTTCGCGAAGTGATTCCGGCGGGCAAAGGCCGGGTCGACCGCGATGAGTATCTGACGCGGCTGCGGCGCGGGCAGCGGCGCGGCATGCAGAGTTTGCTGAAACTTGTAGCTAAGGAGCACAGCCGCGATTGGCGGCATCCATCTGTGGTGTGTATTATCGGCGGCGGCCCCAGTTTGGCCGAAGAGGTCGGCGCGCTTCGTCGCCTCGTCAAGCGCGGCGCCAAGGTGCTTGCGGTCAACAAGTCCCACGACTGGTTGTTGAAGCGAGGCTTACGCTGCGACTACGCCGCACTTCTGGACCCCAAGGACTGGGTGGCGGGCTACATCGACTTGGGCCTGGCGGCAGATCCTGCCACGCGCCGCCGCGCGGGCAAGTTCTGGGCGGCGCCCAAATACCTGATCGCCAGCCAATGTCACGACGATGTGCTGGAGAAATTCAAAGGGCGTAGCGATGCTTATATGTGGCACGCGGCGGCGGGCCTGGGAGAGTCGGAGATCCTCAAGGGTGAATTTCCGCGCGAGCTGTGGGTCAACATCGCCGGCGCTTCGGTGATCGGCCTCAGGGCCGTGGGCCTCGCCCATGGCTTGGGATTCCGCAAGATGCACCTGTTCGGCATCGACGGTTCCATGAAGCCTCCGCTTATCAAAGGAGAGCGGCCACAGCTTTATGCCTACGACAAGCCGCATATCGACCGCACCTGGAAGGCCTTCGAGGTGAAGCTTAACTCCGGCTGGGCGCGGGGCTTCATGGCCAACCATCACATGGCGCGCAGCGTTTATGAGTTCGAGGATTCGATGCGCGACTGGGACAAGCAGATTTGCGCTGGGCGCATGGAGCCCTTCAATGTCGTGGTGCACGGCGACCCGGAATATTCCGCCATTGCCATGGTTGCCGCCGGCATGGGCGTGCACGCCGACGCCTGGGAGAACGAGAAATATGGGAATCCGCCCACTTACCAAGCGGGCTTAGACGAACGCGCCTAGCCGAAGAGGCGTTTGTATTCGGCTTCGGGTGCGCCATAGGCGCTATTGGCCAGTTTCTCGAGCCCGCCGCGGTTGAGCACGGAAATGACTTTGCGCGTCGTACTGATGAGCGCGCGCTTTTTCAAAAGACCAAGCGCACTGGTAACGCCGGCGCGGCGCACGCCCAGCATGATGGCGAGGAATTCGTGGGTCAGGCTCAGCTGATTGCCGACGGTGCGGTCGTGAGTCATGAGCAGCCAGCGCGCGAGGCGGGCTTCGATATTGCTGCGGCTGTTGGCCAGGGCGGTGAAGGACGTCTGGATAAGAAAGGTATAGGCGTAATTCAAGAGAGCGCGTTGCAGCGTCGGGCTCTCGGTCATGAGGCGGCGGAACGTGGCGGCGGCCATGCGCCGGCCGGCGCCGGCCGACTGCATATAGGTCTCGTGGGGCGAGCGGTCGGTGCCCAGGATCACAGCGACGCCGGTAACACCTTCGCAGCCGATGAGGCCGACCTCGACGTCGCTCTGGTCTTTGCTATTGGCCACCACCGAGGCGAAGCCGCTCTCGACGAAATAGACGTATTCGATGCGCCGGTTGCGCCCTTCCAGATGTAAACGCAACGGCAGATCGACGGCGCTGAGATGGGGCTCAAGAAGGCGGAAATCATCCGCCGACAAAAGCGACAGCATCCGGTTCGGAGACTTATCGCGACGGCTAGTCTTCGTCATTACTCTTCCCCAGAGGGCAAGAGCATAAAGTGCTCCAGTCGCCTGTCCCTCACTCCATGCAACAAGCGATGCGGGTCAACCTATCGATAGCCTGAAGCTTTTCAACCTCGGACACTGTACGGTAGTGAACAGCTTACCGTACTATTTCGTACATTATGGGGAACAAGCCCCGCGGAGCTGCGTTTCGCCCCCACCACCATCACGCCGATTATTCTCGGGATGCCGGGTGTCTTGGCCAGTGCCGGCCCTACTCGAGGAAAACCGGTCTCCTCTAGGTAGCGGTGCATTTGAACGACTGGTGGGAGGAGTTCCGGCTTTATTCCCGCAATGACGGCGTGCTGGTGAAGGAAGACGACAACCTTATGGCCGCGACGCGCTACGCCCTGATGATGCTGCGCTTCGCGGCGGTGAAGCGTGAAGCGCTGGATGTGTTAGAGGATTGCCGGATGTCGGGGGTGGTGTGAGGGCGCAAAAATCCTTACACTTTTGAACATGCGGAATCTGATTTTATGCGCGGCGATGATCGCGGTGGCGGCGCCGATGCTGGCGGCGGAACCCGCGCCGGCGGGCTTTGAGGCATTGGACGCCAACGCCACGGTCAACCTTAAACGCGGCATGACGCGCCAAGTCTTCGGGCCGATGCTGCATGAGACCGAGGAAACGGTCTACAGCAACGAGCCGATCTTGGCGTTGCGGGTGATCGTATCGATCACGAAACCACTCGCTGGCTGCGAAGCCAGCACGGAGCCGCGCTGCAAAACCAGTACGGCCTATGTGGAAACCGAGAATATCGACGCGTCGCAGCTGGGCTTTCGCACCAAGCCAGCCTTTGGCTGGACGGTGGAGAGCGTCGAGGAATATCCCAAAGGGCGCCCGCCGGATTGTATTTTGATCCGCCTGCAGGAGGATGTGCGAAGCGGAGGCCCGGAGGAGACGGCGGCCTGCGTCACGGACATCATTCAGTTGCATACGGCGGAGTTCAACGGCGATATCACGCTTATGAGTGATGCCGAGCGCGCGGTGGCGCGGAAAGAGCCGGTCGTGCTCTCCAAACCGCCCGGTGCTGCGTGGTCCGTGGGCTTTGTTGAAAGTGATCCCCGGTCCAAGACGTGCAAGATCAGCAGCCTGATTCCGGCGTGCCGAACGTTCGTCGTGGGCCTGGTGTCCGACGGGCAAGGTAAGGACTTTGCATTCCGCTCGCCCCTGGGGTTCGGCATGAAAGTCGCCGATATCATGGCGACGCCACAATGTCTTATGCTCACCTTCGAGGAACAACAGCGCCGCGCGGGCAGAGCCAATACAGACTGGCCCAGGCACTCAACAATGGTCTGCGTCTCACCCGAGGGGTTCGTACCAGGGAAATAGCGATTCCTTGACCCCTGCCGCCAAAAATGTAATCCAGCAATTATCTACTGAATGAGTCCGCCCCGCAGGCCTGGCCAGCGGGGCTTTTTGTTTGCCCATTAGAATCGGGAGACTGTAAATGGCGCCGCGTGGACCCTTTTTCCCCGACGAGGACGACGGCCGCATCGGCCTGTGGAAAAACGCCTTCGATGATGTGGTGCAGGACTTCACCAACGACGATGTCTTGAACCGCTGGTCCGGCGCCCCGATCCGAAGCAGCGTTGATATTAGAAGCATTGTTTGAAGACCACGCCCTTGACCCTTACTACGAACAATCAGCGCAACATCGAGCGATAGCTCGGCGAGCAGCTGGCGGCGCCGACGCATTTTCCGCCTTTCGTCGCGGCGCGAAAGCCGATCAGCACAAAATTCCGTTACCGGGGGATCTATATCACCGATACGGGAAAACCGGCATGGATAGATGGCGTCGGCACCTGGCGCTATGCAGATGGCAGCGCGGTATGAGTTATGCTGCGTAGGTCCTTCTGCTTTGTGCTTGGGGAAGCCGTTGAAAGTTGATATTTCTCGCTCAGTAACGCCGCGAATAGGGGGCCGGATTGAGCGATAACTTTAACACCAGCGCGCTTGCCAAGCGTGCAGCGCTTCCTGCTTCCAACGCCATTGCAATTGAACAGCTTCGGACAATGCCGCCCTACTTCGGCTGGGTGGATTGCGATACCGGTCACGGGAAGTTCAGGATGTTCCTGGGCGGCAACGATGACGGCATCGCTCTGCGCTTCTTCTGGAATGGATATTATGAAAAAACCACATTGAAGGCGTGGTCATGGTTGGCAAAACGAACCGAACTCGCACTAGACATCGGCGCTCATACCGGTGTCTTTACGCTTGCGGCGAAATCGTCAAATCCGGGCGCGGCGGTGGTGTCGTTCGAGCCCCATTTCATGAACTTCGCGCGCCTCAACTTAAATTTGCGGGCTAACGGTTTTGAAACAGTCAACGGCTTTATGTGTGCCGTCGGCGAGAAGAATGAGAAGCTGTCGTTCTCGGTGTCCGCTTCGCCGGATTGGCTGTCGTCAGGTGGATCGATCGGGCGGCGACCAAACGCGCACACGACATTTGTTCAGGTTGTTTCCGTGGACTCCCGTCTGCCGCCCGCCATTAAGGCCAAGGTGGGCTTAGTCAAGATCGATACCGAAGGATTTGAGGCCAAATGCTTGGACGGCATGAAAGACCTTCTAGCGAAGGCGCGGCCAATTATTTTCTTTGAATGCGTCGAAGCCAAGTCCGCCGCCGCTGTGGAGCGCCGTCTCGGGGCACTGGGATATGCGTTTTTTGAGGTAGACGACAATCAGGGCACGATTAGTCCGGTTGCCGGTCTGCAGCCCCATCTTGATAGCGCGGGCAAGCCGGTTTACGGCAAGTTCAACCGTATCGCTATGCCCGAGGGAAACATAACGGCGCAAATGATCGGATGACGATTAGCCCTTCCTCGCCGGTTTCTGACCACCCTTATAGTACCAGATCAAGCCCTCCGACGGGCTGTCGGTCTTCCAGCTCATTATATTTTCAGGCGCCATCCCTATTGATATACCGGTGACGTTGTTTTCAAACCACGTGACGGCGGACAGCAGCGAGAGTTGATCGACAAACCAACGGGATGTCTTTGACTCTTCAAAGTGCAAAATATAGGCGGCGAGGAAATCGATAAAGTCCTTGCCAGCAGGTGTGGGTTGCACGGCCAGAAACCCGGCTTTTATAATTTGATGGGCCCATGGCTCGTCGGCCTTTCTGTAAACGACGACATCGTGTCCTGCGAGAGACTTCAACGCGTCACCGATGTCACCGTTGAAAATGGCGTCAACGTCAACCGATATGACGGGCCTTTGAGCGTGTTGTAGAAACTGCGACAGCCGAACAAATCTGCGGGTTGAAAATAAAGTCTTGTCGCAGGCGCCGATTTTCTCTGATGACCATGTTAAGCGATCGGCTGGAAAGCCCGCGAGCCTTTCCGTTGGGTTATAGACGTCGGGGTTCATCAAATGAAGATGGACGTCGCAGCTGGGTGATTTTGACAATGCCGAGCTGATCAGGTCGTGTGCAAACATGTCGGCGTAGTCGCCGCTTGCCGCCGCATAAATGAGTGGTTTGGCAGATGTTTTGGGCAACGCGCCTTGGAGCACGGGCAGCTTCTCGATGCGGCTGTAAAGATCAGGCCGACGGTAGAGGGCGGCGAGTTCGCCGTATGACATGACGTTGAGTTCGTCGACGCGAAATGAAAATGCCTGTTCGGGAAGACCCAACTGGAGGGCAGCCCATATTTTTGTTGCGGCACCTTCAAGAGTTTCAGAGGAAATCTGCGTGATGCGGCGGAGGGTGTCGGTGATAGGCGCGCCGAGGGCGCGTTCTGTTAAAGCCAAGCTCGCCATGTACCAAATGTTGTCGGGACTTAGCGCAATGGCGCGGCGGTGATAGGCGGCGGACTCCTCAAGCTGATTGATCTCCCGCAGCGCATTGCCGAGATTCGATAAGGCGGCGGGATGGTTGGGCTTGAGCGCGACAGCTTTACGGTAATGCCGGGCTGCATCGTCGTGCCGGCCCGCCCGCTGCAGCGCAACGCCTAAATTGATACACACCTCGAAGTATTCAGGCTCAAGCGCCAGCGCGCGCCTATAGACATCAATGGCTTCGGTGACCTTTCCGCCCTGGGTAAGCAGTGTTCCCAGCTTCTGCAAAAGCGCCGCGTTGGTCGGGTGAGACGCCTGAACGTCGCGATAAATCTCGATCGCGTCGGAAAGCTTATTTTGTTTGAGAAGCACGATGACGAATCTATCGAGGGCATCAAAGTAATCAGGCTTTAGAGCGAGGGCTTTTTTGAAGCTGTGGGAAGCAGGGTCGAGCTTGTCTTGCCCCGTGAGGGCAGCGCCCAGAAAAAAGTGCAGCATGGGCGCCGCCGGAAATTTCTTGATCAATCTTCTGGCGGCGGCGGAGGCTTTATCAAAGTCACAGGCATTGAGAAGAGCCGCCAAGGCCTGAAGATCGGCGTGATCGGGGTCGTTTGATTTCATGATTGGCAAATCTCGAATACGGATGTGGCCAAGAGTATGCGGGCTTTGCGCGAAGTTCTACGGCCTTTCTGAAAAAATAACCGGAGTCAGGACATGACAGATACTGCGACTTCCAGGTACGGGGCGCGGCAGCAAAGCCAGGGCTCCAATACCAATGCCTGGGGCGACCCACCAAACTCCAGAGATGACCGCCAAAGTCGTGCGTGACTGGCTGCAGCAGATCGGTTCGAAAACGCTGTTCATTGCACCGGGCAGCCCATGGGAGAATGGCTACAACGAAAGCTTTAACGGCAAACTCAGAGATGAATTACTGAACGGCGAAATCTTCTACAGCTTGAAGGAAGCCAAGGTCGTGATCGAACAATGGCGCAAGTATTACAACACGAAGAGATCCCATTCGGCGCTCGGCTATAGGCCACCGGCGCCGGTGGCCTATAGCCCAATACCAATCCCACTCGAACAAAGCCAAAACATGCAGTAGACTAACATCACGACTGGTACATAAAATCGGTCAGGTCAGAGGGGTAGGTTTATTCCCCGTCCCGGCTCCTGATGGGTATTTTGAGAAATTTTCGGTTTCGAGGGAATAACACCGCCCTCCCGGGCGTCTTTGGAGAGATCGGTCGGGGACGTTTCGAAGATCGGTCAGACCCATTTTCGCGGGATTTTCCACCAAAGCGGAGGCTTTAAAGATGCGCATGACTCCCCGTTTGCTGTTTGTCGCGGCCGGTTTGGCCGTTGTGTCGGCCGCCGTCGTCGCCGATACCATTCCAACCGCCGCGATTCCCGAGAGCTTCCTGCTGGGCCATGCCGCGCCGGCCGATACGGCCAAACCCGCAGCGGCGGCCGTGATTGAGAAATCCCAA
Organism: Fidelibacterota bacterium; assembly: GCA_947475295.1. Lineage (GTDB taxonomy): Bacteria > Pseudomonadota > Alphaproteobacteria > Rhodospirillales > Rhodospirillaceae > SHVO01. The sequence goes on from CANJLF010000007.1 coordinate 97,628, forward strand.
GCCGTCAATGGCGCGCTCTATGCCGTGGTCGCGCCGGTCTATATGGGTACCGGCGGCACCAACTCGTATATCCGTGCATTCAACGGCGGCGCGACGGCGGTCAACTTCAGTTTCACGGTGGTGGGTTCGCCTTCGGGCATTACTTACGGCATTGCCAACGTCTCCGTGCCTTCGCGCGCCTCGCCGCAATTGAACACCTTCGGGACCGCGACCGCACCCGGCATTTTTGATTTGGCGGGCGTCACCGGCCTCAGGGGTTCCGATACCGGCGTGTCGGTCTACATCCAGAGCATCGAACCGACGGCTGGGTACCAGCACGTTACGTTCAACACCACCAACTTCTTCTTTGAGAATGCGAGCGTCTGTGCCTACGCGCTGAACGACACCATCCAGTCCGTGGTCAACAGCCAGGTCCTGACCAATATCCATACGTCGCTGTTCCCGACTTATCCGGCCCAGGTGACGATCCACAATTACGCCAGCGCGGCGACCACCTATACGGTCTACGTCATCAGCGCCACTACCGGCGTGGTCAAGGGCACGGTGAACGTAGCGATCCCGGCCAACAGCACGGTCACGCAACCGATGACCTATTTCGAGACGCAAGCAGGATGGACGCCGTCGTCGGCCCTTGGCGAACTGCACGCCAATCTCGTTGTCACCAACCCGAGCGGTGTTGCACCGCAGGTGATGCTGGGCCAATCGGTCATTAACCAGACGGTTTCGAACGCCCTGGTGAATATGGGCCAGGCTTGCGCGGTCAACGCGCCGGTGGTGGCTTCGGGCGGCACCAGTGGTGCTGGCGACAGCGGCGGCTTCGGCGGCGGCGGCATCAGCTACTAGGTGCAGACGGGTTCAAAGCGTTCGGTGCGTCAAGTCAAGCCATGCCGCCCTTCCCCGATACGGATCCGGCGGATGGGCTTGGGCAACCCCAGGGGCCCCCAAATGTCGCCTGGGGTTTGCCATGACTCGAGCCCGGGCATCGCGGGCCCAGCCAATATTATCGCGATGCCGGTTTGTGCCCTTTGAATCAGCGCGTCAATGGTGCACGATAGGGGCCGGGCCCATCACATGACATCAAAACGCATCAAAACAGCGGCATTGGTATGGCTTGCGGTATGGGGCTGTGCGGCAAGCGCGCAAGCGGCGCCCATCGACTGGAGCAAGGTCGCGGGTAAAAGCATCACACTGTTCTATCCCGGCCAGATGTCCTTGGAGATGCTGCTGACTCAGAGCGAACACAGCGGAGCTTCGAAGTTCCGCGAGGGCAAAGGCTGCCGCGGCTGCCACGAGGGCGAAGAGCAGTCCTCGGGCAATCTCACCGTCGCCGACAAATCCGTCGAGCCGACGCCGATCAAGGACAAGCCCGGCTTCGTGACCATGAACGTCAAGACCGCGCACGATGCCGAGCGGCTGTACGTTTATGTCGAATTCAACCCCGGCTCGCAGCCTGATGCCGGCATGGACAAAAACTTCGCCACCAAAGTCGCCCTGATGCTCGACGACGGCGGCGTGGCCGAAGCGGCGCGCGCCGGCTGCTGGGCGGCCTGTCACGACAACGCCACCCGCATGGCCAGCGGCGGCGACAAGGAAACCACCAAGTATCTCGCCCGCAGCCGCGCCTCCGTGACGCGCCAGGGCGGCGCGGACATCAAGCCCGCCGCCGAGCTCGACAAGATCCGCACCGAGGGCGGCTTCCTGGAATACTGGCAGGCGCGTCTAAAGCCCGGCGCCGCGCCGGACGTGGTCGACGGCGATATCCTCGATAAACGCGCCGAGCATAAGACGCCCATGGTTGTGGCCGAGGCGGCTGAGAACAACGGCCTGTGGTCGGTCACCTTCAGCCGCAAATTGATGGCGGGCGCGCCGTACAAAGATTTCGCGCCGGGCAAGACCTATACCATCGGCTTCTCGGTCCATGCCGGGCATACCGGTCACCGCTTTCACTACGTCTCACTGGAAAAAACGTTGATGCTCGACGGCGGCAAGGCTGACTTCATCGCAGCAGGGCCTTAAAGGCCGCTATGACACGGTGGGGACGCGCACTTGCTGCTCTGTTTGCGGTGACGGTGGTTTTAGCGCTGAGTTCTTCAGCGCGCGCCGCTGAAGACAATCCCAACGCCGTCGAGCCCTGCCTTAAATGCCACGACGATCCCGGCATCGCCGGCGTGCTGCATACAGCGCATATGATGTCGGCCGATCCGCGCACCAAGGTCGCGGCCATCGGCTGCCAGAACTGTCACGGCGACAGCTCCGACCACGCCACGTTTATCGCCCGCGCCGCCACCGGCGGGCAGGGACGCCCGTCGCCGGGACGGGTGTTTAAAGGCCCGCACGCCTCGCCGGTGGCCTTCATGAACGAAGCCTGCACCGGCTGCCATCAAGGCGGTACGGCCTTGCATTGGCAGGGCAGCCAGCACGCCAACGCCGACGTCGCCTGCGCGAGCTGCCATAGCTCGCATGTCGTCCAGGACCCGGTGTTGGTCAAGACGACGCAGGCAGCCGTGTGTTTCACCTGCCATGCCGAGCGCCGTGCCGACGCGCTGAAGCCCTCGCACCATCCGGTGTTGGAAGGGCACATGAGCTGCTCGGATTGCCACAACCCCCACGGCTCCGACGGCCCCACGCTGCTGCGCCAGGCGTCCGTGACCGACACCTGCCTCTCCTGCCACGATGAAAAGCGTGGGCCTTTCCTGTGGGAACACGCGCCGGTGCAGGAGAATTGCGCGATCTGCCATACGCCCCACGGCTCCGTGCAGGCCAGTCTGTTGAAGCAGCGCCCACCCTATCTGTGCCAGGATTGCCATGACAGTTCGACCCACAATAGCCAGCCTTTCAGTGGCGCCAACTTGCCGGGCGGACCGGTGCCGGGGCGGCAAATGGTTCAGCGTGCCTGCCTCAACTGCCATAGCGCCATCCACGGCTCCAACCATCCCTCGGGCGCGAGGTTCGCGCGATGAGGGCACGCACGCTCTTTTTGGTGACGACCGCTTTGCTGACGACCGCAGCCCAGGCGCAAGACGACGGCTTCGATCTCGGCGCCGTGCCGCCGCCGCCGGCGCCGCCGCCGCTGTTCGTCAATTCCATCGAGGCCGGCATCGGCTACCAAAGCGTGGACTCCTTCGACTTCGGGCGCTACGGCGGCATCACCGCCAAAGGACCCTTCGCCATCGTCCAAGCCACCATCGACGGCGGCGATGCCTGGAAAGACGGCACAACGTTCTGGGACGCGAACGTCAACCTGCGCGGCTTCCATGATTTCAGCGTTCGGGCGCGCGGCGGCGCGCAGGGGTCCTGGCGCGTCGATGCCTTTGCCGACATCTTCAGACGCGCGATCACGGACAGTGCCCGCACGCCGTTCATTGGCAGCACTTTGCTGACCTTGCCCGCCGGCTGGCGGACCGGTTCATCGTCAGCCCAATTCACGCAGCTCAATTCCAACTTGAAGCCCTTGGAGCTGAAAGTCGATTGGACCACGGTCGGCGGCGCGTTTGTGTGGACCCCCTATCAGGGCTACGAGCTGCGTCTGCAATTCACCAATCGCAGCCGCGAGGGGCTGCGGCCGGGCAGCCTGCCCTTCGGTCAGGAAGGCAATTTCCCCGTCGGCGTGTTCTTCGCCCAGCCCATCGACTTCGACACCCATCAGGGCGCGGTGTCCGTCGCCTACGTCGATCCCAAGCTGCAATGGAACGTGTCCTATAATATTTCGGTGTTCACAAGCTCCATTGAGTCCGTCACGGTCGCCAACCCTTACGCGCTTTCGCTCAGTAATGCGCCGAGCAACATCTGGCCGGCGGGGGCGCTCGCCGGCTATCCCTTTGGCGTCGGCCAATACGGCTCCCCGCCGGATTCCATTGCTCACCAGGTGCTGCTCGCGGGCGGCTATAGCTTCTCGCCCAAGACCCGCATGACCGCGCGGCTGTCCTATTCCCTGCAGACGCAGAACGACCGCTTCCTGCCCTATACCGCCAACACGGGTCTCACGGTCAACACGCCGCTGCCGCGCACGTCGCTGCATGGCAAGGTCGAGAAGCTTCACGGCAACCTGAACCTGACGTCGCGCCCGTCGAACGAGCTCGATCTCGCGGCCAGCTATAGCTTCGATGACCGCCAGAATCTTTCGCCGTCGGATATTTATTCATATGTCGCCAATGACGTGCAGGATCAGGTTCAGCCGGTCATTCCGGGCAACAGCCGCTATATCCGCATCAATCTGCCCCACAGCTTCACGTTCCATCAAACCAAGGCCGAAGCCGGCTACCGCGTGACGTCGCGCACGCGGCTCAGTGTTTCCTATACCGGCGATTTCCAGCGCCGCACCGATCAGGCGGTCTCAAAAACCAACGAGCAAAGCTTCAAGGCCAAGGTGCTGTCGTCTTTCGAAGCAGGCTCAGCCTGGGTTTCAGCCGGCTATGCTTTCCGCAACGGCACCAACTACGACAGTGCCGTGCCCTGGGACTTGAGCCATACCCAGGCCTATCTCAATGCCGCGCCGACGAGCCGCTCCATCGAGCAGCCGTTCATGCGCAAATACAATCTTGCCGACCGCCGGCGGAGCGAATTTAAGAGCGGAGCGACCTTCGATGCCGCGACGTCTTTGGCCGTTAGTCTGTCCGGCGGCTTCGCCAAGGACGACTATCTGTATTCGCCCGTGGGCCTAACGTCGTCTCAATCGGCCACACTCGACGGCGATGTGTCCTATGTGTTCGGCAAGGCGCTGACGCTGTCGGTCTTCGCGGGCGTGCAGCGCATCCATGCCAACCAGAACGGCTATCTGATTTTCGACACCACCTCGGGCAATCCCTTGCGCAACTGGCGCGTGGCCACGGGGGATGCCGTCAACAGCGCCGGCGCGCGCGCGAGCTGGCAGGTCGTGCCCAAGCGTTTCAAGCTCGACACGTCTTACGCGCTCACCGACGGCACTAGCCGCACGGGCGTGCAGTCTTCGCCGAGCTTCCTCGGCACGGTGTCATCGCCGCTGCCAGCCGCCCGCGACATCACCCATAGCGGTGAGATCACGGGCGAATATGCCTTTCGGCCCGATACGGCGGTGAAAGTTGGTTACACCATTGCCCGCCACATCAGCCGCGACTGGCAGTACGATCACCTGGGCGCCGCACCCGTCGCGCAGATTTTAGGCTCGGCCACCCTGCCGCCGCGCTACACTGCCCATGTGGTGTGGCTGACAACCCGCTATCAGTTCTAAGGGCGAGAGCGATGCTGCCGGTGCAACCCTCCTTCGAACGCCTGGCTCTTAACCGCATCACCTTCGGCGCCCGCGAAGCCGACATCGAGAAAGTGCGCAAGGACGGCTGGGCGGCCTGGGTCCACGACCAGCTCAATCCGCCGCTCGGTGACGAGCCGGCCATCACTGCACATTTGGCGCCTCAGACCATGCGCATCAAATATGCCGTGCAGCTTCCCGCCGGCAACAGTCCCGGCTGGCCTGCCATCGACGAGCGCCGCAAGCTGAATTACCTGCACGCCGATCTGCCCTTCATCTGGGACATGGTCAGCAAGACCGAGATCTCCATCGCGCCCAACGAGCGCGCGCGCATTCAGGACGAACTCAACGCTGCCCTTTGGGTGCGCAACACCCATGCCCACTATCAGGTGCGCGAGTTCATGGCCGACTTCTGGGCCAATCATTTCAATGTCGGCCGCCAGGAGGACGTCTACGCTTCGGCGGCTCTGGCGGTTTACGACGGCCAGGTTATACGGCCGCGCGTGTTCGGGAATTTCCGCGATCTCTTGGAAGCCGTGACCTGCAGCGCCGCTATGATGCGGTATCTCAACAACGCCGAAAGCGGCGCCGCCGCGCCGACGGAGAACTTCGCCCGCGAGCTTTTGGAACTCCATACATTGGGTGCGCCTTCCTATTTTGGCGTGGGCGGCAACGCGCCCAGCACTGTGGATGTCGGCGGCATGACGGTCGCTGTCGGATTCACCGACGCCGATGTGGTGGCGGCTGCGCGTGCGTTGTCGGGCTGGACCATCGAACACGGCCAGCGCGGCGAGGACGGCGATCTGCCCTTCACCGGCAAGTTCATCTACAACCCCGTGCAGCACAGCACCCAGGCCGGCGTGTTCATGGGCGTGGACTTGGCGCCGCTGACGGCGCCCATGGCCCAGGGTCGGCGCGTATTGGATATCGTTGCCGTCCACCCCGCCACCGCGGTCTTCGTTTGCGGAAAACTGTGCCGGCGTATTTTCGGCGATGCCGTGCCGCCCACCGTCCTGCCGCGCGCTGTTGCCGCCTGGACCGCCCACCGCGACAAACCCGATCAGATCGCGCGCGTGATCGCTGCTATTGCGCTGGGTGACGACCTGGCGGGCCGCGAGATGGGCCTGCCTGCGTCCAAAATCCGCCGGCCTCACGAGCGCATGATGGCGCTGTTCCGCTCAACCGGTGTGACCGTCAACGTCTACGACGGCGCCGGACACGCATTTTTGTCGTTGGGCGAGGGACTTTACGCCTGGCCCACGCCGGACGGACGCCCCGACGGCAACGGCGACTGGCTCTCGGCCGCGGCCTACCTCAGATATTGGAACCTGATGTTCGACACGTTGGATCATCCATCCTTTAATACCGACTTGTTCGGTCAGACGCCTAAGCACGTCACGGGTTCACCGGAAGGCATCATCGAGTACTGGGTCGGGCGCATGGTTGGCTGCAGCTTGCGGCCCGCCGGCATGAAGGCGCTGATCGACGATGCGCTGGCGCCCATCGGCGTCATGGCGGCGTACAGGTCCGGCGGCGTCACCAATATTGAGAACGCGCTGCGTCGCCTGGTGGTGCTGATCGCCGCCTCGCCTGAATTTTCTTTGAGATAGGGGATAGTCATGGGTCTTTCCCGCCGCACGCTTTTGACCACGGGAGGCCTCGTCACCGCCGGCGCCGCGCTGACGGCCTTGGCGCCCGGGGTGAGGGTGGCTTTCAATAAACTCGGGCAACCGCCCCAGCGCGACATACTGGTGGTGGTGTTCTTACGCTTCGGCAGCGACGGCCTGACCATGATTGCGCCCGCCGATGACGCCGATTACCGCGACAAACGGCCGAACATCGCCGTAACGACGTCGGGCGCGACGGCCGGCCTGCCCATCGGCTCATTGGACGGCGTGCCGTTCTTCATGCATCCGGCGCTGCCGGAGTTGAAAGCGCTTTACGATTCGGGAAGTCTCGCGGTGGTTCACGCCGTGGGTTTGCCGACCAACACGCGCAGCCATTTTGAGAGCCAGGACATGATGGAGCGCGGGGCGATTGAGAGCGACGGGCCCTTCAAGGGCGGCTGGCTCGCCCGGCATCTCATGGCGCGTGACTTAGCCTTGCCAAGCTTAGGGGCCGTGGCCAGCGCCGCCGACGTGCAGTCTTCGCTGGCCGGTTACGCCGGCGCCGTGGCGATCCCCGACGTCACGCAGTTCAATGTCACCGGCGGCGACTTCAATCTCAATGTCATTGACGCCCTCAATGCCGGCGACGAGGCCCAGGCTAGCGCCGTGCGCGGCACGGTCGGCATGATCCGCTCGGTCCGTGAGAGCTTAAAGAAAATCGCCGGCGGTTATACCAGCGTGCCTTATCCGGGCGGCGAGTTCGCCACCGCCATGCGCTCGGTCGCCAATCTGGTGAAAATGGGCGCGGGGCTGGAGGTGGCGACCGTCGACTTCGGCGGCTGGGATCATCACTACAGCATGAACGCCTATTTCCCCGGCCATGCCCAGCAGCTGTCCAAAACCTTGAGCGCCTTCTGGGCCGACATGCAGCCCTTTCATGACCGCCTGACCGTCGTGACCATGACCGAGTTCGGCCGCCGTCTGGAGGAGAACACGGCCGGCGGCACGGACCACGGCGCGGCCTCGTTCATGTTCGCGCTGGGCGGCGCTGTGAAGGGCGGGCGGCTTTACGGCAAGTGGCCGGGTTTGCGGCCTACCGACCTCAGGGAAGGCGATCTTCGGATCACCACCGACGTGCGCCAAGTGTTACAGGAAATTCTGGCTAAACGGCGCGGGGAGGCGGCCCTGGCCAAGATTTTCCCGGCCCTGCCCTATGAGCCCCTAGGAATTGTGGGCAATGCGTTCGCCTGAACTGGTTCTTGTAGGTTGGCGCGGAACGTCATTCCGCTCAGAACATGTATGGTTTCGGACATGAGGGGGTTTATCTACGGTTGTAAATTTTAACCGTGCACAACAATTGCGTAGCCCATTAATAGTTTCGGCCATATACTTTCTCGCTGTGGGGTTCGTATTCCGGAGGGCGAGATGGGGTCCAAGCCAGACGTACCGTCTTTCCAGGCTATGATCCTGGAGGGCCATGAATTTCAGCGCGAGATCGGCACTCATGTTCTGAAGATGTGCGGCGCCAGCGAGGTTATCGAAGCGGCCACCGGCACCGAAGCTATCGCGTTTTTGGAAACCCGCAGCGAACCTCTCGACATTATGGTCTGCGACCTCAACATGCCGGGCATGGATGGCCTGGAATTCCTTCGTCATATTGGCCTCAGGCGGAGCGGCGTGTCGGTCATCCTCGCCAGCGGCATGGATGCGGACATTATTCGCGCCGCCGAAATGATGGCGCGCAGCTACGGCGTGAAGATCATCGGGACCGTCCAAAAGCCGCTGTCCGAAGGCAAGCTGTTGCCGCTCATCCTCATGCATTTCGGCCAAAGCCTGATCCCGCCGCGCGCGCGGGCCAAGGCCATGCCGGTGGAGGACATCCGCGCGGCCATCGCCAAGCGGCAGTTCGAGCCGTTCTTTCAGCCCAAAGTCCATATGCACAACTGCCAAATTGCAGGCGTCGAAGCGCTGATGCGCTGGCGTCATCCGACGTTGGGCCTGATCCAGCCGGGATCGTTCATCCCGGTAATGGAAGCCAACAACCTAATTTCCGAAGTGACCTTCAGCCTGGTCGAGCAGGCGCTGACAGCTTGTTCTCAATGGAGACGCGAAGGCCTGGATACGACAGTGGCGGTCAATCTTTCCGTGGACTCGCTGCGCGATACCACGCTGCCCGACAAGCTCTCCAACATGGTGGCGTCGGCCGGACTTCATCCGGAATCCTTCACCATCGAAGTCACCGAGACCGTGGCCATAACCGACCTCGGCCATTCGCTGGAAACCCTCGCACGCTTGCGCATGAGGGGCTTCGGACTATCTTTCGACGACTACGGAACCGGCTTCTCATCCATGCAGCAGCTGACGCGCATGCCCTTCAGCGAGATCAAGATCGATCAGGTCTTCGTCACCGGCGCCGCCAGGCAGGATGTGCTGCAAGCCCTGCTCGGCACCATCATCACCATGGCCAAGCGCTTAAGGCTGCGTAGCGTCGCCGAAGGAGTCGAAACCGAACAGGACTGGCAGGTGGTCGCGCGCCTTGGCTGCGACGTGGCGCAAGGTAACTTCATCGGCAAACCCATGCCGGCAAACGAGCTTGTGACCTGGTATCACAACTGGATGGGAACCCACCAAAGCGTCGCCGGCGAATAGCCTCAATAAATGGCAGAGTTCAATGGCGGCGTTTGATTTCGCGGCGTCGCGGCCCTCTATCAGTCTTTCAGAACAAGGATCTCAAAGCGGCCGAAGCCGTGCAGGCGATCTCAGCCGATTAGTCTTGATTGGGATTGGGCTGCGCTGGTGATGGCGCGGGTGCCGGCTCGGGTCCCTCTTCGATCGTGACTGTCGTTCCGCCGCCTATGTCTTCCCGCATCATATTATCCATGGGCCCGGCTTTGATCAGTTTTGTCACCAGGGGGCAGCGGGTGGCGCGGCCGGCATCGACGGCCGGGCGCATGATGTGATTGATGACTTTCTCGGTGCCGGTGAAATACGTGCAGTTCAGATGCGCCATAGCGCCTTGGGTGGTCTCGCCGGTCGTGGCTCCGCCGATGAGCAGCGCGTAGCCTGCGTCGTGCAGGCCGACCGCACCGAGCACCATCGCCAGCACCGCAATGATGGCGACCCTGCGAATTGTCCACCGACGAAGTTTGCGCGCGCGCAGTCTTTCGGCTTCCGGATCGATCACGTTTATGTGTCCTTTCGCGCGCCGCTGTACCGGCGCCAGTACTCGTATTAAACTATAAGTCGCAGGGTCCTGCTATCGGGGAGACCGTCATGACAAAAAATAGAGCGCTGCCGCGCCTGATGCCGGGATTGATCCCAGGATTGATCCCGGGACTGATCATGGCGGCGGCATTAATGTGCTCGGGCCTCTCTATGGCCGCCGAGGAAAACGACCCCGTGAAAGTTGCCCTGGAAGCGGCCTCCGATGCCGCCGCCGCCGCCAGGGTGGCCGATCTTCAGCGCGATCCCAATTCGCCGGTGCTGGGTAATCCCCAGGGTGACGTCGTGCTGGTCAAGTTCTTCGACTATCAATGCCCCTATTGCAAGGCGGTGGAGCCGAAGCTCGATAAGCTTCTGGCCGACGACAAGGGCGTGAAGATTGTCGTCAAGGAATTTCCCATCCTCGGCCCGGTATCGGTAATTGCGTCCAAGGCGGCGCTAGCCTCCGTGCGCCAAGGCAAATACGCCGCCTATCATCACGCGATGATGGCCTATCGCGGTAAGCTTACCGACGAGGTGATTTTCACCACCGCCAAGGACGTGGGTCTTGATGTCGACAAACTGCGCAAAGACATGATCTCACCCGAGGTGGCTGATCAGTTGCTCGCCAATTTCAATCTCGCGCGGGCATTGAAGATTACTTTGACGCCGGGGTATTTTGTCGGCACCCACGAATTGGCGGGCGTGTCAGTTAAAACCTCCTCGGCGGCGATTGATTTTCCGGCCGAGGTTGCTGCCGCGCGCGCCGCCAATAAGACTGTAAAAAAATAGCGGGCAAAAACGAGCGGGCTAGCTTCGCGCGCTTTTCAACCTGTCCTACAAAACGGCTAAATTAAGACCGACGTCTCCCCGGAACTCTCAGGATCTGGCCACGTTGTATCCATGTGTCTGTATGGATATAGGAGGCTCCGATGAAAACCACTCAAAGCACGATCATCCGCAAGGGCGTCATCGCTGCGGTGTTGGTTGGCTCGGCCCTGGCGTTGAGCGCCTGCGGCGACGGTTATTCGCGCCCGTCCGTGGGCGTCGGCATTTCATCCGGTGATTTTGCCACCCCGCGCGACCGCGATGCCGACGGCATCCCCAATCGCTACGACAATGACCGGGACGGCGACGGCGTGCCGAACCGCTTCGATTGGAACCCGAACAATCCTTACCGCCGCTAACTAGCATCACGGCGTTTCCAAACGGCCCGCTCCACTGTCAGCGGGCCGTTTTTTTATTGCGCCCGATCTCCTTGTCCCCGGTTGGCGCCCCCGTAGTCCGGGCGGGAATTTGTTGCTATCTTCCGGTCCATGCCGACCCCCACCCTTGCCGACATCAAGTTTCAGGAAGGTGATGCTTTATATCAGCAGCACCGCCTGGCCGAAGCCATTGCCTGCTACGACCAGACGCTCGCGCTCGATTCCGGTCATATGATGGCGCTTTATATGCGGGGCGCCGCCTTGTTCCAACTGAGGCACCTGGATGCGGCTGCCGACAGTCTCCATGCCGCTCTGAGATTGGCCCCCGACTATGCCCCCGCTCACAACATCCTGGGGGTGGTCTTGAGCGGCCTCGGTCATTCCGAGGCCGCGCTGGAGAGTTACAACACCGCCATCCGTCTCAAACCGATCTTTGCCTCGCCCTATATCAACCGCAGCCTGATTTTACGACACCAGGGTCGCTTTGAAGAATCGCTGGCCAGTCTGGATCGGGCCCTGGCCCTTGCCCCCAATAATCCCAACGCGCACAGCAATCGCGGCTCATTGCTGACCGAGATGAATCAACCGGCCGCAGCAATTCCCAGCCTCACGCGCGCTTTGCAGATCAACCCGGCAATGCCTTTCCTGCCGGGCATTCGCGTGCTCAACAAAATGTTTCTCTGCGACTGGAGCAACTTCGACGCCGAGCTCGCCGACCTCTCCGCCAGGATCGCGCGCGGTGAACCGGCGGCGCCGACCTGGTCGCTGGTCGGGCTCCTGGACTCGGCCGATCTGCAGCGCAAGGCCGCCGAAATCTGGACGGCGATGGAATGCCCGGAAAATCCGGCGCTGGGTCCGTTGCCCGCACACCCCCGCCCGAAGGATATTAGTCAAGGGCGCATCAGGCTTGGTTATTATTCGGCCGACTTCCACCGCCACGCCACCGCTTACCTGATCGCGGAACTATTCGAGTGCCACGACCGCAGTAAGTTCGAGGTCATCGCCTTTTCCTTCGGCCCCCAGAATGGCGACGACATGCAAAAGCGCATCATCGCTGCCTGCGACCGTTATGTCGATGTGACCACGCGTACCGACCGCGAGGTGGCGGCCCTGTCGCGGGAAATGGAGATCGACATCGCCGTGGATCTGAAAGGCCTTAGCGGCGGCCATCGCTTGGGCATTTTTGCTCACCGCGCCGCGCCGATCCAGGTGGCCTATCTGGGTTATCCCTGCACCTTGGGTGCGCCGTACATCGACTACCTCATCGCCGACAACACCATTATCCCCGATGCGTCGCGGCACTTTTATACCGAGAAAATCGTCAATCTTCCCAACAGCTACCAGGTCAACGACCGCAAGCGCAAAGTCGGCGACCAGGTTTTCACCCGCACCGAGCTCGGCTTGCCGGACTCCGGCTTCGTATTCTGCTGTTTCAACAATCACTATAAAATCACTCCGGCTACCTTTAATGCCTGGATGCGGATTCTGAAGGCTGTTGAGGGTAGCGTGCTCTGGCTACTGTCAGAAGATCCCGCGGCCGCCGCGAACTTGCGCCGCGAAGCGCAAACGCGCGGTGTCGATCCGTCACGCTTGGTCTTTGCGGGTCGCACCCAGCCGGAAGAACATCTCGCGCGGCACCAGGTCGCCGACTTATTCCTCGATACGCTGCCTTACAACGCCCACACCACCGCCAGCGATGCGCTCTGGGTCGGCCTGCCGGTGCTCACCTGTCCGGGCGAGACCTTTCCCTCCCGTGTCGCCGCCAGCCTGCTCACGGCATTGGATATGCCCGAGATGATCGCGCCGGCCATGGCCGCCTATGAGGCGTTGGCCGTGCAATTGGCCAAAGAGCCCGAGCGCCTTGCGGCCGTTAGGCAGAAGCTCGCGCGCAACCGCGCGACGTCACCGCTATTTGATACGGATCTGTTCACCCGCAATATCGAAGCGGCTTATATCGAGATGCGCGGCTAGCTGTCGTCGCTGATGCTATGCTTTGTCGCGGTCAGGTCGATCACGCGTTTTGACAGGTACTCGATCCAATAGCGCACAAACGGATCGGCATCGCCGAGCTTCTTTTGTAACTTCTCTTGGCTGATGGTCAGAAGTTCGCAGCCGGTTTCGGTGCGGGCCGATGCGGTGCGCTGCGACTTGGCCATGAGCGCGAGCTCGCCGAACATCTGGCCAGGTTTGATCTTCACCAGCACGCGTTCCAGCGTTCCGCCCATGCCGGTGACGATGGTGACGTCGCCGCGCAGCAGGATATAGGCGTTTCGCGCCCCGTCGCCTTCTTGAAAGATAGTGGTGGCGGGCGGGAAAACCTTGCGGTCCAGAACCTCTTTGACGGCTTTGACCGCGTAATCGGATGCTTCGTCGTCGGAAGCCATGTTCCGAACCCCCAGGAATTTCGCCATTGTACCGTCAGGAGGCCGCGGTCGGTCAAGGACGGAAGGCGCCGGCGCGGGGCAGAAACCTAAGCTGGTCAGCGGTTTGTGCGGGCGGCCACGATGCCTGCTTCAACGCTAGTGTCCGCCACTAGATCCCGACGCAGGTTTTAATCTCGACGTCGGGGAAGGGCGCCGCCGCCAGAAATAGGTCAAGGCGGGCTTTGGCGTCGGCCAGATCTTGTGGCATCCGCCCCCTGAGCACGACGTAAACGATCTTGCGCTGATGTCCGGGGCCGAGTTGCGCCACAGCTTCGTTCATGATCTTGGTGAATTTTTCCGCAATGAAGGTTTCCGGCGCTTCGCCGGAAATCTCGACGGTTTTGACTTCGCACAGCACCTGGCGCCCGTCTAAGGTCGCCGAAAGATCCGGGCTCTTGCGGTCGTAAGTGTGGGCGACAAAAGCGATGTCGCGGCAGCCCAGGCTCTTGAGATAACTATAGCCCTTGGCCTCATTCAGAAGATCGAACAGCGCCCGGACGCCTTCGCGCCGAAGCCGTGCGAAGCGTTTGACCGCTTCGCCCTTCAACGCGGCCCACGCGGCATCGTCTAAGCCGTCGAGATCGGCCGCGTAGCCGCCCATGCGCGCGGCGATATCGGTCTTTAGAGCGCGGTCGACGTTATAAAACAAAGCACCACGCTTGGCGGCTTCGCCCAGGGCCTGCACAAGCTCGATGACGCGGCTGCTACGCAACTTCTTCCTGAGCCGCGGTCAGTAAGCCGGCAATGTAGCCGTTCGCAAAAGCAAAACCTCGCGGCATTTGCGCATCATCCCCCGCGGTGTGGTGCTGGAAGCGCTTGATTACTTCTGAGAGTCGAGAATGGGCCGGTAAGGACCTAAGCGGTGCTGCTCCAGTGGAAAATTGTCGACAAACGGCGGGAAGGGGGCATCCACAGGCTTGCGAGACCGGTTTGGGTAATCGCGGTCAAGATTGGCGCGCTTAGGCCGTGGCTGGCTATTAATGTAAGCCGCAACATCCCAGGCTTCCTCATTTGATAGCTTAGGTTTGTCGCCAGCCACGCCAAACGGCATATTCGCATGGATGAAGGCGGCGGATGAAATCAGGCGGTGCATACCCGCACCGTCGTTGAAGGTGTCGGGTCCCCACAGTGGCGGGAACATATAACCCTGCGCATCTCCCGCCGTGCCTTTGCGCTGACCGCGTCCGTTGGCCTGATGGCACACCGCGCAGTTTTCTTTATAAACCGCCGCGCCGCGCCGCGGATCGGCGGCGCGATTGAGCAACGCCAGTGCCGGCGTTCCTCGGCCCGGTAGCGACGTGCCCACAGGTATGCCAGTGCTCAAAAATTGGATATAGGCCATCAGGGCTTTCATCTCTTTACCGCCGACAGGAAGAGCTCGTCCATTCATGCTGCGCTCGAAGCAACCGTTTATGCGCTCTTCCAAAGTCCGCACCTCATCCTCTCTTCCCATGTAAGTCGGGAACGCCCCATAGACTCCGATCAACGGCAGGGCAAACCGCTGGGTTCCGGCTTTCAAATGGCAGCTCTGGCAGGACAAATTATTTCCGGAGTACCGCATTCTTTTTTCGGCCACTTCCGGGCCGACGAGGGCGTAGGTCTCGGCGATAAGCCGCTGGCCGTAAAGCACTGTATCCTTCAAGGCGCCGGCGGGCAGCGTTTCCGGGTCCGGCTCTGGCCACTGTACGGCGGGTGCCGCCGACTGCTGCGCGAAGGCGTTCAAAGCGAGGAATATCGCGGTGCAAAATGCGAAAACCGCCGTTCTACCACTAGCGAGAATCATGAATCTGTCCATGTATTTAGCCCAAGGGAACACGATTACGTTACCTTTCGCCTCAGCATCCCACAACCAAGTTGTACAGCTTGGTTGCACCAACTACCATGGCCGGCACAGCATCCTGGGAGGAAACCATGTTCAAGAAATCGCGATTGGCGGCGGTTCTAGGCGCACTTTCCCTACTTACCTTGTTCGCGAGCGCGCAGGGCGCTTTCGCACAACAATCCACTGAGCATCGCCTTGTCCTCCAAGTTGACACCGAGGATACCCAGACGATGAACATCACCCTCGCCAATGCCATGAACGCGAAGAAATATTATGATGAGAAAGGTCAGTCCGTCACGATCGAAATTGTCGCTTATGGCCCCGGCATCATGATGCTGCGCAGCGACACATCGCCGGTCAAGGACCGCATCAATGAAGCCAGGAAAAGCATACCCAATATAGCGCTCAGCATGTGTGGCAATGCCAAGGCGAACGCCGAGAAACGCGAGGGTCACGCGATTACCCCACTGGAGGGCGTGAAAGTCGTGCCGGCGGGAATTGTGCGCATCATGGAACTGCAGGAACAGGGTTACAGCTACGTGCGACCCTAGCGGCACGAAGGCGGCGGTGGCGGGGATTGAGAGGGCCGCCTCAGCAGAAGAGTCGCGCACCTCGGACCTTCGACCCCTGCCTCCACGGCAGGAGAGATTTCGCCTCGTCGTCGGAAATCCTTCAAGAGCCCAATGGCGGCCCTTGTATGCCGTGATATCTTAGCGCCGATCACGCGCTCACGGCATGCCCCCGCGCGTGCAAAATAGCGGAACTCTTCGATGAAGATTTTGATGTTGCCCGGCGACGGTATTGGGCCTGAAATTTCCAGCGCGACCCGCGAGGTTCTCGCCGCTGCCTCGGACGCCTTCGGTCTGAAGCTCGCGTTCGAGGAACTGCCGGTAGGCCATGCGAGTCTGGAACAGTATGGCGCGACCCTTCCGCCGAATTTTGCGCAGCGCTTGCGGGCCGCCGACGGCATCGTTCTCGGTCCCGCATCGACGGCCGACTTTAAAGATGCCGGCAAGGGCGAGGTCAATCCTTCCATGTATCTGCGCAAGGAGCTCGACCTCTTTGCCAATATCCGTCCCGCCCGAACCATGGACGGCGTCAAAGCGCCGGTTGGTCCCTTTGACCTGGTCGTGGTGCGGGAAAACGTCGAAGGCTTCTACGCCGACCGCAATATGGAAAAGGGCAATGCCGAGATGCTGGTCACGCCGGACGTGGCCATCTCGCTCAGGCGCGTGACGCGTTATTGCAGCGAACGCATCGCCCGCGCCGGCTTTGAACTCGCCATGCGCCGCAAAAAGCATGTGACGCTGGTTCACAAGGCCAATGTGCTGAAGATCGGCGACGGCCTTTTCCTGGACTCCTGCCGCGCTGTTGCCCGCGACTATCCGGAGGTCGTGGTCGATGATGTCATTGTCGATGCCATGATGGCCCACGCCGTGCGTAACCCTTCTAAATTCGACGTCATCGTCACCACCAACATGTTTGGGGATATTCTGTCCGATCTCACCGCCGAGCTCTCGGGCAGCATCGGCCTCGGGGGATCGGTCAATGCCGGTGCCGACCATGCCATGGCGCAGGCCGCCCACGGTTCGGCCCCCGACATCGCCGGCCAGGACAAGGCCAATCCCTTTTCGCTGATCCTTTCCGCGGCGCTTCTGCTCGATTGGATGGGCCAGCGCCACAAGCGCGACGCCTTCATCAAGGCGGGCGCCGCCATCGAGGCAGCTGTGCGGGGGGCGGTGCGGGCAGGGGAGTCCACAATCGACGTGGGCGGTAAGCTTGGCACGCAGGCTACGGGCAAGGCGCTGGCCGCTCGCTTATGCGCGCACTGACCTAAAGCGGCTTCGGGGGATGGGGATGGCCGACGCACAAGACGCGGCGATATTGCGCAAGGTGGCGCTGCGCTTCCTGCCCCTGCTGATTACCGCCTACATCGTCAATTACATCGACCGCACCAGTCTCGGCGTCGGCGCGCTCACCATGAACCGCGATCTCGGCCTGACGCCCTCGCAATACGGCTGGGCCGCGGGCGTCTTCTTCGCCGGCTATTGCCTGTTCGAAATCCCCAGCAACCTCGCCCTCTATCGCTTCGGCGCGCGCAAGTGGCTCGCCCGCATCATGATTACCTGGGGCATCGCCTCGGCCCTGACTGCCTTTGTCACGGGGCCCATCAGCTTCGTCATCGTCCGCTTCCTGTTGGGTGTGGCCGAAGCTGGGTTCTTTCCCGGCGTCGCCTATTTCCTGGCCTGTTGGTTTCCTAAGGCCTATCGCGCGCGCGTGCTGGCCTGGTTCCTGATCGCCATCCCGCTTTCTTCGGTGATCGGCACACCGCTCAGCGGCGCGCTCCTTGAAATGGATGGGATTTGGGGCTTCGCCGGCTGGCAGTGGATGTTCATCCTCATCAGTCTTCCTGCCGTCGTCCTCGGCGTCGTCGTGCTCCGGGTCTTGTGCAACACACCCGCCGAGGCCACATGGCTCACGCCCATTGAGCGCGCCCGGCTCGCTCAGATGCTGGATGAACCGCCCGTCCCGCATCAGCGCACCCGCGTACTGGAAGCCTTCGCCGACACCCGCGTCTTGATATTGGCTGGGATCCAGTTCGGCCTGATCGTCGGCAGCTATGGGATCGGACTGTGGCTGCCGCAAATCATCAAGACCGAAGCGCTCACCAACTTTGAGACCAGCATGCTCTCGACCCTTCCCTATGTGGTGGCGACAATCGGCGCGCTGGTATGGGCCTAT
The DNA here is from genome assembly GCA_947475295.1 of Fidelibacterota bacterium. Classification (GTDB taxonomy): domain Bacteria; phylum Pseudomonadota; class Alphaproteobacteria; order Rhodospirillales; family Rhodospirillaceae; genus SHVO01. Next base: position 115,852 of record CANJLF010000007.1, read on the forward strand.
GTCGCCGACAAGCGGGCGAGCTATCTCAATAACATCGCGATAGCCCTGCTGCTGGCGGCTGTGGCTCTGTTGCCGTCGTTGGTTAGCGCGTCGGCGAGCATCGGGCTTGCCGGCATCACGCTTTCGCTGCTTGGCATTAACGCGGCGCGGGCGCTGTTCTGGTCAGTGCCGACCCGCTTCCTCTCGGGTGCCGCGGCTGCGGGCGGTTTGGCCTTTATCAACTCCATTGGTACAATCGGAGGGTTCGTAGGTCCCCCGCTCGTCGGCATATTACGCGAAAGCACGGGCGGTTATGCGGCTGGCTTCGGCGCCATCGCCGGTTTTCTGTTCCTATCGACGCTTCTGACCTTATTGCTCCGTCACTTAAGCCGCGCCAATACCGTCCGGGAGAAGACCCCATGAAATCTAATCGTGAGACTGATCGCCGCACCGTCGTTGCCGGCCTGACCGCTGCCGCCCTTACGACCCTTCTGCCGAAGAAAGTTCATGCCATGACAATTCCCCCCAATGGCTGCGATTGCCAGGTTCATGTGATAGGCCCCCGTCCGCGGTACCCGATGGTCGCCGACCGGGCCTACACGCCCAAGGAAGCGTCGCTCGCCGATCTGCGCGCGCACTTAAAAGGTCTCGGGCTATTGCGCGTCGTGCTGGTTCAGCCGAGCGTGTACGGCACCGACAACACGTTCATGCTCGAAGTGCTTGATGCCTTGGGTGAAAACGGACGCGGCATCGCGGTGATTGATCCAAAGACGCCGGCCGCCCAACTCGCGCCGCTCAAGCGCCGGGGCGTCAGTGGCGTTCGCCTCAATGTGGAATCGACCGGCACGCTGACGTCCGATGAGGCGCGGCAGCAGCTCAAAGCCATGACCGCCAAGGTGCGTGAGGTCGGCTGGCATGTACAGCTCTATGCTGTGCCCGCCATGATCGCCACCTTAGCCGAGGAGATCGCGCGTTCGCCGGTTCCGATCATGTTGGACCATTACGCCATGTTGTCGCCGGCCGAGACCGGCGCGCCGCGCGACGCCATTATGAAGCTGCTGGGCTTGGAGCACGTCTATGTCAAGATTTCCGCGCCCTACCGGCTGCCGGACATGCCTGACAAGGACGCGGCTGTGGATAAGCTGGCTGCCAGCTTTATCGCCCTCGCGCCCCGACGTGTTGTCTGGGCCAGCGACTGGCCTCATACCAACCGCACGCCGGGCGTGCCGCCGACGGAGCCCAGCGAATACCGCGTCAACGACGACAACCGCGACCTCTCACGGCTCATGGCGCTGGGGCCCGAGGATGTCATCCACCGAATTCTGGTCGACAATCCGGCAAGGCTTCACGGTTTTAAAGCGGGCTGAAGTTTAGGTGAACTAGCGTCCGATGCCTGCCGCGCCCGAAAGCAGTTCAGGCGCAGCGGCTGGCTAGGCCATTTGACAATCTTGCGGGCGAGGTATGACGCGCCATTCTGAAAATATAAACCGATGTTGCCTCGGGCTTTCGCCCGGAATCACCCTGTGCGCCATGATCCATTAAGTACGTCGCGAGGGCGGCGGCGTCTGAGCTGGTCGCGACGGTGCGATAGAGTCCGACATCGCACTTTTTGAATCCGTGGACGCTGAATAGCTGAGCTCTGCCGTCCTTGGCCGTTCCGACGTACCAACTTTCGTCTCGGCCGGCATGTCGCTTCATGAATGAGACAATCTCATTTTGGATCTGCATGAGCGACTTTTTGATATTCGGTAGACTCATTTTATCACCGGATTTCTGCTATTTTCCGCCAACAGTACAACGGCAGCCCGCGCGTTTGGTTGCGGGGGCCGCCGAAAGAAGCCGCCGGGCGAGCAGGGCAAAATATACGTCTCTCTAGTTGCGGACTATTGTGACACGGCGGCTGGTCGGCATCCGGATTGGCAACGCCGTCGTCTATGAGCGCCGCGGTTCGTGATCTAAGTTTTTCGGCCGCGAAATCCCTGGGTGACCCAAAGCAGAAGGAGAAGCACACCGGCAAACGCGACCGGTGCCGCACCGGCCTTGAGCGCAGCCGATCTCACGTTGTCCCAAGCCTGGTCGCGATTTATTTCCACCTTATCGGGCGCGGCCGCGACCGACATCATGTAGGCATTCAGGCATTCATCGCTCATTTCGTCGAAGCTCCGCTCGACACAGCCGATCTTTTCCAGCTGATCAAATAGAGCATCGGACTCCTTTTGCTGGGCGGCGATCTCGGCAGCGGATGGCACGTGCTGCCATATGGCCAGAACCGAGTCCTTTAGGCCGGGCTCGCTCCACGCGATGTAGCCAATCCACCCGAGAGACGCCACAAGCCAAAACCGGAAAAATCCTCTCCGTAAATCCATCGTCATTTTTTCTTCGGTCCTTGCGGTCCCTTATTTGCGCGGCGCTCAGCCGCGATGCGCGCATCATAGGTGCTAGCCGCTTCCATATCTTTTGCGAGCGCGTAGTACAAATGTTTCCCGTCGGTGCTCACCAACCACTCCGCGCCATTTGGCCCTGTGGCGAGGCACGTCATAAGTCGCTCGCCGCCACAGCATGGCATGCCTTCGCCGGAACTTGACGCGGCGATTAAGTCCTCGCTGGGAAGGTTGTTGTTCATCACAAAAGCCGTATTGCGATAGACCTGCACATCGGGTTTTGCCTTAAATCCCCTGGGCAGCTTCATCGACCACGGTGTTTTAGAATTCGCCATCTCGTACACGGTGTAGTCGCCGGTTTCGCACACGCCGTTCAAGGCTGACAAGCGGTGCTGATAGAACTCGCGAAGGCAGTCCACCCTGCTTTCAGTGTCATCCTTGACGGCGGGCGGCGCGCAAGCCTTCGCGCGGCCCTCAACCCAAGTCTTCTGGTTTCGATTTAACGCCGCCTGACCGGCGCGATCGAGTTCCGCCCGCCGCGCCGCGTAAACAGCGGTCAGGCGGGCATCGAGTTCGGCAAGGTCTGCATTGCCGCAAATGATCTTTTGCGAAATCTCAGTCGCCCTTTTGCAGGCGAAGCTCGGCTTTGGCTGAGCGTGAGCCGCGCCCCCGAGGAAAACACAAGCCGCGAGGATCGACAGGCGCGATACGGATTTGCCAAACATAGGCATTGCTCTTTGTCAGCCCCAAAGCCACAGCAATAACACCAATTAGCTTTCTTATAAAACCACTCATGGATGACCTATGTCTATCCATGAGTTCGGTCACAAACGGAAAAAGTCAGCGCTCGACCGGTTCCCAAACCTCATTCGCCAGGGCGTGGCTTCGGCCGAGGTCGAAAAGCGCGGTCATGCGGGTTTTGTCGAAGTCGAGCGGCGAGGTTTCGGAGCCGGCGGGAATGTAGCTGAGCCGGACCACAACCCCGGAGCGTTTGCCGATGACCTGACGGCTTTTTTTGTACCGGTCGATTTGAGAGAATTGACCCATACAGGAGGAGCTGAAGATGACGAAACGTGGATTAGGTGCGGAGCAGGTTGTTTCCAAGTTAAGGCAGATCGAGGTGCTGATGGCGCAGGGCAAGTCTGC
>CANJLF010000008.1 GCA_947475295.1 Fidelibacterota bacterium
GGCTAACGATGGATACTTGGGCAAAATCCTGTCGCATTAGGGCATTAAGGACAAATGCTTCGTTCCTCCCCCAGCTTTTATGGGCGGAGATGGTATCCCGGTAGCGTTCCATCAATTGCTTCAGGGTTACAGAGCGTAGCCTGGCCTGATTTTCTGGTAGGCCCTGGCGTTGAACTTGGCCCTCCCTGTCCCTTGCCCACTTCTGGGCATCCTCCTTTAGGGTAAAGCTCCTGCTTATTGGCCTATGCCCGGCTAAGCGGACCTGAGCCTCCCACTTACTTTTTCTGCGGCGAAAACTTGCCATGTTCGTTCCTCACTCCGTCTAGAGTGTGGATACAGGCAACGGATATGAGTGAAGCCTGGGATAAATCCATCTAAGTCATTAACCTAGAAGGATTAAATTGGTCGGGACGACAGGATTTGAACCTGCGACCCCTTGACCCCCAGTCAAGTGCGCTACCAGGCTGCGCTACGCCCCGACCTTTGCTCGGACGGGGATTTTCGCATTGGGGCCCCGGCCGAAGCGGCGCGCACTATAGACAGCGCATGGCGGCAAAACAACCGGCACTTCAGCCCGCTAAATTCTTATATTTTAGGCTGTTTAGGCGGCTCGAAGAGCGTTGCGCAGGTCGTCGCGTAAGGTCTTCAGTTCCGACAGCAGCCGCACAGCTTCATCCCTGGCCAGCCCCATGGGCAAGTCGGCCACGGACAGCCCTTCGGGCGCCGCCTCTTCGGGGGCGGCGCGGGCGCCGGTCTCGCGCAGGAGCTTCTGCACACCCTTTATGGTCAGTCCATCTGTGTACAAGAGCGTCCGGATGCGCTTCAGCAACGTGACGTCTTCTGGCCTGTAGTAGCGCCGGCCGCCGCCGCGTTTGAGCGGGCGGATCTGGGTGAACTTGGTTTCCCAAAATCGGAGGACATGCTGGGGCACGTTCAAGTCGTCGGCGACTTCACTGATGGTCCGAAAGGCAGCTTCCGATTTGGCGGGGCGGCGCGCTTCTCCGGACCTTGTATCAGCTAGGCTGGACTCGTCGGTGTCGTTGAGATCATCGGAGGTCACGGTCTTGAGCACCCGCTGGGCTTAATCAGGGCGTGGTCGCACGGGTCGAGTGGCCCTGGCGGATTCGGCCTTTGAGCAGCTGAGAAGGCCGGAAAACCAGCACCTTACGGGGCAGAATCGGCACCTCTTCCCCGGTCTTGGGGTTGCGGCCAATCCTCTGGCCCTTCTGGCGCACGGAAAAGCTCCCAAAGGAGGAGATTTTTACGGTTTCGCCTTTGAGGAGCGCCTGGGTGATCTCACCTAGCACCATCTCCAGCAAATCCGCCGACTCATTCCGGGAAAGGCCCACCTCTTGATAGATGGCCTCGCTCAACTGAGCCCGGGTAATTGTTTCTCCCATCTTCGCGCTCTCCTGCCGAAGTCGCGTGAGTTCAAGAGCTTAGCCCGTTCCGCCCAAATTCGTCAATACAGGTTATCTATGTGTAGCAATGATTTAGAGGATGCATGCCCCGGTTCAACCTGAGCGTTGTGATTAACCAGGGCGTAGACCTTGTGTGGCGCGGTTTTGCGGACGAAACGTCCTACATGCGGACGAGCGCGGAACCCCAGGTAAAGCCGCCGCCCATGGCCTCCATCAGCACCAAATTGCCCGGTTTGATGCGTCCATCAGCCACGCCCGAGGCCAAAGCCAAGGGAATCGAAGCGGCTGAGGTATTGGCATGGCGGTCGACGGTGACGATGACTTTGGCAGGGTCGAGACCCAGCTTGTGCGCTGTGCCGTCGAGGATGCGCTTATTGGCCTGATGCGGGACCAGCCAGTCCACATCATCGATGGAGACGTTATTGGCGGCCAAAGCTTCATGCACGGCATCGGCTAAATTGACGACCGCGTGACGGAAGACTTCCTTGCCCTTCATGCGGATATAGCCGGCGGTTTGCGTCGTCGATGGTCCGCCGTCGCAATAGAGCATGTCGTGGTGGCGCCCGTCGGAATGTAAATGCGTCGAGAGCACACCGCGATCGCCGGTGGTGCCTTTGCCCTCTTCCACGCCGAGCACGACCGCGCCCGCGCCGTCGCCGAACAACACGCAAGTGGCGCGGTCGGTCCAATCCAGAATCCTCGAGAATACTTCAGCGCCGATAAGCACGGCGCATTTTGCCTGGCCGGCCTTCATGAAGTTGTCGGCGACCGCGACGCCGTAGACAAAACCCGAACATACCGCCTGGATATCGAAGGACGGCACACCGGGGCGGCCGAGGGCGGCTTGCACGCGCGCGGCGGTGGCTGGAAATGTCTGGTCGGGCGTCGCGGTGGCGACGATAAACAGATCAACGTCCTTGCCGTCGCGGCCGGCGGCGGCCAGTGCCTGGGTCGCCGCGGCAATAGCCAGGTCGGAGGTTTTTTCATTGTCGGCGGCGATATGGCGCTCGCGGATGCCGGAGCGTTCGACGATCCATTCGTCGGATGTGTCGACTTTTTTAGCGAGATCGGCGTTGGTCAGGATTTTCTCGGGCAGATACGATCCGACGCCTTGAATCACGGAACGAATGATCATCGCGGCGCGGTCTCCACGATCGCTTCGGCGAGTTCAACAGCCTGTTCCGATTGCTCGGCGGCGATGCGCGCCAACTCTTCGCCGATCCGGGTATTGAGGTCGCGCGCGATCATGTCCACGGCCACGCCGATGGCATTCGCGAAGCCGACCGCGTCGGTGCCGCCATGACTTTTCACCACCACTCCGTTGAGACCCACAAACAGGGCACCGTTATAGCGGCGGGCGTCGAGCCGCGCCATAACTTGCGAGAGGACGGGCTTTGCGAAGATCATACCGAACTTTGCCAGCCAGGAACTACGGATGGCGGTCTTAAGAAACTCAGAGAACATCTTTGCCGTGCCTTCGGCGGTTTTCAACGCGACATTTCCGGTAAACCCATCGGTCACGACCACATCGACCGTGCCTTTGGTAATGTCGTCGCCTTCAACGAAACCCTTGAACTCCATATCAAGGTGGGAACTGCGCAGCACTTGGGCCGCGTCGCGCAGCGCATCGGTGCCCTTCACATCTTCCGATCCGATATTAAGGAGGCCGACGCTGGGGCGCTCAAGACCGAGAATGGCACGGGCGAAGCATTCACCCATGACGGCGAACTCCACCAGATTGCGCGCGTCGCACTGAGAATTCGCGCCGAGATCCAACATCACCGTCTCCCCGACGCGGGTCGGGAACAAGGAACAGATCGCCGGGCGGTCGATGCCGGGCAACGTCCGCATGATGATTTTCGCCATAGCCATGAGCGCGCCGGTATTGCCGGCCGAGACCACGCCGGCAGCCTTCCCGTTCTTAACGGCTTCGATGGCTTTCCACATGCTCGACTGGCGGCCCTGGCGAATGGCTTGGCTGGGCTTGGTGTCGCCGGTGATGATTTGATCGGTGTGGTGGATGGTGCAGCAGGCGGCCAGAGCTTTGTCGCCGAGCAACAGTGGTTTCAATTTGGCTTCGTCGCCAAACAAAAGGAAATGGGCGGTGGGATAGCGTTCGCGCGCCAGCGCCGCGCCCCGAACGACGATTTGTGGGGCGTAGTCGCCGCCCATGGCATCCAGCGAGAGGGTGAAGGCCGCGCTCACAATAATCCCGACCAGTTAAGCCGCACCGCGAGGCGGCACAATCGCCGCTTCACGTGTCCCCCGACCGCGGGAGAATCGTCTCACGCGGCGACCCCCGCGGCGGAAGGCCGCATCTTTAATATCGCGCGCGTTTACCGCGCGCGGGTCACATTTAGACTATTATATGACGAGCGGGGCTAGGCAACAGCCTCGGACTCAGAGGCAACTTCACGACCATCGTAATAGCCGCAGGAAGTGCACAGATGGTGTGGGCGCTTCAGTTCGCCGCAATTCGGGCATTCCTGATGGGCTCCGGTCGTCAGAGCGTGATGCGAGCGACGCATATCGCGGCGCGACTTGGAAACTTTCTTCTTAGGAACCGCCATGGACGTGATCTTTCGTGGTGACGTGGTCGGGAGCCCGGATTCCTCTCGGCGAGGAACCAGGGAGCCGGAAAGCGCGACTAGATAGCGAAAAACCCCCCCGGAAGCAAGGACGCTCGTCCCTACCCCTTTCCGCCCTTAGGCCCCGGAGTCTTAGGGGTTTTCTTAAGTTTAGCCAGGGCGGCGAAGGGGCTGGCAGGGGTAATTTCGGCCTTTTCGGGCTCCAGGCCCCAGGCTTCGGGCTTAAAGGCCGCCCCGGGGGCCCGGGGATAGGGGTTCAGCGCCAAGGCCAGGTGAGCGACCGCCACCTCGCCTAAGTCGATTCGCCCGCCTTTCGCCACCTCCGGAGGATCGTCCAGATCGACCTCGACGATCTCTTCTTCATCCCCGCGCGCCTTGGCTTTCGCGCGTTTGACCTTTTCCTTGGCCGCCCGCTCCTCGGTGATGAAACGCGCGCTGATGGCGTCACTGACCGTTGCCGGTACTGGGACCAGAGTAACCACACAGGTCTGGACCACCGCGGCATCGACCTGTCCCGTCACTTTGATGAAGCCGCCGGCGGCCGGTTTCACGTCCACCGTGGCCGTCAGTGTTTTGATGTCCTGCAGATCTAGACGTTTTGCGACCCGCGCCCGCTCGGCGGCGGAGGCCTTGATGCTGTAGCTCTTGCCGGACGGCGCCAACGACGTGACATCGAGCGGAAAGGAAAACTCCGGCGCAATATCCTGGTGGGGATCTCGTGACGGATCATCAACCGGCATGGCTCGCTCCCGTCACGGGGACATTCAAATTGACGTTGCCCGCGATGATTTCCGCGACACTTTCTCCCGCGACGTGATGCGCAGCGCGGCGCAAGTAATCTGCCATGCGCGTGATCTGATCCGCATTGGCTTGTGTGTGGCGATAAAGATTATCCTTGAGCGCCTCGATCAAAGCCGAGGCCTCGCCGTCCAGGCCGGCCTCGTAGGCCTGAGCCCGACCGAACATCGCTTTGGCCATGCGCTTGATGTGATGCTTGAGGCCCATGTCACCGACGCCCATTTCGCGCAGAGAACGATCCATGTCGCTGAACAGCAATTCCAGCAGCGCCTTACCTGTAACGTCGGCGTGGACGCCCTCGCCTCGCAAGCGCCGCAGCACCAGCATGGCGTGAATCACGACCATATCAAAACGTCCGTTGACCGTATCCGGCACCGCGAGCCCGGCATAAAAGACCGGGTCACGCGCCTTCGCCACCACCGTCCCATAGAGCCGTAAGGTGGCTTCCGGAGCAGGCTCGAAGCGACGGAAAAATTTGGCGAAAAACATGACAGGAACTTTGCTGGAATGAATTGTGGCGGCGCTCAGTTTAGGCGGTTTTCGTCGTTGGGGGCTGGGCATCCGCCGCGAGGTGATATAATACGTCAGTCCATGAAGACCAGAAATAAACCGTTGGGCCTGCCAACCGCCGCCATCCTGGCGCTGGCGGCTGTATTATTGTCGGGCTGCGCCAAGGATATAGAGGCGCGCGGCAACCTGCCCACGCCCGAAGCCCTGGCCAAGCTGGCGCCCGGCGAGCAAACCCGCCAAGACGTCCAAGGCATCTTGGGAACGCCCGCCACCACGGCGGTCTTCGACCAGGAGAACTGGTACTACATCAGCGCCCACACCACGCAGTACGCCTTCTATCCTAACCACGAGCTGGACCGCACGATCTATGTGGTCAGCTTCGATCCGCGCGGGATTTTGTCGGGCGTGCGCAAGCTCAACCTCGAGGATGGTCAGAACATCACGCCCGAGGAACGCTCGACGCCCACCATGGGCCGCGAAGTCAGCATTATCGAGCAGCTGCTTGGCAACGTCGGCCGCATGGGCGCACCGGGCCAAACCGGTCCCGGCGCGCCGCCGAGGTAACGCCTCAAGTTGTTTTGAGCTTCACAGCAAAACGCCAAAGCGGCTGATCCAAAATGGATCAGCCGCCTTTTTTGAATCAGGCCGCGATCTGCCGCAAAAGCGGTTCCCACTTTTGCTGATCGCGGCCTAGTCCGAAAGACCGGGGCGTTCTTCTTTTCAGCGTGCGGCTCTTAGGCGGCGAGCACCGCCAGCAGCAGCAAGGCGACGATGTTGATGATTTTGATCATCGGGTTCACGGCCGGACCGGCGGTGTCCTTGTACGGATCACCGACGGTATCGCCGGTCACCGCCGCCTTGTGAGCGTCGGAACCTTTGCCGCCGTAATGGCCGTCTTCGATGTACTTCTTGGCGTTGTCCCAAGCGCCGCCGCCCGAGGTCATCGAGATCGCGACGAACAGGCCCGTGACGATGGTGCCGAGCAGCATGGCGCCCAGCGCGGTGAAGGCTTCCGCCTGATTGGCGACGGCCTTGACCACGTAGTACAGCACGATCGGCGACAGAACCGGCAGCAGTGACGGCAGGATCATTTCCTTGATCGCGGCTTTGGTCAGCATGTCGACGGCGCGGCCGTAGTCGGGCTTTGCGGTGCCTTCCATGATGCCGGGGATTTCCTTGAATTGCCGGCGCACTTCGTTCACCACCGCACCGGCCGCACGGCCGACGGCCTGCATGCCCATGGCGCCGAACAGGTACGGCAGCAAGCCGCCGATGAACAGGCCAACCACGACAAACGGATTCTCGAGGCTGAACTGAATGTCGAGGTTACCGAAGTAGTGTTTCAAGTCCGCAGTGTAGGATGAGAATAGCACCACCGCCGCTAGACCGGCTGAACCAATGGCGTAGCCCTTGGTCACGGCTTTGGTGGTGTTGCCGACCGCATCGAGCGCGTCGGTGACAACGCGCACTTCCGGCGGCAGATGCGACATTTCGGCGATACCGCCGGCGTTGTCAGTCACCGGACCGTAAGCATCGAGCGCCACAACGATGCCGGCCAGCGCCAGCATGGTGGTCGCGGCAACCGCGAGGCCGAAGATACCGGCCGTGAGGTAAGCCACGATGATGCCGGCGCAGATCACCAGCACGGGCAGAGCGGTCGCTTCCATTGAGATCGCGAGACCCTGGATGATGTTGGTGCCGTGACCCGTGGTTGAAGCAGCTGCGACCGATTGCACGGGACGGAAGTTGGTCCCGGTGTAGTACTCGGTGATCCAGATGATCAGGCCGGTGACGACCAATCCCACAAAGGAGCACTTGATCAGATCCATGGAACTGATGAGGCGGCCCTCAGCGGTCGTCAGTCCGTCACCGAACACCTGCTGGGTCACCACTACAATCAGAATCGCCGAGATGACGGCGGTGACGATAAAGCCGCGATAAAGCGCGGCCATGATCTTGCCGCTGGAGCCGATGCCCGAGAAGAACGTGCCGATGATGGAGGCGATGATGCAAACCGCGCCGATGACCAGCGGATAAAGCATCGCGCCTACAACCTGGGAGTCCGTGAAATACAGCGAGCCCAGGTACATGGTGGCGACAATCGTCACGGCGTAAGTTTCGAACAAGTCCGCGGCCATGCCGGCGCAGTCGCCGACGTTGTCACCAACGTTGTCGGCGATGACGGCCGGGTTGCGCGGATCATCTTCAGGGATACCGGCTTCGACTTTGCCGACCAGGTCGGCGCCGACGTCGGCGCCCTTGGTGAAAATACCGCCGCCGAGGCGGGCGAAGATCGAGATCAAGGAAGCGCCGAAGCTGAGCGCGATGAGGCCCCAGACGATGTCACGCAGTTCCATGCCGCGCGCCGTCAGCACAAAGAAGTAACCGGCGACGCCGAGCAGGCCCAAGCCCACCACCAGCATGCCGGTGATGGCGCCGGCCTGGAAAGCCACCGCGTGCGCTTGCTTCAAGCCGCCGTTCATGGCGGCCGCTGCCGTGCGTACGTTGGCGCGCACTGAGACGTTCATGCCGACATAGCCGGCCAGGCCCGAGAGGACAGCGCCGATGACGAAGCCAACCGCCACTGTCACGCCGAGCGTGGCCCCGAGAATAATCGCCACCACCACACCGACAGCGCCGATGGTCGTGTACTGGCGATTGAGATAGGCGCCCGCACCTTCCTGAATGGCGGCGGCAATTTCCTGCATACGGGCATTGCCAGCCGGCATCTTAACGATGCGCGTGATGCCGAAGATGCCGTAAAGAACCGCCAGCACGCCGCAGGCGATGATGAGTGTTTGCAAGGTCATGTTTACCCCGTTGTGATTCTTGTATTTGCCTCTGTCACAGAGGCAAATTAATTTGCGATTTCAAAGGCTTATTTAAAAACTTCCGCCGACCCCTCGAAAACGGCGGGAGAGTGCCAGAACCCTCGCCCGGGCGCAACAAAGGAGTGCGCTGCATATTAAGCCTGGGCGCAGGGATCCTAACGGCCTCCGGCAACCCGAGAGACCTACTGTACCCGCCCGTTGCTCTGCTCGAAGGCGTTGGTCAGCAGCACGCCCTGGATGTGATCGCCATAAACGGCCTTGGCGTGTTTCAAAAGCCGGGCCTTGATTTCGACCACATCCAGCATGTCATGATTGGTAAAATAGTTCTGAAAGTACGGCACGAGACCCCGGATCACCCCGTCCTGGAATTTGACGAGGTCGGCCTTCACGAGTTTCTCGTCTTCTTTGTTTGTGGCTATGATCCGGCCGATCAGCAGTACGCGGCGCTGGGCCTGACCGTTAATGATCACGGGGATAACCATGTCGTCCATCTTGATCAGCGTGTAAGCCGCGGGCGGCGGCTTGAACTTGGTCTTCTCGCTCAATTCCATAGCGGCCTTTTCGGCCGCCGAAAGCGGCTTCTCGGGCATCGGCGGATTGAACGGGTTGGGAACGATGCCCAGCATGATCAGCCCACCGAAGCCGCCACCGGCCACCAGGATCAGCACGAGGATAATGACAATCGCCCTTTTCATGGGGCCGATTAGACCACATTTCCGTCGGCGCCGTTAAGCCGGATTAGCGGTGGCTGTAACCGGCCTTGGCCGGCGTTACGGCTTGACCGTCCGAAAGCACGGTGACGCCGCCTTCCCCACCGTGTTCCGCCCGGTGGACGAGGCCAATAACCGTGAGGGGAAGCCTAAGCTCGGCGGCTAACCTTAACAGGTCGGCACGCCGGTCAGGCGGAAGGGTGAACGCCAGTTCATAGTCGTCGCCGCCGGCCAGCACGTCGTCCCAGATTCGCGCGTCGTTCGCGACAGCAACCCGCGCGGCAGGCGACAGCGGAACCGCTTCACGCTCGATCGTCGCCGTGACACCCGAGGCTTTGCACAGATGTCCCACGTCAGCTGTGAGCCCATCTGAAACATCGAGGCACGCCGTCGCCAAACCGGCCAAGGCGCGGCCCGCTTTGAGGCGCGGTTGCGGAATGCGGTAGCGGTCTATGACGTACTCCGCCAAAGCCGCCGGCAATTGAACGGCAGCATTCAAGCAGGCCAATCCGATAGCCCCATCGCCTATCGTGCCGGTGACGCAGAGGACATCGCCAGCCTGCGCGCCGCTTCGCAGCAGCGCTTTGCCTTTCTCGACTTCGCCGAAGGCCGTGATGGTGATCGTCAATGGACCCGGTCCACTTGTCGTGTCGCCGCCCAGAAGCGGCACGCCGAATTCCTTCACATCCGCGCCGAGACCGGCGGCATAACGCTCCAAATAGGCGTCAGCGATTGCATCGTTGAGACTGAGCGCATGCAGGAACCCGATGGGCCGGGCGCTTTTTGCAGCAAGGTCGGAGAGATTGACACGCAGCGCTTTGCGCGCGATTTGGTCCGGCGGATCGTCCTTGCGAAAATGAACGCCGGCGATCAGCGTATCGGTGGTCGTGACCAGTTGGTATCCGGGCGCGACATCGATCAACGCCGCGTCGTCGGCAAGACCCAGCGCGCCAGGCGCTCCGCGTGTCAGTGGCAGGAACAAGTCCGCGATCAATTGGAATTCACCGCGACGTGTTCCGTTCGCGGTCATGGCACGCGGCCAAGAACTTTTGCGATGCGATCCAGCACCGCATTGACCATACGCGGCTCGGAACCGGCGTAAAACGCATGCGCCACGTCGATGAATTCCGAAACCGTTGCGCCGCCGGGAATATCAGTGCGCGTCAACAGTTCAGCGACACCGGCGCGCAAGATCGCGCGCACAGTCATCTCAAGGCGTTCCCAGGGCCACTCCGGCGACAGGGCGCCCTTGATGATGTCATCGACTTCGGTCTCGCGTGTCTGCACGGCGCGCACCAAGCCGATGAACAATTCGCTGTCCAATGTGGTCAGTGCGTGTGTGGTTTCCTGGGCGGTGTCAGCGTCTTCCGTCACCGCCAAGCCGCCGACGCGCCCGATGAGGAAATCCTTGATGACCTGTTCGGGCTGATTCTGGCTGGCTTCGATTTGGTACAATGCCTGCACGACTGCGAGGCGCGCGGAACTGCGTTCCAGCATGGCGGTCTTTTCGCGCTCGGGTACTGAAGGGGTAGCTGTCATAAGGCCAGCAGTCTCCATAACGCAGGCAAAAGGCCGGTATCGGCCGCAGTCCAGACCAGTCAAAGAGCAAATGGAAAGTGTCGCCGAATACCAAAGTGGTGGTCTTATAGCCCGAAGCGGTGCTTAAGCTCAATGAGACGTAAGCAGGCCCGCGCCGCCCGGCCGCCGGCGTCGCCACGCGCCGGGTCGGCGCGGTCTTGCGCCAGCTCCCAGGTCGGGCAGGTCAGAATGCCGTTGCCCGCCGGCGCCTTGAGATCGAGCGCGACCCGCTGCACGCCGCTCATGGATTCAGCGCTGACATATTCATAGTGGTCGGTCTCGCCTTTGACCGCGCAGCCCAAGGCGACAAAGCCATCATAACGCTCGCCGGACGTGCGGTCCGGGCTCATGCCGAACAGCGCCGCCGCCGGCAATTCCAGAATGCCCGGCACGGTGACCACATCGAATTTGGCATTGGCCGCGGTCAGAACCGCCTTCGCGCCCTTCAAAAGAGCGTCGGAGATTTCGTCGTAAAAGCGCGCTTCGACAATTAGGATACGGGGAGCAATGGTCATGAGGATTTACTTCTTATCTGCATTGCGTCTGACAAAGATCATAAACCCCATGATCTCGACGGCTGCAACGACAAAGGCGCCGTTGCGGCCGGCGGCTTCGTCGGCGCCCAGGGTTTGGGCAAAGCTGACCGATGCCCCCAGCAGACCTAAAAATGCAACGATACTGGCCCAGCCTTGCCACGTCTGCGGCGCATAGCCGAAACCGATCTTTTTGCGTCGGAACCAGGGTTTAGAGGCAGCGTTCATCATGCTGGAAATCATGGACCAAATGGCCGGCGGCGGCAACTTAGCGGTGTCATTGCGGCAAATCTGATGTATAGCCTCCCTTATCCGGCTCCCCTGCCCGGCTTTCGCGCCCTTTGGGCCGGCCGCCTCATTCGCTGCGCCCCATACTAAGGTGTACCCCTCCACGTGGCTTTTCCTCCGACGAGTCCCCCCTTTACCCGCGCGCTGACCGAGCGCGACTACAATGAAGCCACTCCGGTGCAAGCTGCTGTGCTGGCCGCCGAGGCCGCCGAGCGTGACCTGTTGGTTTCCGCGCAGACCGGTTCGGGAAAAACCGTCGCCTACGGCCTCGCGCTGGCCTCGACCTTGTTGGGCGACGCCGAGAGTCTCGGCCGGCCCGCGGAACCGCTGGCGCTGATCGTCGCCCCTACGCGCGAACTGGCGCTTCAAGTCCATCGCGAGCTGGCCTGGCTGTATAAATACGCCAATGCGCGCGTTGTCTCCTGTGTCGGCGGCATGGATCCGCGCGCCGAGAAGCGCCAGCTGGCCGACGGTTGCCACATCGTCGTCGGTACGCCGGGACGCCTGCGCGATCACCTGGAGCGCGGCAATCTGCGCATCGCCAGCCTCAAGGCCGTGGTGCTCGACGAAGCCGATGAGATGCTCGACCTGGGCTTCCGCGAAGATCTGGAATTCATTCTCGAGAACACGCCCAAGGAACGTCGCACGCTAATGTTCTCGGCCACCTTGCCGCGCGAGATCGTAACCCTGGCGAAAAACTATCAGCGTGACGCTTTCCGCATCGCCGCCTCAGGCACCGAGCGCGCACACGCCGATATCGAATACCGCGCCATGCGCATTGCCGGAAACGATACCGAACACGCCGTCGTCAACGTGTTGCGCTATTTTGAATCGCCCGGCGCTTTGGTGTTCTGCAATACGCGCGAGTCCGTACGGCATTTGCATGCCATCTTGTTGGAACGCGGGTTCTCGGTCGTGACCTTGTCGGGCGAACTGAGCCAGAGTGAACGCAATCACGCGCTGCAAGCTTTGCGCGACGGCCGCGCGCGGGTTTGCGTGGCCACCGACGTGGCGGCGCGCGGCATTGACCTTCCGAATTTGGGTTTAGTGATTCACGTCGATCTACCCAACGACGCCGAAACCTTACAGCATCGCAGCGGTCGCACCGGCCGCGCGGGCCGTAAAGGCGTCAGCGTCTTGCTGATCCCGCCGGCAAAGCGCCGCCGTGCTGAATCACTCCTGTCCATCGCCCGCATTCAGGCGATCTGGGCCGGTCCGCCCACCGCCGACGATATCCGCAAGCTCGATCAGGAACGTTTGCTGCAAAGCCCGCTGCTCACGGAGCCCAGCCAGGAAGATGATTTGGCCATGGCCAAGGTGCTTCTCGGCCAGCGCAGCGCTGAGGAAGTCGCCACGGCGTTGGTGCGCGTCTATCGCGCGCAGCTTCCGGCGGCCGAGGAGGTCTCCGATCCCGGCGGCCCACCGCCGCGCCAGGACTATGCCCGCAACAAACACGAGCGCGGCCCTGCAAGCTCAGGCGAGCCCCGCGCTGGCTTCAATGCGCCGGAGAACACCGTGTGGTTTCGGCTCAGCGTTGGCCGTTCAAAAAATGCCGATCCCAAATGGCTGATTCCCGAAATCTGCCGCCAGGGCGAAATTACCAAACGCGAGATCGGTTCGATCCGCATTTTCGATCACGAAACCAAATTCGAAGTCGATGCCAAAGTCGCTGACAAATTCGCCGAACTCATCCAACGTCCTTCCAAGGGCGGCGTTTTCATCGGCCCCACCGAAGCGCCGACGGGCGGCAGCGGTGGACGCGGTCCGCGCAAGCCTTATCCGCCGAAAGATCGAGAAGGCGGCGGCAAGAAAGTCTGGGAGCGGAAAGCTCCCGCAGAAACCGAAACCGCGCCACCGCGCGACGATCGCCCAAAACACGAGGGAAAACCCTACGCCGGCAAGCCTCACCGCGAGAAAACGTTTGGTGACCAAAAATTCGGCGGCAAGTCTTATGGCGGAAAGCCGCAAGGCGGAAAACCCTATCGCGGCAAGCCGTACGCCGGAAAGTCGCCAGAGGGGAAACCTTACGAGGGAAAAACTCATGAGGGGAAACCCTATGAAGGCAAACATCGCGAAGGCCAATCTCGCGACGGAAAGCCCCACGAAGGCAAACCCTATAAAGGCAAGCCGTCCGGCGGCAAATTTGCCAAACCCTGGAGCACGAACAAGAAGCCGCCCAAGGGGAAAAAGGGTCCGCGCTGATCGCCATGCCCCGCGCGCGCCAAAAGCCCCTCCTTAAATCACGCGGCAAAACCCGCTACGCCTCGAAATGGGGCGCGATCAAACTGCTCTATAGGAAGTCCGGCACGCTGACCTATGTTCAACGCGGCGGCAACCAAAGCGCGGTCGATCGCAACGGTGTGAGCCTCGATACCTATGTCCATGCGATTTACGGACTGGCGCGGCAAAAACCCGCGAAGACCGTTCTGATGATCGGCTGCGGCGGCGGCACACTCGGCAAAATGATGTCCAAGGACGACAAGCACGTCACGATTGTCGATATCGACAAAGCCTCATTCAAGCTAGCGCGCGCGCATTTCGGATTGCCGAAAAGTATTCGCTGTCACGTCGGTGACGGCCTCGCCTTCATGCAAGCCACACGCCGGAGGTTCGATGCCGTGATCGTCGACGCCTTCATTGGCGAGAAAATCCCGGCCCACATGACCGGCGACGACTTCTGCAAAGCCGCGCGCCGCTGCTTGAAACCGCGCGGCTGCTTGTTCATGAACGTCTGCCTCAACGACAAGGCCGATCTCACCGCCGATAATTTAGCGGGGCGATTTACGGCAACCGGGTGGACGACAAAAATTCTCGATCAGCGCGGCACCGCGCGAAACGCGATTGTCGCAGCCGGCAACGTCAAGGGCTTGCGAAAGCCCCGGCTGGTGCATGTGCCGCAGACAGAAGTCGCGCGTATCAGACGAGAGCTTGGCGGTATGCGCTTCAGACGCCGCCGCGCGCGGTAAACGCGCGCGATTCAAATAAAGGCGGCCCTCCGCCGCCGCGCGCTCAAAAGTTAAGCCATCAAAAATTAAGAGGGGGAGACCACCTTCACGGCCTCGGCCGGCAACGGTGGGCGCGCTTCCAGGCTCGCGATCTCGAGAATCAGCTTCTGAAGGATCAGGCGGTTGAAGTCGTCGAGCTTCTTGACCGCGAGCGTGAACGAGCCGCGGCCGCCGGTGACGTTCTCGCTGTAATACTTGTCGAGATCGGGCGGAATAGCTTCGCGGAATTTCGCGCGCTCATTCATCACCGGAAGACCGTTGATGGTCACGCCGGCCTTGACGGCCATGTCACGGGACTCTTTTACGGGCCGCCCGTATTCGCTGTAGCCGTCGCCGGAAATATCGATCACGCGCCGGATGGTGTTGAAGCCGCTGGTCTTGATCATATCGACGGCAAAATCGATTCCGCCGCTGATGGAGGTTGTGCTGCCCGGCTTGTAGGGCGCCTTCTCAAGTTCGTCGGCGAAGGCTTTGGCGCTGGCGGCGTCGGAGATTACGCGCCAGTTCACGAGCACGCGCTGGTCGGTGGGGCTCGCCCATTCGAGGAAAGCAACCGCGATGCGGCCATTGAGTCCGCCACGAATGGCATCGGCGACCTTGGGATCGCGCATGGCCGCGATATATCCGGCGCGCTGAATTCCTGCCTCGCCTTCATCGACGCTGGCCGAAACGTCGACCGCCAGAACCAGCGCGACATCAACCTGCTGGCCGGCTGGGGCCTGAGGCTGCGCGGCGCCTACTGGTCCGACAGCGACCGGCAGAACAGCGAGGCTCAAAGCCGCGCCGATTAGTCCCAACCAAAAACGCATCACGCACGCTCTCCTCGATCACATTAATTGGCCGCCGCAGCCCAAGGCCGCAAGCCTGCCCCACGATGCGGGACACTCTAGGTATTTTAATGGCGGATAAAAGTAACAAAATTTAAAGGCACGCAACCGCGCGCGCTCCCGACGGCATCCTGCGTGGAAATACTCCGCTCATGCAACGCTGGAGTTTGCGGCCGGAATATAAATTCGCGTTTACAATGCCTTAGCGGCCCGCCCGTACGCGCCAGCGCGGTAAAAAAAGTTGAATTCTCCGGGACCCGCCGTTATCTAGCCCAGCTTAAAATCAGAACACTTTCTGGGAGTCGCATGTTGGTACCGATTAGTATGTTTCGCTTAGTCGCCAGCCTCGCCGTCGTTGCGCCGCTCACCGCCCTCGCCGCATCCGCACACAAGGGCGATCCGGCTGCCGGCAAGATCATGTATACCGACTGCGCCGGTTGCCACGCATTCAACACCAACAAGGTCGGACCCAAGCATTGCGGCGTTGTCGGACGCAAAGCCGCGAGCGTTTCCGACTTCGCGGATTACTCCGAAGCCCTTAGCCAGTCCGGGCTGGTGTGGGACGAAAAGACGCTGAGCAAATATCTCGAGAACCCCATGGCCTTTCTGCCAGACACCACCATGGAATACGGCGGCGTCCCCGACGAGGAATCGCGCCTCGACCTCATCGCATACATGAGACAGATGAGCGCCGACCCGAAGGTCTGCCCAAAAAAGTAGCCGGAAAAAATAAGCTAGGCCTGCGCCGCTTTTTCCGCGCCGCCGCGGCGCAGCACCCACAGCAGCGCCAACACGAAACCTTTGCAGCGCGGCAGCAGGATCAGCGTGAGTAACAGGCCTAAGGACGGCCAGCCCACCATCTCTACCCACACCGGGATGTCATAGTGCCGCTGAACGTACCAAACGTTGCCGAACAGCA
This sequence comes from Fidelibacterota bacterium, assembly GCA_947475295.1. Taxonomy (GTDB): domain Bacteria; phylum Pseudomonadota; class Alphaproteobacteria; order Rhodospirillales; family Rhodospirillaceae; genus SHVO01. The sequence goes on from CANJLF010000008.1 coordinate 16,009, forward strand.
AGTGCCCGACAATGATGATCGTGAGCCACGGCGGCATGTCGTCGGCCGGCAGATGGCCCAAGGCTTCACCGCATTCAGCGCAATTCGGAACGACCTTGAGATAGCGGCGCAGCAAAGCACCTTTGCCGCAATTCGGGCAGTGTCCCATCGTGCCGCGCCAAAGTGCGAGCAAGGTGCCGGGACCTCTCTTGGGAATAACGTGCTCAGAAGCCAGCGTCATGGACTCACCCAACTTTGATAGGCCGCTGCTCCGCCACATGCAGCCCGTAGCCTTCAAGGCCGACAATGACCTTGGAGGTGTTGGTGAGCACAATCATGTTTTTAACGCCCAGGTCGACCAGAATCTGCGCCCCGACACCGTAGTCGACGAGTCGCGAAGTATGCTCTTCTCCCCGAGCCTTGGCGCGGATGCGTTCAGCAATGCGCCCGGGTGTGCCGTCACGGAACAGCACGATCACGCCGCGCCCGAAGTCCGCCACCATCTTCATGGCGTTGTGCAATTCGCCGCTGCGCACCGACTGCGCATCGGCCAGCAGATCGGGCAGGATGTTGACGTGGTGCATGCGCACCATCACCGGAGCCTCGACGTTGACCGCGCCTTTAACCAGAACGATGTGTTCTTCGCCGGTCACGGCATCGACATAAACCCGCATCAGCCAGTTGCCGCCGATCTTTGACTCGAACGGCGCCTCGGCGGCCATGCTCACCAAGCGTTCTTTACGCCGCCGGTATTCGATCAGATCGGCGATGGTGGCGATCTTCAGGCCATGCAGCTGCGCGAATTTGATGAGGTCCGGCATGCGCGCCATGGTGCCGTCGTCGTTCATGATCTCGCAGATCACGCCGGCCGGAATAAGGCCGGCAAGACGCGCCACGTCCACGGCCGCTTCGGTATGGCCGGCGCGCACAAGCACGCCGCCGTCCTTGGCCATCAGCGGGAACACGTGCCCCGGGGTGGCGAGATCCGCCGGGCCCGATGCCGGATCGATGGCCACGGCAATGGTGCGCGCCCGGTCGGCGGCTGAGATGCCGGTGGTAACGCCTGTCCGCGCCTCGATGCTGGTCGTGAAGGCCGTCGAAAGCCGTGATTGGTTGTGCGCCGGCATCAGCGGCAGGCGCAAATGTTCCGTGCGCTGGCGCGTCATGGACAGGCAGATCAGGCCGCGGCCGTGCTTGGCCATGAAGTTCACGGCTTCGGGTGTCGCCATTTGCGCGGGGATGATCAGGTCGCCCTCGTTCTCGCGGCCCTCGTCATCCACCAGGATGAACATGCGTCCATTGCGCGCGTCGTCGAGAATCTCCTCGATCGAAGACAGGAAATCGGCGTGGTCGGCTTTGTCGCGCGCGGTATCAGGCACGGGGTCTGCTCATTTGAATTCGTTGAGACGCGCAACATAGCGCGCCAGGGTGTCGATTTCCATGTTGAGACGGCTGCCGACCTTCAAGCCGCCGAAGGTCGTGACCGCCAGCGTATGGGGAATGATGTTGACGCCGAAGCTCAAAGCATCGACCTCGTTCACCGTCAGCGATACGCCGTCGAGGCAGACCGAGCCTTTGGCGGCGACAAACTTGGCAAGCTTCGTGGGCGGCGCGATGGTATAGCGCTTGGAGCCGGCCTCATCGCGGATGGCGGTGACACTGGCCGTGCCGTCCACATGACCCAGCACGAGATGGCCGCCTAACTCGTCGCCGACTTTTAACGGCCGCTCCAGATTCACTTTGTCGCCGGCTTTCCAGGCGCCCAGCGTGGTTTTATCGAGGGTCTCCTGCGAGGCATCGGCGGCGAACCAATCGGGGCCTTTTTCGACTATCGTCAGGCAACATCCATTGCAGGCTATGGAAGCCCCGATATCCACGGTTTTCAGATCATAGGCCGTCTTCAGCCGGAACCGCTTTGCCGCCTGGCCTGGAGTGACCTCGGCGATGGTAGCAAGGTCGGTAATGATGCCTGTGAACATGGGTCGAGCCAGCCTTAAAGCCTCTCACGGACCAGCATATCGAGGGTATCGGCCCCGAATACAAGGGTTTCAAGGCGCCGGAAGGCGGGTACGGCGCCTAAATGGAGGGTTTTCAAGGGGCCCACGGCCGCAATGCCGTCGCCGCCGATGATGCCAGAGGCCCTGAACCAGGCGACGACATCGATCAGATCGGCTTTCAAAAAAGCCGCGGCCACCTCGCCGCCGCCTTCAACCAGCACGCGGGTTAGTCCACGTTCGGCCAGGACGCGGGCGATCTCACCGTCCCGGGCGGTGATGATATCGACGCCTTCAGCGGCCAAGGCTTCTGCCTTGGGGCCGACTTCGGCGGTCACGACCCAAGTCGGGATATCGCGCGCGGTTTTCACAAGCTGCGAGGTGATCGGCAGACGCAAACGCCGGTCCAGCACGATGCGCACCTTGGGCCGCCCGGCGTATCCCGGAAGCCTGCAGGTCAGAAGCGGATCGTCGGCCAGCGCCGTGCCCGAGCCGATCAAAATGGCGTCAAAGCGGGCGCGCAGGGCCTGCACCGCCTGACGGGCATCGGGTCCGGTGATCCATTTGCTGTCGCCATTGGACAAAGCGATGCGCCCATCCAAGCTGGCGGCGGCTTTGAGGGTGAACAGCGGGCGGTTTTGACTGATGCGCAGGAAAAATCCGGCGTTGAGCCGTATGGCGGCGCCCTGCTCGATGCCTTGGTCGACTTGTATTCCGGCGGCCTTGAGCTTGGCGATGCCCTGGCCCGAGACGCGCGGATCAGGATCAAAGGTGCCGACCACGACGCGGGCGATGCCGGCGGCGATCAAAGCATCGGCGCAAGGCGGCGTCTTGCCGTGATGGCTGCAGGGTTCCAGGGTGACATAGGCCGTCGCCCCATTGGCGGCGGTGCCGGCGCGTTTTAGAGCTTCGGTTTCGGCATGGGGACGTCCGCCCGACTGGGTCCACCCACGTCCGACGATGTTTCCGTCTCTGACAATGATGCAGCCCACGGTCGGATTGGGCCAGGTGTCGCCAAGGTTACGGGCCGCCAGGGACACGGCCGCCAGCATGTAGGCGGCGTCCGAAGAAGCCGAGGCCTTGGACATTACCCCTCTTGATCGGCTGCAGGTGGTTCGGCTAAATTCTCAACAAAACTCTCGAAATCTTTGATTTCACGGAAGTTTTTGTAGACCGAAGCAAAACGGATATAGGCCACTTTATCAAGGCCCTGCAAGGCTTCCATAACCATCTCGCCGATGACGCTGGACGGTATATCGGACTCGCCCATGCTCTCTAACCGGCGCTGGATGCTGTTGACGACGCGCTCGATACGCTCCTCGTCCACGGGCCGTTTGCGGCAGGCGGTGGTGATGGAGCGCGCGATCTTGTCGCGGTCGAAAGGCAGCCGCTGGCCGCCCTTTTTGACCACGGTCAGTTCGCGCAATTGAATCCGCTCGAAGGTCGTAAAGCGCGCGGCGCAGGCCGGACACGAGCGGCGGCGGCGGATGGCGGAGTTATCGTCCGTCGGCCGCGAATCCTTCACCTGGGTATCCATATGTCCGCAATAAGGACAGCGCATCTACCAAATCCCCTTACCCTATTATTCCCCGTGGAACCCCTTGTGACCCCAATTTATTGATAAATCGGAAACCGGCGACACAAATTCTGGACTCGACCCCGTACATCCTGCTCCACGGCGGCGGTTTGGCCCGGATTGGCCGCCTGGGCGTCCATGACCTCACAGATCCATTCCCCGATCTGGCGGAACTCAGCCTTGCCGAAGCCGCGGGTCGTGGCGGCCGGTGTTCCGAGGCGAACACCTGAAGTCACGGTGGGCTTTTCAGGGTCAAAGGGGATGCCGTTCTTGTTGCAGGTCATGCCGGCGCGCTCGAGCAGATGTTCGACCACATTGCCGGTGAGTTTTTTGCGCCGCAGATCGACCAACATCAGATGCGTGTCGGTACCACCAGCGACAATGTCGAGGCCGCCCTTACGCAAGGTCTCGGCCAATTCCTTGGCGTTATCGACCACGGCCTGGGCATAGACCTTGAACTCCGGTTTCAGGGCTTCGCCGAAAGCCACGGCCTTACCGGCGATCACGTGCATGAGCGGGCCGCCTTGAAGACCCGGGAAAATCGCCGAGTTGATCTTCTTACCCATGTCCTCGTTGTTGGACAGGATCATGCCGCCGCGCGGACCGCGCAGCGTTTTGTGTGTCGTGGTGGTGACCACATGGGCATGGGGCAACGGGCTCGGATGAACCCCTGCGGCAACCAAGCCGGCGAAGTGCGCCATGTCCACCATCAGGAACGCCCCGACGGAGTCAGCAATGGCGCGGAAGGCTTTGAAGTCGATCACGCGCGAATAGGCCGAACCGCCGCAGATAATAAGCTTGGGCTTATGCTCTTTAGCCAGGCTTTCGACCTGATCCATATCGATGTGGCCGTCCTGTTGGCGGACACCGTAGCGGATCGGATTAAACCACTTGCCCGACATGCTTGGTGCCGCGCCGTGCGTGAGGTGGCCGCCCGAAGCCAAGTCCATGCCCATGATCGTATCGCCCGGCTTTACCAGCGCCAGGAACACAGCTTCATTGGCTTGGCAGCCGGCGTGGGGCTGGACGTTGACATAGGCGCAGTTGAACAGCTTTTTGGCGCGCTCGATGGCCAGGTTCTCGGCGATATCGACGAACTCGCAGCCGCCGTAGTAGCGCTTGCCGGGATAGCCTTCGGCGTATTTGTTGGTCAGCACGCTGCCCACGGCTTCCAGCACCGCGCGGCTGACGATGTTTTCCGAGGCGATCAACTCGATCTGCGACTGCTGGCGGTCCAATTCCTTGGTGATGGATTCCATTACCGCCGGATCGGCGTCGGCCAGGCTTTTACTGAAGAAAGCGGAAGATACGGGGCGGTCCATAATGCGCTGATGTCCTCTGTTAGCCGAGTTTTTCCACACGGCGAGCATGCCGCCCGCCTTCGAATTCGGTTGCGAAAAAGGTCTTAAGAATATCGTGGGCCTTGGCCGGCGGCGTGAAACGCGCGCCCAGGGCCAGCACATTGGCGTTGTTGTGCTCACGCGCGAGCTTGGCGGTGGTTTCGTCGCCCACCAACGCCGCGCGCAGGCCCGCATGGCGGTTGACCGCGATGGAAATGCCGATGCCGCTGCCGCAGATCGCGACACCGGCTTTAGCTTTGCCGTCGGTGATGGCCTTGGCGAGCGCGCGGCCGAAATCGGGATAATCGACGGACTCCGTCGTGGCGGGGCCCAGATCCAGAACCTTAAAGCCCAGCTGCGCGAGGTCGGTTTTAAGCGCCGCCTTCAACTCCACGCCAGCGTGGTCGCTGGCAATTGCGACAGTCTCTCCGGCCTGGGCTAACAGCTTTTCCGACATCGCAATAAAACTGTCCTGTAAGTGTGTTACGAGCGAGGGGATACCACATATCGCTGGCCCCTGCCAATGACACACAAGAACTTGGATTTATTAGGTAATTCGGGCGACTTGAACGCTATTGCGCGGCCTTCTTGCGCAACGCCGCCTTAAGCTTGCGCAGCGCGTTCATTTTCAGCGAGTACGGGCTGGTGTGAGCCGAGCCGACCACACAGACTTCGACGTTACTGACGGGATCCAAAGCCGACACTTTGACGGCATTGCCCATGACCTTGACCTCGAACAGCACTTCGCCCAGTTCGGGGTCCATGGCGGGGTCATTGTTCATGAATGCTGACTTGATGTCCGAGATGTACGCGACCACTCTCAGCCGGAATTATACCACAGCCGAAGGGGCGAGACGATGAAAGCCGCGCGGTTTCTCGCAAAGACGATTGCGGTCTTGGTCATCGGCGCCGCCTTGATCTTGGGAGCTTTGTGGATTTCCGCGCACCGCGCCCTGCCGACGCTGGACGGCGAGCTGGCTGTGGCCGGTTTGGCCGCGCCCGTGACCATTGCCCGCGATGCCCACGGCATTCCGCTGATCTCAGCCCAATCCGAAGATGATGCCTACTTCGCGCTGGGCTACGTCCACGCCCAGGATCGTCTGCTGCAGATGGAACTCATGCGCCGCCAGGGCCAGGGGCGCCTCGCGGAGTTGATCGGCATTCACGGCGTCGGCGCCGACACGTTCATGCGCACGCTCGGCGTCTACAAACGCGCCGAGGAAGATTTGCGCGGCCTTGATCCCGCCACCCAGCGCGTCCTCGAACGCTATGCCGCCGGAGTCAATGTGTGGCTGGCGGAAGGCCACCCCCTGCCCGTCGAGTTTCAAATGCTGTTTATCAAGCCCGAGCCGTGGAAGCCGGCGGACTCCCTGGTCTGGCAAAAGCTCATGGGCCTGCAGCTTTCCGGTAATTGGGACAATGAATTGTTCCAGGCGGCGCTGATCGCCAAACTCGGTGCTGCAAAAGCCGCCGCGCTGACGCCGGACCCGAAGCCTGGCGATCCCGTGACTATGTCGCAGCACGCGAGCCTCTACGGCGATCTCGATCTTGATTTCGGTCTTGGGCGCCTGCAAACCGCCATGACCGATGTGATTCAGCCGACCTCGGCCTCCAACGCCTGGGTCATCGACGGCGCCCATACGCAGTCCGGCAAACCCATCGTCGCCAACGATCCGCATCTGGGTTTTCAAATGCCGATCATCTGGTACTACGCCGGCATCGACACGCCGACAGTGAAACTCTTCGGCGCGACCGTGCCGGGCGTGCCCTTCCACCTGCTCGGGCACAATGAACATGTGGCCTGGGGCATCACCACGCCCGAGAGCGACACCAGCGATCTGTTCATCGAGCAGCCCACGGCCGACGGAAAATCCTACGACACGCCCGACGGACCGAAGCCCTTCGACAGCCGCACCGAGATTATCAATGTGAGATTCTCGAAACCGGTGGCCGTCACCGTGCGCGAAACCCGCCATGGTCCTGTGGTCAGCGACATCCTCGACGCCGACGAAGTCCCGCCCGATGTCGTCACCGGACGCCACGTGCTGGCTTTGTCGGCGGCGCTGTTTCAGCCGGGTGACCGCACCGGCGACGGCGTCTACCGCATGAACCGGGCAACCAGCGCGGCGGAGTTTGTCGACGCCATCAAGCTGTTTCACGCGCCCGAGCAGAACATGATGTTCGCCGACACCAACGGCGCCGTCGGCTATTACGCGCCGGGCCGCGTGCCGATCCGCAAAAGCGGCGACGGCAGCGTGCCGGTGCCCGGCTGGACCGGCGACTACGATTGGAGTGGATGGATTCCTTTCGAAAGCCTTCCTCACGAGCTCGCTCCAGCGGACGGCATCCTCATCAACGCCAACAACAAAATGGTGCGCGAGGACTATCCATTCCTCATCGCCGCCCATTGGGTGGAGGCCTATCGCGCGGCCCGCATCGAAGAGTTGGTGCGTACCGGCACGGCGGCGACGCCGGCCAGTACAAAATCCGTGCAACAGGATGTGGTCTCAGGCATGGCGCCGGAAATGTTGCCGCTCTTGCTTGCGCGCTTTTCGCCGCAGACCGACCGGCACCGCGCGATTGTCGACATGCTGAAGGCCTGGGACGGCGGCATGGGGCGCGAGCGTCCCGAGCCGCTGATCTTCGCGCTGTGGATGGAGAAACTGAAAGACCGCATCCTTGCCGACGACCTCGGCGAGCTTAATCGCCGGTTCGGCGGCTTGCGGCCCGAAGTGCTGCGCCGCTTTCTCACCGAAGATGCCGCCTGGTGCGACGATCAGCGCACGCCGCAGAGTGAGACCTGCGCGCAGCAAGTGGCGGGGGCCTTTGGTGATGTCATGGTCTGGCTCGATGAGCACAAGCTCGGCGATGCCGCCACGGTCCAGTGGGGCGATTTTCACAAAGCGAGCTTCGGGCATCTCTTGTTCCAGAATTTCCCCGGCGTCACGACGCTGGGCGGACGATACCTGGCCAGCAGCGGCGACAACTACACCATCAACCGTGGTTCGTTCACTTCATCTGCCGCCCGCGTGCCCTTCCGCCATGTCCATGGCGCGAGCCTGCGCGCGGTCTACGACCTCGCTGATCTGGCTCATTCCCAATTCGCCCTGGCCGGCGGCCAATCGGGAAACATGGCCTCGCCCTACTACGGCGACCTCTTGGAGTCCTGGCGCGATGGGAATTATTTCGAGGCGCCTACGGCCTCCGGGGCCGCGCATAAACTGACATTACGGCCCGCAAAGTAGCGCGGGATTTTTATTCGTACCGCAGCGCCGCGACCGGCTGCGCGCGGGCGACAAGCAGAGCGCGACCGGCGACGGTGAGCGCGGCAATCACCAATGCGATTGCGGTCGCGGCTGGGAAAGTCCACAGGCCCATATCAACGCGGTCGACAAAGCCCTCGCGCCAGCGCTGCATGAAGAAGTAGGCGACAGGCCAGGCGATCAAACTGGCCCACAGCACCGGTTTGGTGAAATCCCACATGAGGAGGCGGAGAATATCGAGCGTGCGCGCACCCAAAGCTTTGCGCACGCCGATCTCCTTGGTGCGCTGCTCGGCGGCGAAAGACGCAAGGCCATAGAGGCCGAGGGCCGCGACAAACACGGCCACTCCGGCAAAGCCGGCAATGGTCTGCGTTAGGCGAATCATGTCGCGGTAAAGATCCTCAATAGATTGATCGACAAAAACCCGAATGATTGGCCGAGGTGTGCCGCTTTGCTTCCATAGCGCATCGATGGCTACCAGAGTTTCGGGCATCTGCCGTCCGTCCAGCTTGAGATTCAAGGTGACGTGCCGGGACTCATTGACCCAGTAAATCTGCGGTGAGGTCGTTTGACGCACGTCGCCGCGAATTTGAGCATAGTCCGGTACCACGCCGATGACTTCGGACGACCCGCTTTCGATGCCTGACAAGAAATTGAAGCCGCGCGGCGTCCATTGCACGAGTTCCCCGACCGCGCTTTCGACCGTTGCAAAGCCCAGAGCGCGGCGTAAAGAGTCATTGATCACAACCGCTTTTGGGAAGTCGGTTTTCCGCTCGGCGGGTATGACGTCGCTGCCAAAGTCGCGCGAGAAGAAGCGCCCCGCGAGAGGTTTGAGTCCGAACAGCTCGAAGTAGCCCACATCAACAATCGATTCGCCCGGGCTGACGACTGTGCCATCCGGCTTCGCGATATTGGCTGGAAAGCCGGGGCGCCAAAGCTCTCGACTTGAACAAGCGCTGGCGCGTACACTTGGCAGTGCCCGCGCTTGGCTGGCGAACCCACCGCTGCAAGACGTATTCTGCACCAGCAAGATTTGGTCCTTGTTGAACCGGAGCCCTTCGTTCATGCCGTAATACGCTTGGCGGTAGATGTTAAAAGCGACCAGCGCCAACACGATGAGCACCGCGAACTGAAGGGCCACGAGCACCTGCCGTCCGGCTCCGCCTGTCGATGACTTGCTGACGTGGCCTTTCAGAACCGACGCAGGGGAAAACCTTGTTAAAAGAGCCGCGGGATAGAGGCCTGCGATAGCGCCTACGATCAGCGTGCCGCCGACAATCGCGCCCAACAGGCCGAAGTCTCTAGCGGGGTTTAAGGTGATGCCGTGTTGCAGGAAAGCGTTGAATGGCGGTAGCGCTACTTCGGCAATTCCAATCGCCAGCACCATGCCCGAAACCGCGTAAAGAATGGACTCCCCAACAAACTGCAACAGCAGTTGCCGGCGTACCGCACCCGAGGTCTTACGTACACCGACTTCGACCGCGCGGCGCATCACCCGTGCTGCTGTGAGGTTTACGAAGTTGATGCCGGCGATGATCACAATCAACCCCGCAATCAGCAGCGCACGAATGGCCGTGGAAATACTTCCCGGTGGCTTCATCTGCGCCATGCGATCGCCTTCGCCGATCAGATGGATGGACTTAAGGGGCGTGGCTAAATCCAAATAAAATGGATATGTCGTTCTTTGGTATTCGGGATGCCGTTGGTTAAAACCATCAAGACCCTGCTGCAATGCTGCGCCCGATGCACTAGGTGCGAGCCGCACATAAGTGAAGGCCGAGGACGTGGGGATGCTTTCGTCGCGAAAATGCCGGGGCGTTAACGATGAGCGGCCAGAGGCAATGAGGTTCATTCCAAAATGCGTATTGGACGGCCAGTCCTCCATGACCGCCGTTACACGCATAGGCGCCTGACGGCTTAGCTCCAGGATCTCCCCCAAGGGCGTGTCGCGTCCGAAGTATTTGCGTGCGACGCTGCGGGTGATCACGATGCTGTCCGGCGCGTCGAAGGCGGTAGCCGCGTCGCCGGCGATCAGCGGGAAAGGAAGAACATCAAACAGATTGGTATCGGCCCAGTAAACCTTCTCCAAAAACTCGATATCGCCATGATGAACGCTGCGCGCTCCATCGTCTTCAGCGAAGCGCGTGACGGCGTCGATCTCGGGGAATTCCTGCTTCAGCTGGGCGGCAGCGCCGAGGGGGATGATATCGGAGTAGATTTTCTGTCCCCCTAGGAGGGCGTACGCCGAAATGCGGTAAATGCGTTCATGCCCAGGCACCCATGTGTCGTAGTTGAATTCGTCGCGCACAAAGAGTGCGATCAGCAGAGCGGCTGCAAAGCCAATAGCAAGCCCGGCAATATTGATGGCGGCATAGAGCCTGTTCCGCACCAGATTACGCAGCGCGGCGGCGAGATAGTTCCGGAACATGCCTCCTGTCCTCCCCGCTTGGCGCTACCGGCGCCCTGTTACACCATGTCACATGTTACTAGTCGTAACATGGGCCATACCGGCTATCAATGGCCTCGCCGCCCCAGAATACGACCATGAATACGGCCACAAAACCTTGCCTTAAGCCTAAACCGCCGCCTTCTTGTGAGCCGTTAAGCGAAGGTTTACATTATTCGTCAATGATTTGGGGTTGGCTGCCCAGACTCGGGCGAGCCATTCGGTCATTTGGGCGGGCGTCACAGCGTATGGCAGAGAGACCAGACTTCGGCGGCGCGGGTGGGGAAGGCAAAGCCCCCATCATTATCAAGCGCGTCAAGAAAGGCCACGAAGGCCACCACGGCGGCGCGTGGAAAGTCGCCTATGCCGACTTCGTGACCGCCATGATGGCGTTCTTCCTGCTGCTGTGGCTTTTGAACGCCGTCACCGAACAGCAGCTTAACGGCGTCGCCGATTATTTCACGCCCATCGCCGCTTCGACCCGCGAAAGCGGCGCCGGCGGCATGCTCGGCGGTCAAACCGTCGGCGAAGGGGCTTCGCAGTCGCGGACCGGCGCTACGGCGGCCGTGGTGCTGCCGCCGCCGTCCATCGGCTCCGGCGGCTCGGAGATGACCGATCCCAATGAAAGCACGAGCAGCGACGACACCGCCGTGCAGGCCGCTCAGGAAGCCAAAGAACAAAGGCAATTCGAGCAGGTCCAACAGGAACTGAAGCAGACCATCAGCGGCGTGCCCGATCTGGCGCCCATGGCCAACAGCCTGATGGTCGACAACACGCCGGAAGGCGTCCGTATCCAGATCATGGATCAGGATAAGGTCGATATGTTCGCGCCCGGCAGCGCCAACCTTTTCCCGCGCAGCAAAGAATTGCTGGCCCAGGTCGCCAAGGTCGTCCGCAAGATGCCCAACAAGATCAGCATCACCGGCCATACCGATCCGTCCAATGCTGTCGACCCTTCGGGCTATACCAATTGGGAGTTGTCCTCGGACCGCGCGCTAGCCACCCGCCGCGCGCTGCTAGAGGGCGGCATGGACGACCGCCAGATCAATAAAGTAACCGGCGTCTCCGACCGCGAACCTATTGATAAAGGCCAAATCCGTTCGCCGCGTAACCGGCGTGTCTCGATTGTTCTGCTGCGCGCCGATAACACCAAGACGGAAGACTTCGACCGCCTGCCGCGCTTCTTGGAAAAGTCCAGCGCGACGCAGCCGACCAATGCCGCCACCGGCGAAAACCTCGCGCCCGCTCCAAAGCCCTGACGGCCAAGACCCTGACTAATAGCCGCAATTATGACGACGAGTTGGGCTTGCCAGAGCGCCCCTCGACCGCCATTCTAAGCGCTTAGTCATGGACCAGACGCCACTCAAACGCCCGCAGTTCTTTTTCACCACGGCCCCGCTGCCGTGTCCCTATCTGCCTGACCGCCTGGAGCGCAAACTGGTCACCGAACTCTCCGGGACCGGCGCGGAAACGTTGCATGAAGCCTTGGCCCGCTCTGGCTTTCGCCGCAGCCACTCGATTGCCTATGCGCCCGCCTGCCCCGGCTGCAAAGCCTGCGTGACGGTGCGTGTTGTCGCCAAGGATTTCAAACGCCGCCGGTCCCTGACCCGGCAGTGGAAGCAAAACCAGGACCTGATCGCGATCAGGGTTCCGGCGCGGGCCACCACCGAGCAATACGAATTGTTCGCGCGCTATCAGCAGTCGCGCCACGCCGGCAGCGACATGGCTCTGATGGGTTTCTACGAATACAGCGCCATGGTCGAGGACAGCCCCATCGACACCTTCCTGGTGGAATACCGGGATCGTGCGGGTGTGTTGACCGCCGTCTGCCTGACCGACCGCACCAGCGACGGCCTTTCGGCGGTTTACAGTTTCTTTGAAGCCAACGGTGCGCGCGACGGCCTCGGCAACTACGTCGTGTTGTGGCTGATCGAACAAGCGCGCAGATTGAGTCTGCCTTACGTCTATCTGGGCTATTGGATCAGCGACAGCGCCAAGATGGCCTATAAAGCCCGTTTTCAGCCCTTGGAAACCTTGGGCGCCGGCGGCTGGGCTCCGCTTGTCGTGTCTTCGGCGCCCGTTGCCGCTCCCCAATTGGCCGGCGTTTTGTAACGCCCGCAATTAGACACGCCGCCCCCTTGTATAAGAGGGCAGCGGCTATTTTTCCTTGTGTAACCACCTAAAAACGATTTGAGTGTGCCCGGTTTTAAATCGGGCTGGGGCTCCCTTGCAAACCACGAGCCGGATTGAATCTATAGTCCGTTATGGAATGATAGCGCTTGGGGTCTACCTCGTAGCCGCCAGCGTGATTCTATATCTGCAGGTCGCGCGCGCGCGACGCCCAAGATTGGGTTTCCCACACCCATAACGTGCGCTACGCGCTCCAGGACTCATTGGCGCTTCTGATTGACGCTGAGTCCGCCCAGCGCGGCTATCTGCTGACCAAAAGCAATACCTACCTGGCGGCCTACTTCGCCTCGCTTAGCCAGCTGCACAGCCATATCAAGGACGTGCAGGATCTTGTCAGCGGCAATCCCACGCAGCATTCGCACGCCCAGGAACTGGGCCGGGTGATCGACGCCAAGATCGAAGAGCTCAAAGGCGATATGAGTGCGATCAAGGATATGGACGCCGCAACCGCCATCGAGAGTTACCACTCGGGCGAAGCGCACGCGACCGCCAACGAAATCCGCACCGCCGTCGATAAAATGATTGAGGAAGAAGAACAGCTTTTTGAACTGCGCGCCATCGACATGGAGAATATGACGCGCCTGACGGTCATGCTGTTCGTCGCCCTCTTGGTGCTTTTCGCGGGCGTGATGGCGGGGTACTTCGTTCTGACGAACCGCAACATGGCGCTGCGCAATTCCATGATGGCGAAGCTGGTGGCCGCCAACGCCGAAACCGAACGCGCGGATAAATTCAAAGGCGATCTATTGAACTACCTGGGCCGCGTGCTGTATGAGCCGCTCAGCCGCGTGACCACCAGCACCGATCTTTTATTGCTGCGCGCCGATAACGCCTTGCAGGAAAACGACCACAAGATCGTCACCGAAATTCGCGCCAACGTGCGCTTCCTCTTGTCCCTCGCCGCCAATTTTCCGCATATCGGCCGCTTGCAGGCCGGCAAAGCCCTGCAACTCGAGGAAGACGACATCGATCTCGGGGACATCGTGCGCGATGTCGCCGGCATTGTCGCCATTCCGGCGGCCAAAGCCGGAATAAACTTGCGTCACACCCTGCCCTTCGGTCGCGCTTTGATCCGCTGCGACAAACAAAAGCTGAAGCAAATTCTGCTGAACCTGCTCGACAACGCCGTGAAGCATACGCCGTCGGGCGGCAGCATCGAACTTTCGGCGGCGAAAATCAGCACCGGAGACCTCACCGTGACCGTGCAAGACACCGGCTCCGGGATTTCACCGGATCGACTGCGGCAGGTGATGATCCCCTTCGCTCAGATCGAGGACATGTCGGCGCGTGGCGAACAGGGCATCGGACTGGGTCTGCCCATGGCGCTGGGTTTCGCCCAGGCGCACGGCGGAAAGCTGGAGCTCTTTAGCGACGGGCACGGCACCACGGCGGTATTGACCTTGCCCGCCAGCCGCGTCATCCGGGTCTTCGATTTAGCTTAGAAATCCCCCGATAGCCTGACCATGTAGGTCCGATGGCCATTGGGGGAAAAGCGCCCCGAATTGCCGTCGACCGTCCAACTCCATGCATTAAAGACGTTGTCTACAAACAGGCGGGCCGCGAGGCGCGTCGAGCCAACATTAAATGGATATCGCGCACCGAGACCAAAGGTCGTCAGCGTCGGCACTTTGAATGTGTTTGTGCGATTGGCGTCGCTCCCGGTCTCCGAATTCATCTGGAACTCGCCGATCACGCCGTGCATCCATTGCGGGGCGTATTGCGCATTCAACCTTATGGTAAGAGGCGGCAGGCCTGGTTCGATGCTGCCAATCGTACCGTTAGCGACCGTCAGGCCCGAGACCTTGCCATTGATGTAGACCGCGCCGGCAACCAGCGTAACGCTGGGGATCGGTTTACCAGTGAGGGAGAATTCGACACCGGTGTGCTTGAGGTCGCCGACAACGGTGTAGAGGTTGGCCGCATCGCGGTCGTAGTAGGGCTTTTTGATCTCGAAAGCGCCGACCATCAAGTTGAGGCCCGGCATAATCGCATAGCGAATACCGGCATCAACTTGAGACGTTACCCGCGCCTGCAAAGGCTCGCCGGCGTTGGCTGTGCCGTCAGGCGCCGTACCAAATTCCTCGATCCCACGCGCATAGCTGCCATAGACGACAAAATCGCGCGAGACGTAATAGGCCGCCGTGGCGTTCAAAAGCCAAGGCTCGCTGCGGGTGGAATTGGCAACTGCGTTTTCCTTGCCGAAGGAGCGGTCGTAATAACTCCGCTGCACACCGACGCTGGCTTCGCCAATATTGGCCCACTGCAGGCCATAGGAAACGCCCGGTGTGTATTGTTTGACAACATCCTTATCGCGCACGCCGTAGGTATAACGCGGATAGGGTTGAGGATTGTTCGCCCCGATCTGGGATGTGCCAAAACTCACCGATGTTCCGCCGCCAAACGTACGGGTCACATCGCGGCCCCGCACGGCAAGATCAATCGTATGGCGGAATTGGCCGGTGGTATAAACGCCTGTGGCCCGCACCTCGCCCGAATATGACAGCGTGCGGTGGCTAGGATATTTCAGCACGCTGAGGGTGCCGGTGCCGTTCGCCTGGACGCCGCGATAATTGACGACATAGTTGGTGGAGCGGTCGAGCTCGGAGCTGAACACACCGCCGCGCACGATCCAGTTATCGAAGGGCCGCACGCGCACGATCAGGCCGCTGGAGACTTCATCTTGATTGCGATCAGCCCATTGCTGGCTGAAGAACACACTGCGATCAAATTTCGGCGGCAAGTAATCGCCGGCTGTATAGATGAACGGCACGACCTCGTCGTTATCTGTACGCTGGATATAATGGAACGGAATCACGTCAATCGCATCGGTCGGACGCCAACGCGCGAGCACACCGAGATTCCAGCGATTGAGCGGCCCACCGGCCTGGGCGCGCGACGCCGCGGCCGGAAACCCCCCGACGTAAAAACCGAGGTCGTCGGTGATCGGGCCCGAAGCCGTCACGAATAGGTTATTGGGGCCCGTCGGGCGGCTCATTTCCAGGTTACCCGTGAACACCGTCCGGTTCTCCGAAGGCATCGGCAACGAGATATCGGAAATGCCGGTGGGCGCGACAAAGGGATAGGACTGCGCCGACAAGCCGACGCGCATCGTGCTGCCGCGCATCATGGCGCGACCGAGGAATGCCTGCTGGTCGAAATACAAGCCTTCGATGCGAACATTGCCGGCCGACTGCGGGTTGAATCCACGTGCGCTGTTGGCGTTATAAAGTCCGACGTTGTCGTTGCCGACCCGGGTGCCGAAGGCATCGTTGGCGGCCGCCACAGCATTGTCATCGGCGGTCTGGGCTGAAGCGCCAGCCACAAGGAGACAAGACGCCGTGGACGCGAGCATGGCGGCGCGCCAGAAGCGAGAACAACGAATTTTCAAATGATCCCCCAGATAGGGCAAATGCACCTCAAGACCGACGAACAGGTCCCGCGATGCATACAAAACGCCCCTCGCCGGGGCGTTTGATCATATTATGGGAATGTAATGCCTTCGGCCAGAGCCGAACACCAGGCAGCGCATCACAGCCGCGTGAATGCTGTTGCTTAAAAGTCCACCGACAGTCTGGCTTGATAATTGCGCGGGCCGCTGGGAGAAAAGCGGCCCGAGTTACCGTCCACTGTCCAATTCCAGGCATTGAGGACGTTATCCACGAACAGACGCGCCGATACCCGCACGGAGCCCACTCTAAATGGATAACGCGCGCCGATGCCGAAGGTCGTGACGGTCGGCACCTTGAACGTGTTGGTGCGGTTTGCGAAACTCGCGGTCTCGGAGTTCATCTGAAACTCGCCGACGACGCCGCCCATCCATGTCGGACGATATTGCACATTGAAGCGCACGGTGTAGGGCGGCAAACCCGGCTCGGTGCTGCCGATCGTGCCGCTGGTCACCGGTAGGCCCGAGACTTTGCCTTTGATGTAGACCGCGCCGGCAACCACGGTAAGGCTGGATGTTGGTTTTCCGGTGAGCGAAAACTCCACGCCCGTATGTTTAAGGTCGCCGACCACCGTGTAAAGGTTGGTCGCATCCCGGTCATAATAGGGCTTCTTGATCTCGAACGCGGCCATGACCAAGTTGAGGCCTGGGATGATGGTGTACCGGATGCCGGCATCGATCTGCGAGGTTACGCGGGCCTGCAAAGGCTCGCCGGCGTTGGCCGTGCCGTCGGGAGCCGTGCCGAATTCCTCGATCCCGCGTGAATAGCTGCCGTAGGCGACAAGATCGCGCGACACGTAGTAGGCCAACGTGGCGTTATAAAGCCAGGGCTGGCTGCGCGTGGAATTAGCAACCGCGTTTTCCTTGCCGAAGGACCTGTCGTAATAGCTTCGCTGCAGGCCGAGACTCATCTCGCCGACATTGGCCCACTGCAGGGCGTAGGAAACGCCCGGCGTGTATTGCTCGACGACGTCCTTGTCGCGCACGCCGTAGGTATAACGCGGATACGGCTGGGGATCGGAGACGCCGAGTTTATGCGTGCCGAAATTTATCGACGTGCCGCCGCCGAAGGTGCGGCTCACATTTCGTCCGCGCACGGCAAGATCAAGCGTATGGCGGAACTGGCCGACGCTATAAACGCCCGTAGCACGCACTTCGCCCGAATACGACCGCGTGAGATGAGAAGGATATTTTAGGACGCTGAGTGTGGCGGAGCCGTTCGGCTGAACGTTCCGGTAGTTGACGACATAGTTGGTCGAGCGATCAAGCTCGGAGCTGAACAGGCCGGCGCGTAGCATCCAATTGTCGAAAGGCCGCGTGCGCAACAACAGGCCGTAGTTGATTTCATCTAAGGCGCGGTCCGCCCACTCCTGTCCCAAGAACACGCTGCGATCGAATTTCGGCGGCACGTAGTCGCCCGCTGTATAGATGGACGCTCCGACCTCATCGTTCTGACCGCGCTGGATAAAAGCGAACGGGATCGCCTCAATCGTATCGGTCGGTCGCCAACGCAGGATGCCGCCCACACTCCAGCGATCGACTTCCGAACCCCTTTGGGCGCGCGACGCCCCATACGGTATTAACCCGACATACCAGCCGAGATCTTCCGTGGCCGGACCGGAAGCGGTAGCGTAGAGATAATTGGAACCGGTCGGGCGGCTAAAATCGCCGCTGACGCTGTAGATGGTGTGATCCTCCGCGGGCATCGACATTGAAATATCGGCAATGCCGGTCGGCGCCGCAAAGGGGTAGGACTGCGCCGACAAACCGACGCGCATGGTGGTACTGCGTATCATGGCGCGCCCCAGGTGCGCCTGCTGGTCGAAATACAAACCTTCGACGCGAATATTGCCGGCCGACGTCGGATTGAAACCGCGGGCATTGTCACTACTGTAAAGGCCGACGTTATCGTTGCCGACCTTGGTGCCGAAGGCGTCGTTGGCTGCCGCGACGGCGTTTTCGTCGGTGGTCTGGGCTGAAGCCACGGCCACAAAGAGCCACGGCGCGACGGACGCGAGGATGGCGGCGCGGAAGATGCGAGCACAATGAGTTTTCAAAAGGTTCCCCAGATAAGGCAAATGCACCTCACGACCGTCGACCGGGTCCAGTGATGCACCCAAAACGCCCCTCCCCGGGGAGTTCACGGATATTAAAGGAATATTGTGCCTTCGGCCAGAGCCGAAAGCACGAGGCAGCACGTCACAGTCGCGTGAAGGGCTGCGGCTCAAAAATCTACCGCCAGCCGCGTCTGATAGAGGCGCTGGCTGCTGGGGGCAAAACGCCCCGAGTTGCCGTCGACGGTCCATTTGAATGTGCCAAAGATGTTGTCGATGAACACGCGCGCCGACAACCGGGTCGTACCGATCTTAAAGGGGTAACGTGCACCGACGCTAAAGGTGGTCAGCGTCGGCACCTTGAACGTGTTGGTGCGATTTGCGTAGTTCGCGGTTTCGGAGTTCATCTGGAACTCGCCAACAACGCCCTTCATCCATGCCGGACCGTATTGCGCGTTCAAGCGTATGGAGTAAGGCGGCAGGCCCGGTTCGGTGCTGCCAATCGTGCCGTTGTTCACGGGCAGGCCAGATACTTTGCCTTTGACGTAGACCGCGCCGGCAACAATCGTGAGGCTGGTAATGGGCTTGCCCGTGAGCGAAAACTCAAAGCCGCTATGCTTGAGATCGCCGACAACAGTGTAAAGATTGGTCGCGTCGCGGTCGTAATAGGGCTTGCTGATCTGGAAAGCGCCCAGCATCAAGTTAAGGCCCGGCATAATGGTGTAACGAATACCAGCATCGATTTGCGAAGTGACGCGCGCCTGCAAAGGTTCGCCCGCATTGAGAGTCCCGTCGGGCGCGGTGCCGAACTCCTCTACCCCGCGCGCATAACTGCCATAGACGATAAAACTGCGCGACACGTAATAGGCAATGGTACCGTTATAAAGCCAGGGTTTGCTGCTGGTGGAAGTGGGCGCAGCGCCCAACTTGCCATAGGACCGGTCGTAAAAAGCCTTCTGCAGTCCGATGCTCATCTCGCCGACGTTGGCCCACTGCAAGCCGTAGGAAATCCCCGGCGTGTATTGCGTGACGACATCCTTGTCACGCACGCCATAGGTATAGCGCGGATAAGGCTGTAGCGCCGTCACGCCGACTTTGTGCGTACCGAAATTCACCGAGGTGCCGCCGCCAAAGGTGCGGCTCACATCGCGGCCGCGCGCGGCGATATTGAGAGTATGGCGAAGTACGCCGCCCGTATAAACGCCTGTGGCCCGCACCTCACCCGAATAGGACTGCGTCAGGTGCGACGGATATTTCAGAACGCTGAGCGTGCCGGTACCGTCCGGCTGGATGTTGCGGTAGTTGACGACGTAATTGGTTGAGCGATCCAATCTGGAAGAAAACGTGCCGCTCCGAAGCTCCCAGTTGTCGGAAAGGCGCGCCCGCAACAACAGCCCATAGGTGCTTTCGTCTTGGGCGCGGTCGGCCCATTCCTGCCCGAAAAACACGCCGCGATTATATTTCGGCGGCGCATAGTCGCCCGCCGTGTAAATCGACGGCGTGACTTCGTCGTTTTCAGTGCGCTGAAGAAAGAAAAACGGGATCGCCTCAAACCAGTCAGTCGGACGCCACCGCAGGACTGAACCGATATTAAACCGTTCGCCATTCGAGCCACCCTGGGAGTGCGGCTGCGAATTCGGCAAAGCGTTGATGAGCCATCCGAGTTTGTCGTTGATGGGAAACGAAACGCCGACAAATTCGGAATTGATACCTGTCGGGCGGGCGACATCACCGGTCACGCTAAAGGTCATGTGATCCTCTGCCGGCATCGGCAGAAATGTGTCAGAAATCCCGGTCGGCGCGGCAAAAGGATAGGATTGCGCCGATAGACCGACGCGCATGGTGGAGCTACGCAGAATCACGCGACCAATAAAGGATTGCTGATCGAAATAGAGACCTTCATAGCGAATGTTTCCAGCCAATTGCGGACTGAACCCACGCGCGTTGTTAGCGCTATAAAGTCCGATGTTATCGTTGCCGACCCTGGTGCCGAAGGCGTCTTCAGCCGCGGCGACGGCATTTTCATCGGAGGTCTGGGCAGCAGCGTCAGCCACAACCAGCCAAGCCGCCGCCGAAGCCAGTATCGCGGTGCGAAAAAAGCGCGCGCGGTAATTTTTTAAATGGTCCACTGACACGACACTCCGCCTAAAAATCCGCTGTGATTCTGGCTTGATAAAGGCGCTGGCCGCTTGGCGCAAAACGCCCCGAGTTGCCGTCTACCGTCCACGTCCAGGCATTGAAAATATTGTCCACAAAAAACCGCACCTGCGCCCGTGTCGTGCCCACGCGGAATGGATAGCGTGCCCCAATGCCGAAGGTGGTCGCTGTCGGCACCTTGAACGTGTTGGTGCGATTTGCGTAACTCGCGGTCTCGGAGTTCGCCTGGAATTCAGCGACGACTCCCTTAAACATCTGCGGGCCGTATTGCACGTTTAGCCGCACGGTGTAAGGCGCCAGGCCGGGCTCGGTAGAACCAATGGTGCCGTTGTTCACGGGCAGCCCCGCGACTTTACCTTTCACATAGACCGCTCCGGCCACCAACGTGACGCTGGGGATGGGTTTGCCGGTGAGCGAGAACTCCACACCGGTATGCTTCAAGTCGCCGACAACGGTGTACACGTTAGCCGCATCCCGGTCGTAGTAGGGCTTTTTGATTTGGAAAGCGCCCAGCACCAAGTTGAAACCCGGGCTGATGGTGTAACGAATACCGGCATCGATCTGCGAGGTGACGCGCGCCTGCAAGGGCTCGCCTGCATTCGCTGTGCCGTCGGGGGCCGTACCGAATTCCTCGATGCCGCGCGCATAACTGCCGTACACGACAAAGCTGCGCGAAATGTAGTAGGCGAGCGTACCGTTATAGAGCCAGGGTTGGCTGCTGGTCGATGTGCGCACCCCGCCCTGCTTGCCGAAAGTACGGTCGTAATAACTCCGCTGCAGTCCGACGCTGGCTTCGCCGACATTGGCCCACTGCAAGCCATAGGAAATTCCCGGGGTGTATTGCTTGACGAGATCCTGATCGCGTACGCCGTAGGTATAACGCGGATAGGGCTGTGGCGCCCACACGCCGATCGGGTTCGAGCCGAAGCTAATCGATGTGCCACCGCCGAAGGTGCGGTCCACATCGCGGCCGCGCACGGCGAGATCAATCGTGTGACGGAACTGGCCGGTGGTATAAATGCCCGTGGCGCGCACTTCACCTGAATAAGACAGCGTCAGGTGATTAGGATACTTCAACACACTCAGTGTGGCGTTGCCGTTCGGCTGAACGTTGCGGTAGTTGACGACATAATTGGTTGAGCGATTGATCTCGGAGCTGAAGAACGCGCTGCGCAGCATCCAGTTGTCGGAAGGCCTTACGCGCACCAACATGCCGTAGGTGTTGTCCTGCTGGGCGCGATCGGCCCATTCCTGCCCGAAGAAGACGCTGCGGTCGAATTTCGGCGGCAAGTAGTCGCCGGCCGTATAGATCGAGGGCCCGACTTCGTCGTTCTTGGATTTCTGCTTGTAACCGAAGGGAATCACCTCAAGCCAATCAGTCGGCTTCCAATGAAAGACGGTGCCGAAATTATAGCGGTAGCCGTGGGCATTGCCTTGGAAGTGCGGCAAAGACAGCGGCAAGCCGCCGATAATCCAGCCAAGTTTATCGGTGATCGGAACGGAAGCGCTCAGGTACAAGTTGGTAAGGCCGGTCGGGCGGCTGACATCGCTTTGCACGGTGTAGGCGGAATGTCCTTCCACCGGCAGTGTCAGGGTAATATCGGAAATGCCGGTCGGCGCCGCGAAAGGATAGGACTGCGCCGACAGGCCGACGCGCATCGTACTGCCGCGAATGATGATGCGGCCCATGAAGGCTTGCTGGTCGAAATACAATCCTTCGAAACGGATATTG
Source organism: Fidelibacterota bacterium (assembly GCA_947475295.1). GTDB lineage: Bacteria > Pseudomonadota > Alphaproteobacteria > Rhodospirillales > Rhodospirillaceae > SHVO01. Next base: position 38,185 of record CANJLF010000008.1, read on the forward strand.
CCGGCCAATGCCGGATTAAACCCGCGCGCGCTGGCGCTGCTGTAAAGTCCGACGTTGTCATTACCGACCTTGGTGCCGAAGGCGTCGTCGGCTGACGTGGCGGCGTTGTCATCGACGGCCTGGGCCCAAGCGTCGGCCGTCATCAGCCAAGACGCCGCGGAAACGAGCAACGCGGCGCGGAAAACAACAGAACAACGATTTTTCAAAACAACACCCAAACAAGACACAGCACATCGCCACCCGCGCCCTAAGGGGCGCGTCCTAGACCAAGCCGCAGGACTTGGGGGTAAGTGGTACCATTAAATAAATGCAGCTACAGGTCGTATCCAGGACCCGCGATGCACACACGAAAAGCCCCTCCCCAGGGGTGTGTAACAGAATATTACGGGACTACGAGGCCTTCGGCCAGCGCTGAAAATTCTGGCCAAAGCGTTGCACGACCGTGTAGTTTGCAGTGCAAGAACGCTCGTTTTGGGGGATTTATGCCTGGGACCCTGACAAAAATTATGTCAATCGCCGCCGCGGCTTTCCTGCTGGCGGCCTGCACCGACGCGTCCACCCTGCTCGCCGGCGCGGCCAAGGGTTTTTGCAGCCACAGCGGCACTAGCCCATGCACGCGCCCGCCGCCGGGCTATTCGTCCACAACGCCGCCCCGCTAATGCGACACTGCTAGCCGCTAAAGGGCCGGTCCTCGCGGGAGAATCCCTTGGGCGGCAAGCGCCCCGCCTGGGCCCGTTCGCCGATCCAATCCTTGAGGTCGGTTTCGGTGCGCTCGCGGTCACCCGACTTCCAGACGAGGCCTTCCTTCAGATTGAAAACCTTGGCGTCGGCGGTTCCGCCGTCCTTATAGCGTTGCAGAATGACGCCGCGGCCGCGCGCCATTTCCGGGACTTCCTTGAGCGGGAAGATCAAGAGCTTGCGATTGTCGCCGATGACCGCGACGGAATCCGCCGGCTTGCCGGTCAGGAGGTCGGCGCCGGTGCCCGATGTTCCGGGGATCGGCGTGCATACGCGCCCCTTCTCGCCCTCGGCCAGGTTCATGGACTGCTTGCCGTTTTTGGTCTGGGCGAAAACCTGCTCGGCGGCGACCACGAAACCGCGACCGACGCTGGAAACCACCAGAAATTTCTGTTCACGCGCGTAAACCCACATGCCGACAATGTCGGCATCGTTGGGCAGATCGACCAAAAGGCGGATAGGTTCGCCAAAGCCGCGCCCCTGCGGCAGACGGTCCACACCGATGGTGTAGAAACGCCCGTCGGAGCCGAACAGCAGCATCTTGTCCGTGGATTGCGCCTTCACCGCCACCTGAAAAGCGTCGCCTTCCTTGAATTTAGTTTCGCCGCCGCCGGTCACCACGTCGTCCTTGTGGCCCTTCAGGGCCCTGATCCAGCCCTTGGCGGAGAGGACCACGGTCACCGGCTCTTTCTCGATCATCGATTCAATCGCCACGATGACGGCGGTGGGCGCATCGCTCAGCGCCGTACGGCGTTTGCCGAGTGCGGTCTTCTGACCAAATTTTTCCTTGGCCAGCTTGAGTTGCTCGGCGATGGCCTTCCACCGCTTGTCTTCGTCCTTGAGCAGCGCACTGAGTTCTTTCTTCTCGTCCGAGAGGTTTTTGTGCTCGGTCTTGATCTCGAACTCTTCCAGCTTGCGCAAGGACCGCAGGCGCATGTTAAGGATGCCCTCGGCCTGCACGTCGCTAAGATTAAAGCGCTTCATCAATTTCGGTTTGGGCTCGTCCTCCGTGCGGATGATCTTGATGACCGCATCGAGGTTGAGATAGGCGATCAGGTAACCGTCGAGCATCTCCAGCCGGTGCACAATCTGCGCCATGCGGTGCTTTGACCGGCGCACCAGCACCACCTGGCGATGATCAAGATAGGCCTGCAGCACCGCGCGCAAGTCCAGGACCTTGGGAATGCCGTCGGCATCCAGCACATTCATGTTGATGCTGAAGCGGATTTCCAGATCGGTCTGACGGAAAAGCTGTTCCATCAATTGCTCGGCATCGACCGTGCGCGACTTAGGCTCTAGCACGATCCTGAGATCGTCCGTGGACTCGTCGCGAATATCGGCCAGGAACGGCAATTTCTTTTCATCCATCAGCGCGGCGATGCGCTCGATCAGCTTGGCCTTCTGGACCTGGTAGGGAATTTCGGTGATGGCGATTTGGTATTGGCCGCGCTCGAGTTTTTCTTCGTCCCATTTGGCGCGCAGGCGCAGCGATCCGCGGCCCGTGCGATAGGCTTCGACGATGGTGTTGCGGTTTTCCACAAGCACGCCGCCGGTGGGAAAATCGGGACCGGGGATCATGTCCACCAGGGTCGCAATCTGCGCCTTGGGCGTCTTGATGAGATGCAGCAGCGCATCGCATAGCTCGCCGACGTTATGCGGCGGAATATTGGTCGCCATGCCGACCGCGATGCCCGACGAGCCGTTGGCCAGCAGATTGGGCACGCCCGCCGGCATGACCACCGGCTCGCTCTCCTCGCCGTCGTAGGTCGGGCGCAGATCGACGGCGTCGTCGTCCAGGCCGTCCATAATGGCCTGGGCAAAATGCGTCAGTTTAGCTTCGGTGTAGCGCATGGCGGCGGCGTTATCGCCGTCGATGTTGCCGAAATTCCCCTGCCCCTCCACCAGCGGATAGCGCACGGCGAATTCCTGGGCGAGACGCACCATGGCGTCGTAGATCGAGGCATCGCCGTGAGGATGGTATTTGCCCATGACGTCGCCGACGACGCGGGCGCATTTCTTGAAGCCGCCGGCCGGGTCCAGCTTCAGCTGGCGCATGGCGTAGAGCAAGCGGCGGTGCACCGGCTTCAGGCCGTCGCGCACATCGGGCAATGACCGCGACACAATCGTCGACAGCGCATATGCCAAATAGCGCTCGCCCAAGGCCTCGGCCAAAGGGGTTTCGCGGATGGTCTCAGCGCGCTGGGGGACTACGGGTTTTTTAGCCATAACAACTCAGGTCAGATGAATCGGCGCAGCATAGTCAGCCTAGCCGAAAAAGCTATACCGGATAGTGTTTTAAGACTTGAACCTATCGACGAATCGCGCGCGGGAGGCAGGCTCCTGTCGGCTATGCGGGCGGAATACGTGGGTCTCGAAGAAGTGGCCGGTGAGCGCCAAGCCTTGCGCGATATCGGCGGCGCTAACGTTGTCGGTGGATACCGCCGCGTTCTCCTCGCGCAGAAAGGCCGGCAGCGCCAGCATGCGGTCAATGTAAGGCGCCGCGGCCCCACTTGAGACCGCGCGGCCCGAGCGCGGCGAGACATAAGTGAGGTCGTAACGTGTGCCGGTCGCCGCGCAGATCGTAAGGTCAAGGCCGTAGCCCATGTCGCGCAGCAGCGCCAATTCCCACAGCACATAGTGGGCTTCCCAGCCCGGCATGCTGAGATGTTCCAGCAGATGCAACGTGTGGCGGTAGACCTCCGCATGGGGTTCGCGCTCGGGCAAGGTGGTCTCTGCCATGGCGCAAAGCGCTGAGAGCCCCGCCAGAACATTGGCGTCGGTCATGGCGTCGGCGGCGAAGGGGCGCAAACCCTCGACCGTGAATGTGCCGAGGTGTTCGTCGAGCCGGGCCCGCCACCAGGCTTTCACCAGATTACCGGGCTGCAGCAGGCTGCGTCCGCGCTTGCCGCTGCCGCCCTTGACGATGCCGGCATGGCGGCCTTGAGTTGGCGTCAACAGCGTGATGATGGCGTCGTGCTCGCCGAAGCGCCGCACCGCCAGAATGATGCCCTGATCTTCCCAGCTTATGGCCATTAATTATTGAAGCGCAGGAAAACCACCGCCAGACCCATGATGGCGCCGGCGACGCCCACGAACATCATCACATAGTCGGGCCAAGTGGTTGGGATGTTCTGACCGCGCCGGATCGCAAGGAAACCCAGCGCGACGACACCCAGAATGAAAGCACTCACCCCGAAAATTCTCAAAGCCCGCCCGCCTGCGTCACAGCTTCGTGAAAGGTCCAAGTCATGCCGCAATAAGAACGGAATCAGGCGTTGAAGTCGAGCCCCCACGCGGCATAGAGGCTCCGGTCTTCGTTCCAGCGCTCGTTAACCTTCACGTGCAGGAATAAGTGCACGCGCCGGCCCAAGAGATTTTCGAGCTCCAGGCGAGAGGCCGCCCCTATTGTCTTAATGCGCTGCCCGCCGTTGCCTAAAACGATCGGCCGGTGGGTTTCCCGGCTGACATAAATCACCTGTTCTATGCGCGCGCTGCCGTCGGGCTTTTCCTCCCAACGCTCGGTTTCGACGGCGCAGGAATAAGGCAATTCCTCGCGCAGGTTGAGAAACAGCTTCTCGCGGGTGATTTCGGCGGCCAGGAGCCGCGCCGGCATGTCGGAGACTTCGTCCTCGGGAAACAGCCATGGCCCGGGCGGCATCAGCTTCGCCAAATGATCGCGCAGCTGTTCCAGCCCGTCGCCCGTCAGCGCCGAGATCATAAAAATTTCATCGAAAACGCCGGTGGCGCTGATGCGCGCCGTAAGGTCGAGCAGTTTGCCCTTCTCGACGATGTCCACTTTATTGAGCGCCAGCAGGGCCCGCCGGCCCGAGGTTTTAATATCGGCGATGATCCGGTCGGTGTCCCCGTCGGCATCCGCGTGTTTTCCGGCCTTGAGCGCGTCCACAACCAGCAGCACCACTTCGGCGTCGGCGGCCCCGGCCCAGGCGGCCGCCACCATGGCGCGCTCCAGGCGCTTCTTGGGCTGAAAAATCCCCGGCGTGTCGGCGAAAATCACCTGCGTCGCGCCGAACATGGCGATGCCGCGCACGATCGTACGGGTAGTCTGGACGCGCGGCGAGACAATGCTGACCTTTGTACCGACGAGCGCATTGACCAGCGTCGATTTACCGGCGTTAGGCGCACCGATAACCGCGACAAAGCCGCAACGCATCTGGGATGCGGGGGTCTCGGGTTGAGGTGTGTCGTCGTTCACGCGGATGGTTCCAATACTTTTACCAGAAGCGCCGTGGCGGCGGCCTGGGTGGCCAGGCGCTTGGTGCGCCCCTGCCCTTGGGTTTCAGGGTAACCTTCAATCTTCACCGCCATGGTGAAGGCCGGCGCATGGGCCGGACCGGACGCCTCGATCACGCGATAGACTGGCAGCGGCAGGCCACGCGCCTGGGCCCATTCTTGCAGAGCCGTCTTAGCATCTTTCGGCGGCACGATCTCGGCATGCATCAAAGGCGCCCAATGGACGGAGATGAATGTCGAAGCCGCCGCCAGGCCACCGTCGAGATACAGCGCGCCGATGACGGCTTCGCAGGCATCGGCCAGCACGGCCGTTTCCGCCGTATCGGCCCGCTGGCCGCGCGCGACTTTAACGTACTCCGGCAATCCAAAGGCCGCCGCGACCCGGGCCAAGGTCGGCGCACTGACCAGCGCCGCGAGACGCGGTGCGAGCGCACCTTCGTTCTCAGCGGGAAAACTTTTCAGCAAAGCATCAGCGATCACAAGGCCCAGCACGCGGTCGCCCAGAAATTCCAGGCGCTCGTTGCCTTCGGCGTCGGAGATGGGCGGGCTGTCTTTGCGCTGTGCGCCGAGCGCGCCGCGATGGGTCAGGGCCTGACTGAGAATATCCGGATCGCTGAAACGGTGTCCCAAGACTTGTTCTAAGGGATGCCGTTTATCAGCCATGGAAGGATCGTCCCACGCTCAATGAATTCCGTTGAAGAGACGGTTGAAGCGGATGGCGAAAGGCCACTTCCAGATTTCCCAAATCGAGGCGCTGCCGTCGGTAGAGAAGAATAGTATTTCGGCGCGGCCCACCAGGTTTTCCGCCGGCACATATCCTACATCGGCGCGGCTATCGACGGAGTTGTCGCGGTTGTCACCCATCATGAAGAAGTGGTCCGGGGGCACCATGAATTCGCGGGTGTTGTCGAGGCGGCGGTTGTCGCCCTCTTCGAGGATGAAATGCTCCAGGCCGCCGGGCAGTATTTCCTTGTAACGCGTGGGGCGGCGCACGTTGCCGTCGGTGTCGCGGTAGACGAACTCATCGACCTTTTCGCGCTCGATCAATTGCCCGTTGATGAACAGCCGCCCGTCCTGCATGCGGATGGTGTCGCCGGGCAGGCCGATCAGGCGCTTGATATAGTCGGTCTTGTTGTCCGACGGCAGCTTGAACACGATCACGTCGCCGCGGTCCGGCGTACTCATCATGACGCGGCCCGAGAACGGGATCAGACTGAAGGGCACCGAGTGCTTGCTGTAGCCGTAGGAATACTTGGAGACGAACAGGTAGTCGCCCACCAGCAGCGTCGGGATCATGGAACCGGACGGGATGTTGAAGGGCTCGAACAGCAACGTGCGAATGACCAGCGCGACGATGAGGGTGTAGAACACCGTCCACGCGGTTTCGCCGAAGCCTTCTTGTTTTTTGACGGGCGTGGAAATGGCTGCTAATCCGGGTTTGAGCGTGGGGGCAAGGACTTGCGGCCTAACCTGCCGCCCCGCTTTTTGGCGAGTGTGGCGGGATGAAGCCAGCGCCGCCCTCTAAAGTCAAGGGAATCAGCCAAAATCGGGCTGGTAACAGGCCATTAATTCGCGATCCTTATGGGCCCATGAGCGCCTAAAACTCAGAGGCCTTGGGCCTTGGCAGAGTGGTCGGTATTTTTGAGAACCGCAGCGATACGGACTTTCAGGTCCGCCACGGTCACCGGTTTAACCAGATAGCCATCGACGTTGAGCTCCTTGGCAACCTTCACAGTCTCGGGCTTAGCGTCGGCGGTCAGGAAGATCACCGGAATATTTCGCACCCAATCGACCTTGGTCGCGCGGACCATTCTCAAGAACTGGCGCCCGTCCACGGGCTGCATGTGGATGTCGCACAGCACCAGCGTCGGCCGGGTCCGCGCGATCTCGGTCAGGCCGGCCTTGCCGTCGCTGGCTTCCATGACTTTAAAAATGCCGATCTGGCGCAGCATGCCGCGGATCATGGCGCGGGTGTGCTCTTCGTCCTCGACAATGAGAACCTTGACCTCGTCGTAGGAGATTTTGCGCTCGTCAGCCACCGGCCCTTATGCCCCTGCCGTGATCGGCGCGACTGCTTGCGCCAGTTCTTCCGCCGTCATTTCCAGGCCACCCGCGAACAACTGTGCCGTTTCCGGGTCGCCTTGATCAAGGTAATCCTGCACCTCGGCGGCTAATTCGCCCAGCCTGACAGCGCCAAGTGATAGAGCCGCGCCCTTCAGCGCATGGGCATGGTGGCGCGCCAGGGACCAATCAGCCGCGTCCATGGCGGCTGCTACGGCGTTAGCCATACGCCGGGAGTCGCCGACAAAATTGACCAGGAACGCGCGGGCTTCGGCTCCCAAAGTGCCGAAGGTGTCTTTGAGCCGCACCGGGTTGAAGATCAGTGGGTCGATCTCCCAGACGGATGTCGCCTTCTCGGCTTGCAGCTTCTGCGGCCGGCGCAAGGCCGCGGCCGCCGGCAGCCATTTTTCCAAGGCCGCCACCAGCAGTTTGGACTCGATAGGTTTGGTGAGGTAACCGTCCATGCCTTCTTGCAGGCAGCGCTGCGCGGTGCCCGGTAAAGCGTCGGCCGTCAGTGCGATAATCGGCAATCTTCGACCGCGGCCCTCCTCGCCACGTCTGATCGCGGCGGTCAGCTCGAAGCCATCCATCTCGGGCATGTGAAAGTCGGTCAGCAGCAGGCCGTGGACACCGGCCTGATATTTTTCGAGCGCTTCACGCCCATTGCTGGCCATTTCGAGCGCTTCACGCCCATTGCTGGCCATTTCGAGCGCATAGCCCAGTTTGCCGAGCATGCGCGTGATCACGACCTGATTGGTGACATTGTCCTCGGCGACCAGGATCAGCGCGCCCGCCGCGCGTGCTTCGTCGACCGTCGGCGGATCGAACTTTTGATCCGACGGTGCGCCGGTGCGGTCGGTCAGGCTGCCGCGGCCCAGGGCGGCGGCGATGACCTGGCGCAGGCGGGCGCGGCGCAGGGGCAGCGTCACCGCCGCCAGGAATCCGGCGCGATCGCTCTCGCTCAGCGTTGAGGCCAGACTACGCGGCGCAGCGAGAACCACGGCCACAGCCAAAGCCAAAGCTTTGAGCCGCCCTTGATTGGCGATCTCCTGGCCGACGACCAGCGCGCGGGCATCGCCGCCCTGGCCGGAAACAATCGCCATGCCGCCCGTCGATAGCACGCGCGCGACAACATCGTCCTCGTATCCTAGATGCGTGCAGTCTCGGATACCGGCAGCGGACAATATGGCGTCGAGGGCCGCGCGCGTCGGGCCGTGGAAACCGACCGCCGTCACGCGCGCATCGGCGATATCCACGCGGGCGGCATCGGTTTGTTCGGCCGCCGGCAAGGGCAACTCAACCCAGAACGTCGATCCCTTCCCCGCCTCAGACTGAACGCCGATACGACCCTGCATCAGCTTGCACAGGCGTTGCGATATCGATAAGCCCAATCCAGTGCCGCCGTAGCGGCGCGAGGTCGAGACATCGGCCTGCTCGAAGGCTTTGAACAGGCGGCCCTGTTGCTCGGGTGTCAGGCCGATACCGGTATCGACGACCTCGAAGCGGATCACGTTCGATGATGCGGCGAAGACATGCAGAGTCACGCCGCCACTCTCTGTGAACTTAACGCCATTGCCCAATAGATTGATCAGCACCTGGCGGATGCGGGTCGGATCGCCCACCACCATTTCGGGTGTCTCCGGTTCAATCACAATTGCCAGCGTGATGCCTTTCTCCTCGGCACGCTGACAGACCAGTTCGCCCGCACTTTCGGCAACCTCGACCAAAGAAAATGGCGTCTCTTCGATATCGAGCTTACCGGCCTCGATCTTCGAAAAATCGAGAATATCGTTGATGATAGTCAGCAGCGCCGCTGCCGAGCCCCTGATCACCGCCGACATGCTGCGCTGATCTTCTGACAGCTCGGTTTGATCTAGCATCTCGGCCATGGACATGACGCCATTCATGGGCGTGCGGATCTCGTGACTCATCATGGCAAGGAAGGACGACTTGGCCCGCGTCGCTTCCTCGGCTTCCTCCTTGGCTTTAGCCAAAGCCCCGGCGATACGCCGGCGCCACTCGATGAATGCCAACAGAAACAGCACCGCGGTAAAGATCAGAATTTCGAGGGACGCGCCGCGGACGATCTCTACATAAGAGTTCGCCGTCGGCATCGCCGTCACCAGCGCGAAAGGCAGCACCGACAGACCCTGGACCGCGATATGGGAACTGCCCAGGACGGCCGTCTCGGCCTGATTTCCAATTCGGTCCGGCGCCAGTAAGGGCGTGGAGGCAATGCCGGCCGGGAGTTCCACCTTGTCGTCGGAATTGACGCGGTTGGAGTACCCGATAACGCGCTTGTCGGCGTCGATCAGATAGACACCGCCGTAAACCTTGGGGAATTTCGCCAGCACGCCGTCGATATAGCTGAGCGTAAAATCGAGCGCGACGATTCCCCGGAATTGATTGGCAGTGTAGACCGGCCGGCCAATGGAAATCATCAGGCCTTGGCCGAAGTCGTCCTCGTAAACGTTGGTCACATAAGGCGAGCGGCTGGGGTTCTCCTCCGGCGTACCGAAGACGAAGTACTCTTGCTTGAGGTCATTTTCCTTGTAGGAAAATTAGCTCGAGAGCCGAAATGGAAATACGTGTTCGAAATGCCGCGCCGAGACATAGTAGGTCCAGGCGGCATTGGGCAGCTCGGTCAGAACCTGACGGAAAATCGACCGCAGCGAGATGGCGGTTTCCAACTCAAAAGCAAAATCGGCATCGGCAATATTTAGCGTGCCGTGACCCGTGAGATTGCCGGTCTCCTGCCGGGAAATTCCCGGCGGCAATTCATCCATATTGTAGTTGCCTTCGGAGTCCTGCTTCAGCGCCAGCAGCAGGCGCGACGGTTGCGGGGCCTTAGGGCGCTCGGCCAGTTCATTTTGCATCGTGGTTTGCAGCAGCTCGACAAAGGTCTGCGCCATCTGCATAGATTGGGTAAGTTCACCGCGGATGGAATCCAGCGCCGCTAGTCTCACCAAGGCCTGCTCGTCGGCAACACGGCCAAGTTTGGTCGCGAGGAACCAGCCGGATACTACCAGGGCCGCGGCATAAAATACCAGGAAGCCGAGCCGCCCGAGATGTTGCTTCACGTTATGTCCCACGACGCCTTGACTACGCCGCATCGGGAACGGCGGTGATAATCACCAGGGCTTCGGCCATGGGGTATTCGTCGGTGATCGTAAGATCAACCTGCGCCCGCATGCCTTTCGGAGTCATCTCCAGTAGCCGGGCCGCCGCACCGCCGGTCATGACCACCGTGGGCTTCCCGCTCGGCAGATTGACCACGCCCAGGTCGCGCCAGAAAATGCCGTCGCGAAAACCGGTGCCCAGCGCTTTGGAGGCGGCTTCCTTGGCGGCGTAACGCTTAGCAAACGTCGCGGCGTAGCTATTGCCCGCGCCGCGCCGCCGCTCGGCTTTCATTTGCTCGGTTTCCGTGAAGATGCGCTGGATAAAACGATCGCCGAAACGCGCCAGAGTTTTTTCAATGCGGCGGATATCGATCAGGTCACTGCCGATACCGAGGATCATGCACGCACCGGTGTAATGGCCCGCGCATGATCCATGGCGGCGCGCATCCGCCGGATGGCCGCATCGAAGCCGGTAAAGATCGCCTCGCCCACCAGGAAGTGTCCGATGTTCAACTCCGCGATGGTCGGAATGGCCGCCACCGGCTCGACCGTGTCATAGCCGAGGCCGTGGCCGGCATGACACTCCAGGCCAATGCGCGCGGCATGGGCGGCGGCAGTCTGCAGGCGTTGAAGATGGCGCTCACGCTCCGCGCCCGGCGGCGCCTCGCAATAGGCTCCGGTATGCAACTCGACCACCGGCGCGCCGAGACTTTTAGAGGCATCCAACTGCCGGGGCTCGGCCTCGATGAACATCGAGACGCGGATGCCGGCGCCAACAAGCTCGCGCACAAATGGCGCCAGGTGATTGTGCCCGGCCGCCACGTCGAGCCCGCCTTCGGTGGTGCGCTCTTGACGCTTTTCAGGCACCAGACACACCGCGTGGGGCTTGTGGCGCAGCGCGATGGCGAGCATCTCCTTGGTCGCGGCCATTTCGAGATTGAGCGGAACTTTAAGTTCCGCCATCAGGCGTTCGATGTCGTGATCGGAAATATGCCGACGATCCTCGCGCAAATGGGCGGTGATACCGTCGGCGCCGGCGGCGGCGGCCATCAATGCCGCGCGCACCGGATCGGGGTGCAAGCCGCCGCGGGCGTTGCGCACGGTCGCCACGTGATCCACGTTCACGCCGAGCCTTAGATATGCACTCATACGTCGGCGCCCGCCGGAGGAAACGGAGGATGCGCGACGCCGGCCTTGCGCTGCAGGCGAAGGATCTTGCGCGCCTGTACGGTCTTCAGCACTGGGATCATCGCGAAATAAGCCACTGTCCCCGCCACGATAGTCATTGGAATACTGCCCACGATCATCGGCCAAAATATAGGCCATACGCGATCGAGAAACATCTGCATATCCAAGTTCAAGGTCGCTTCGGTGAGTCCTTTGAACATTTGGATGAAGTTCGGCGGATGACCTTTGAGATCTACGCCCATCATCCACGCGCCGAGATAATAAGCGCCGAACCATAGGGGCGGCGCGGTCCAGGGATTGGCCGCCTGGGCACCCATGACGGCCGCGAAAACATTCCCACGGATCGCCCAGGCCATCAGCCCGGCGGTGACGATGTGCGTGCCGTAAAACGGGGTCATTGCTATGCCCACCCCGCAGGCAAAACCGGCGGCGATACTGGACGGCGTGCCGGGTATGCGCTGCAGCCGATGCCACAGATAGGCGCCCGTCCGCCGCCAGCCCATGCGCGGCCACAACCATTGGCGCAACTTCGTCGGGAAAGACAACTTATGTCGGCGCTGAAACATGGCGATGATATTGCCCGCGCGGGCGAAGGGCGCAAGAGGAAAGCCGAAATTACGCCCTCATCCGGCCGCTTATTTAGCGCCGCGCCCGTTCCACCGAATTGATGGCAGGGGTCGCGCGCAGCGCGGCAATGATATTGGTCAGGTGTTTGACGCCCCGCACCTCAATGTCGAGGCTCATTTCGAAAAAATCCTTCGAGCGCTTGGAAATCTTGAGATTCGAGATATTCCCGAAGTTGCGCGCGATCACCGTCGACAGCGCGCCCAAGCTGCCGGGCTCGTTGGCGACCACAAGATTGACGCGCCCGATGTGCGCGTCCTTATCCTTATCCGCATCCCAGGATAGATCCACCCAGCGGTCCGGCAGATCGGTGTAACTCTCCAACTGCTCGCAGTCGACGGTGTGGACTTCGATACCGCGTCCCTCTGTGACGATGCCGATGATGCGGTCGCCGGGCAGAGGATGGCAACATTCGGCCACATGCACGGCCATACCGGGCGTGAGGCCCTTGATCGCGATGGCGCTGCTGGCTTCATGGGTCTGCTTGAGCCGTGCTTGCGAGAGATTGACGACATTGTTCTCGCCGCCATCGAGGCGCGCCCCGGGGTAAACCGCCACCAAGACTTCGCGGCCGACCAGACGTCCCTCGCCGACCTTGGCATAGAGGTCATCCAGCGCGTCCACACCGAATTTCTCCAGGACACCATTCAGCCCCTTGTCGCTTAGGGCGAGACCTTCCTTGCTGAAGGTCTTTTCCAGAATCTCATGGCCGAGTTTCAGATACTCCGCATGCGCGTCGTCGCGCACACGCCGGCGTACGTGGGCGCGCGCCTTGCCGGTGACGACAAAGCCTTCCCACTCCGGCGAAGGTTTTTGCGCCGACGACGTCACGACTTCAACCTGGTCGCCGTTCTGAAGCGCCGTGCGTAAGGGCACGATGCGGCCGTTGACCTTGGCACCGACACAGGTGTTGCCTACTTCCGTATGCACGGCATAGGCAAAGTCCACAGGTGAAGCGCCGCGCGGCAAGGCAATCAGATCGCCCTTGGGCGTGAAGCAGAACACCTGGTCGTGAAACATCTCGAGCTTCGTGTGTTCCAAAAACTCCTGCGGCGACTGGGCATGCTCAAGAATATCGACCAATTCGCGCAGCCATGAGTACTGGCGGCCCTCGATGGATTTGACGGCGGGTTCTTCGCCAAACAAATCCGAGTCCTTGTAGCGCCAGTGCGCCGCCACACCGAGTTCCGCCACTTCATGCATTTGATGGGTGCGGATTTGAATCTCGATGCGGTGCCGCTGCGGGCCGATGATCGACGTGTGCAGCGAGCGGTAGCCGTTGCGCTTCGGTGTTGAGATGTAATCCTTGAAGCGCCCGGGGATTGTTGGATAGCTGGTATGAATGACGCCGAGCACGCGGTAGCAGTCTTCGGGCTTGTCGACCATGACGCGGAAGGCCATGATGTCCGAGAGTTGTTCGAAGCTCACATCCTTGATCTGCATCTTGCGCCAGATCGAATAGGCGGTCTTCTCGCGCCCCGAGATGTAACCTTCGATGCCGGCTTTGCGCATGACCTGGTCAAGCTCGTCCATGATCTTCACGACCAACTCGCCGCCGTGCAGTTCCAGGAACCGCAGGCGTGCCAGAATCGAGGCGCGCGCGTCGGAATGCAGTTCAGCGAAGGCCAGGTCTTCGAGCTCGGTTTTGACTTCCTGCATGCCGATACGCTCGGCCAGCGGCGCGTAGATTTCCATGGTCTCCATGGCGATGGCGCGGCGCTTGGCGGGATCGGTGATGAAGTTCAGCGTCCGCATATTGTGCAAGCGATCGGCCAGCTTCACCAAAAGGACGCGGATATCGGCGGACATGGCGAGCACAAACTTGCGGAAGTTCTCGGCCTGTTTTTCCTCCATGTTCTGGATTTGTAGGCGCGCGAGTTTGGTGACGCCATCCACCAGCCGCGCCACCTCGTCTCCGAACAGATCGCGCACATTCTCAAGCGTCGCTTGAGTATCCTCGACAATATCGTGCAACAGCGCCGTGACGATCGAGGCGGTGTCGAGCTTGTAGTTGGTCAGGATGCCCGCGACCTCGATGGGGTGCGAGAAATAGGGATCACCCGAAGCGCGCTTCTGCAGGCCATGCATCTTCATGGCGTAAACGTAGGCGCGGTTGATGGCGTCCTCGTCGGCGTCGGGGTCGTAGGATTTGACCCGCTCGACCAGTTCGAACTGACGCATCATGGCGTCGCACTCCTAGACGGAGGCAGACTTAAGGCGGTGATGGCAGGCGAGTGAAAGGGATGACGCGGCGGATGTGAGGGATCGGCGCAGCGCTCGGATGTCGTGATCTGTACGAGCGTGCTTCTGGCCATTACCCCTTGGTGTCTTCCGCGTCGACGTCTTCGTAGGAAACCTTGGGATGAGTTCCAGCCGCCGGGGCCTTCGGCTCTTCTTCCTCTTCTTCGCTGTCTTCAATGGACATGCCGGCGGCGGCGGCGACGGTTTCGCTCATCTGGCTGGCGATGCCGGCGAATTCAGGGTTCGAGGCCATGGCGTCAAAGCCGTCTTCTTCCGGCTCGTCGACTTCCACATGGCGCTGCAGGCCCTGGATGATGCTGTTGTAAAGATCGTCCGGGCTGACCTTTTCGTCGGCGATTTCGCGTAAGGCGACGACCGGGTTTTTGTCGTTGTCGCGGTCCAGGCGCGGCTCGGCGCCGGCGGAGATTTCACGCGAGCGCTGCGCCGCGACCATGACCAGCTGGAACCGGTTGGTGACCTTTTCGACGCAATCTTCGACCGTTACGCGGGCCATGAGATAATCCTTACGTTGCTTTAGGTTAGAGTGCGCGGATTCGGCGGAAGGGTCAACCGCCCCACCCCGTTCCCCATGTACATAGGAACAGGCGCCAAGCTCCGGAAGTGGCGCTTCTTTACGCCGTATTGGCACCTAGCTCAAGAGGGCGGCTCAAGGAGGCGGATAAGTTGTCCGCGATCCAACCCGTCAATCATTGCTGCAGGCGTCACTCCCGCTACGGGATGCCGCCAGGCTGGGGCGATGTCCGCCAGCGGCAAAAGGACAAAAGCGCGCTCGTGTAGCCGCGGGTGCGGCAGGATCGGAGCGTGGTCCTTTTGGATCAACTCGTCATAAGCCAGTAGGTCCAGATCCAAAGTCCTTGCGGCATTGGGGGCATGGCGCAGGCGGCCGAAGTCGGCCTCGATCTGATGCAGCAAGGCCAGCAGTTCGGCCGGGCCCAGCTGGGTTGCCACCTGGACCACGCCATTAACGAACCAGGGCTGGTCCGAGGCCGGCACCGGGGCGGACTCATACCACGGGGAGCGGGCGACAACGGTGACCCCGGCTGCTTCAAGGCGAGCCAGGGCGGCCGCGAAGGTCGCCACGGGAGCGCCCGCGCTGCTGGGGAGATTGCCGCCAAGACCGATCAAGAGCATGGCCGTCTATAGCGTCGTTTTCGGCCATGACATAGCCGTTTTGTGAGTTAACTTTTAACTTTAGATGTAGCGCTTACAGTATTGTTTTGTATAAATACAAATAACATATCTCCCTCTTCTCCCAGCCCACACAAGGATAAGATGGCAAAACCCGCCGAGCCCGCCTTCAAAGGCCCGCCCAAAAACTGCGGCCTATGCCCACGATTGGCGGAGTTCCGCGACGATAACCGGGCCCAATTTCCCGATTGGCACAACGGCGCTGTCCCAGCCTTTGGATCCTTGGACGCCAGCCTCCTGGTGGTGGGCCTGGCGCCGGGCCTTCGCGGGGCCAACCGCACCGGACGGCCCTTTACTGGCGACTACGCCGGGGAGCTGCTTTATCCCAGCCTTCTCAAGTATGGCCGGGCGCGCGGCACCTACCGGGCCGAAGTCGACGACGGCCTGGAACTGGTGGACTGCCGCATCACCAACGCCGTACGCTGCGTGCCACCGGCCAATAAACCGACGCCTCTGGAGCAAAAGACCTGCCGAAGTTTCCTGGTGGCCGAAATCGCCGCCATGCCCCGCCTGCGGTCGATTTTGGTCCTGGGCGGTATTGCCCACAACGCCGTCATGACCACCTTGGGTTTACGTAAGGTCTTGTTTCCGTTCAAACATGGCGCGACACATCGTTTCGATAAGAAACTATCAATAACTGACAGTTACCATTGTTCACGTTACAACCTGAACACAGGGGTTCTGACCGAACCCATGTTTCACGAGGCCCTGGAACGGGCGATATCTGCAACCTAAGAGTTTGTTTGGATGGACCGCGCGACGATATTAAAGGCCTTTGAGGCGAACCTGTGGGACCGGGCGTCCTTCCTTGCTAAATCGCGAAAAGACGCCGAAATCCAGGACTCACCGGATTTGCTGGTGGTGGATTCCGGCCTGCCCGCCAAGTCTTTGAACACCATCGGCCGCTCCACCCTGCATCCCCGCTTCGCCACCGACCGCATCGAAGCGGCAGTCAAACGCTTCCGCGCCAAGTCGTCGCCCTTCACCTGGATCCTGGGGCCGCTTTCGGGTCACGGCACCACTGAACCGGCGCTGAAGGATCTGGGCCTCGCCTGCCCAGAGGAAGAATGGATCATGGCCATGCAGCTCGACGGCGCGGTGCCGGGCAACCTGCCTTCGGGTTTTGACATCAAGCGCGTCGCTACCACGGCCCAGGTCGAGCATTTCGCCGACGTCCTGGCCGCGACCACCACCCCGCCCGACGAGAACATCAAAACCTTCTTTGCCGACACCAAGGAAGCCGTCATAGCCCCGGCATCACCACTCCGACTCTATGTCGGCTATAGCGGCGCCGAACCGGTGGCCGTGCTGGAAGCTTTCAATGCCCACAGCATCATCAGCTTCTACGCCATGGCGGCTTTGGCCAGCACGCGCGGCAAAGGCTATGCGGCGGCGCTGCTCATCAATGCCTTGCGGGAAGCGAAAAAGGTCGGTGTGAGATTGGCCTGCCTGCAAACCCCTGAAGCCGGCCGCGCGCTCTACGAACGCATCGGCTTCAAGCCCGTCGGCCGCATCGCGGCGTATTCCTAAACTTATTTTGCGCCAATCGCCTGATCGATGGCAGCCTTGATCTCGGGCGCGTCGGGCACGACTTTGGTCGGGAATGACGCCACCAAATCGCCTTTGGCGTCGATCAGGTACTTGTGGAAGTTCCACTTCGGCGCCTTGTCGGGGCCCAAGACATCCAGCGCCCACTTGTAAAACGGATGGATGTCGCCGCCTTGGACGGAAACTTTCGCCGCCAATGGAAAATCGACGTCGTATTTGGATTCACAGAACTGCTTGATCTCGGCATTGCTGCCCGGCTCCTGGCCGCCGAAATTGTTGGCCGGCACGCCAAGCACCACCAGGCCCTTGTTTTTGTATTCCCTGTAGATGTGCTCGAGGCCTTCGTACTGCGGCGTGAAACCGCAGAAAGACGCCGTATTCACCACCAGCACGGCCTTGCCCTTGTACTTCGACATGGGCAGCGGTCCGCCGTCGATGCTTTCGAAGCTGAAGTCGTGAGCGTTCTTGGCCATGGCGGGACCCCCAAATCCGGCGAGGAGCAAGCCTGTGGCAAGAGCGACGGCGCCCGCAAGCTTCATAAAAGTCGCTCTAACCATAACGCTCTTCCTTCCAGGGATTGCCGCGCATGTGGTAGCCCCGCGCTTCCCAATAGCCCGGCTGGTCCCGGTCCAGAAAGGTGATGTGGCGGATCCACTTGGCGCTCTTCCAAAAATAGAGATGCGGGACGACCAAACGCGCCGGCCCGCCGTGCGCGCGGTCAAGGGGTTTGCCTTGCCAAGTATGAGCGATGAAAACATCGTCGCGATCCACGTCGGCCAAAGGGATATTGGTCGAATATCCGTCGTAACTTTTTACCATTAGGACCTTGGCCGACGGTAGGGGTTTTACTTGGTGCAGGAACGTACGCATGGCCACACCGGCCCATTTGTTGTCGTAGCGTGACCAGGTTGTGACGCAGTGAATATCGTTAAAATAGCTTACCTGGGGCTGAGACATGAATGCGGCCCAGTCCCATTTTATTGGATTGGCCACCTGCCCGGCCACCGATAAGCCCCACTCCGCTTGGCTTAGATTGGGCTGGAGCCCAAGGTCGAGCACCGGGAAATCCGTTGTGACACGCTGGCCGGGTGGGCGACGGACTTGGGCCGGGTCGGCCGAAGTGCCGGTCAGGCCGCGGCCCTCTTTTGCCCACTGCTCCTTGGTGTGAATCAGCTTGGCGTTCACATCTTCGTGAGGCTCGCCATCGTCGGCCATAGCGCCTCGCTCCTTTAGCCTTTGGCCCGCATCACCCGGGCTTGCTCGCGTTGCCATTCGCGTTTCTTGATGTCGTCGCGGCGGTCGACGTGGGTTTTGCCCTTGGCGAGGCCGAGCTGGACCTTTGCATTGCCGCGGTCGTTGAAATAGAGGCTGAGCGGCACCACGGTCATGCCCTTGCGCCCGATCGCGGCCATGAGCCGGTCGATCTCTTTCTTATGCAGCAGGAGCTTTCTCTTGCGGCGTTCTTCGTGCTGAAAGTGGCTGGCGCCTTCGTAAGCCGGAATATGCACATTGATCAGATAAAGTTCGCCGCCTTCGACCTGGGCGAAAGCCTCGATCAAGGTGCAGCGCCCTAAGCGCAGCGACTTTACCTCGCTGCCGGTCAGCATGATGCCGGCTTCGAGCGTGTCTTCGATGGCATAGTCGTGACGCGCCTTGCGGTTCTGCGCCACGGTTCCATGAGAGATGAGGGCTTTTGCCATCCGCCTGTTTATTTCAACAATGCCCTAGTTCAGCAGTCCGGCGGCGCGCATGGCTTCTTCGATCCTGGCCTTGCTCTTAATCTTGAGCGGCGCGAGCGGCAACCGCGTATCCGGCGCGCACTTACCGAGCAGGCTGGCCGCGAATTTCACCGGCCCCGGATTGGTCTCGACGAACATCGCTTCATGCAGCGGCGCGAGAATGTCGCGCACGCGGAAGGCATCCTCGTAGGTGCCGAGGTGCCAGGAGTCCTGCAGCTGCGCGCACAGATGCGGCGCAACGTTAGCGGTCACGGAAATGCACCCCTTGCCGCCTTGAGCAAGGAACGCCACGGAGGTTCCGTCCTCGCCCGAGAGCTGGCAAAACTTCTCGCCGACCAGTTGCAGCATCTTCTGCGGGCGGGTGAGATCGTTGGTCGCGTCCTTCACACCGACGATATTGTCGTGCTCGGCCAGCTTGGCCATGGTCTCGACCGACATGTCGATCACGCAGCGCGCCGGGATATTATAAATGATGATCGGAATATCGACGGCATTGGCGATGGCGAGGTAATGCAGCACCAGGCCTTCCTGAGTCGGCTTGTTGTAATAGGGCGTCACAACCAGGACGGCATCGGCGCCGGCTTCCTTGGCGTGTTTGGTGAAATCGATGGCCTCGCTGGTCGAATTGGACCCCGCGCCGGCAATCACCGGCACCCGCCCGTCGGCGGCCTCGACGCACAGCTCGACCACGCGCTTGTGCTCGGCATGGGTCAGGGTCGGGGATTCGCCGGTCGTGCCGCAGGGCACAAGACCGTGGGAGCCCTGCTCGATCTGCCAGTTGACGAAGTCCTGGAATGCCTGCTCGTCGACTTTGCCCTTTCTGAAGGGCGTAATAAGGGCGGTAAGAGAACCGCGAAACATAGGATACTCCTGCATTGAACGGCGCCGGTGTATAAAGGCCGGCGCCGGCGGACAGTACCACAGGGCGGGGGCGCTACAAGAACCGGCCCCGAGAAGACAGATTTTCAAGATAGCGTATAGTGGTACTCCAGGTTTGTATGACGAAGCGATTGGCCGAAACGATCTTCCCGAGGGGCCGGCAGGGGCGCAAGACGCCGGCCGGCGTTGTCGTTTTGGCCGTGCTCATGACAGCTTTGCCCGTGTTGGCCGCCGAGACCGCCGCCGTTTCCGCGAACCCGCCGCCGGGGATGATTTTGCCCGAGCGCAAACCGCCGGTTCCCGCCAGGAAGGCGCCACAAGAGTCCGCCCCAGATACGGCGGCGCCTGCAGCCGCACCATCTCTGCCGGCTGTGACGGTAACCGCCCCACCCCCGCCCGTATTGACGACGCGGGAAAAGACCATTTTGAACGAGGCCATCAAGGCCGCCGTCAAGCACAACTGGCCCAAGGCCCGTTCGACCATCGCCACCGCGCGCAGTCCGCTTTTGTCGAAGATCATCGAGTGGGCCTATCTGCGCGACCCGGGGCCCCATGCCGGCTTCACCGAACGCACCGCCTTCCTGGTGGCCAATCCGAAGTGGCCGGCGGCTAACGACATCCGCCGCCGCGCCGAGGACGCCATCGACGACTCCATCTCGTCGTCCACCCTCACCGCCTGGTTCGCGGCCAATCCGCCGCTGTCGACCGCCGGCAAAGCCGCTTATGCCCGTGCGCTCGCCGCCCAGGGCAACACCGACCAGGCCCATGCCATCGCGCGCGACGCCTGGGTCAACGGCTATTTCAACAAAGACGACGAACGCGATTTCCTGCGTGAATTCAGATCGGTTCTGACACCCGATGATCATTGGGCGCGCATCGACCGCATTCTGTATGAGGAGCAGACCTCGGCGGCCCAGCGCCTTCTTTCTTATGTGGACACCGGACACGCCGCAGTGGCTCAGGCGCGCATCGCGCTGATCGGCTCGGCGCGCACCGCCGAGGGCGCCATCGCCGCCGTGCCGGCCGCGCTGCAGAACGATCCCGGCCTGTTGTACGACCGCGTCCGCTGGCGGCGCACGCGCGACAACGAGGATGGCGCGCGCCAGCTGGTGCCGCCCTTCGAACTCGGCGGCCCGCGTCCCGACCTGTGGTGGCGCGAGCGCAATGCGCTGGCCCGCGACGCGCTGGCTGAGGGCAACATCACCGAAGCCTACGCCCTGGCCAAGCATCACGGCAGCATCGATGCACTCAGCGTCTCGGAAGCCGAGTGGCTGGCGGGATGGATCGCGCTGCGCTTTTTGAAGGACGGCGAAGCCGCGCTGGCGCATTTTGAGAAGGTCTACGATTCCGTACAGACCCCGCCGAGCTTGGCGCGCGGCGCTTATTGGACGGGGCGCACGACGGAATTCCTGGGCCGCCCCGATCTCGCCGCCGAATGGTATCAGCGCGCCGCGGCTTACGTGACGACCTATTACGGCCAGTTGGCGCTCGCGCGCCTGAAGAGCGACACAGTCCCGCAGCTGCCGCAAGATCCGGACCCCACCGCCGAAGAGCGTGCGGCCTTCAACGCCGATGAACTGACCAGGGCCTTGCGCGCGCTGATGGATGTGGACGCCAAATCCTATCAACGCGCCTTCGCCCAGGCCATGTCTGAGAACTCCGCGTCGGCCGCCGAACGCCAGATGACCGCCGAACTGGTCAACCGGCTTTCACGGATTGATCTTGGAGTCGTCGTCGCCCGACAAGCCGCGCGCGATAAAATCACGTTGGTGCAATACGGCTGGCCGACACCGGCCTATGCCTATCCCGCTTTGCCGGAAAAGGCCTTTATCCTCGCCATTACGAGACAAGAGAGTAATTTCGACGTCGCCGCGCTGAGCAGCGCCGGCGCACGCGGCCTCATGCAGCTGATGCCGCCGACGGCGCGGGGCCTCGCCAAAGCCACTAAACAACCTTATGCGGAAAAGCGCCTGACCACCGACGGCGCCTACAACATGCGCCTCGGCTCGGTCTATCTGAACAGCCTGCTTGCGAACTTCGACGGATCCTATGTGCTGGCGGCGGCGGCCTATAACGCCGGGCCGGGACGCCCGCGCCAGTGGATCAAGCAATTCGGCGATCCGCGCGATCCATCCGTCGATGCCATCGACTGGGTCGAGCAGATTCCCTTCGCCGAGACCCGCTCTTATGTTCAGCGGATCATGGAGAATCTCATGATCTACCGCGCGGTGCTCGACGGCACGACTCAGGTTCCAAAAACGCTTGAGACGGAGCTGGCGCGGCACCAGTAGCGCGCCCAACAAAAATGGCCCAAATAAAAAAGGCCGGCGTTTCCACCGGCCCTTTTAAAATTCCTGCGCCTGTTTCTTAGGTCGCCGCGATGGCCGCTTTCGGCATGCCGCCGACGCGCGCGCCGCCGATCATGGCCCGCTCGGGCGGCTGACGCGGCACCTCAACAACCGGCGCCGGCGCGGCCTCGGTGATGCGCTTGCAATGGCCTTCCATGTAAGCACCGGGCTCGATGGCAAGGCTTTCGTGCTCGACGTCGCCGGACATGCGCGCGGTCGAGGCGAGAAAAACGCTTTTTGCGCGGATCATGCCTTTGATTGCGCCGTGCATGCGCACCGTCTGCGCCACGACTTCACCGACAACAGAACCCTTCACGCCGACAATCAACGCCTTGCACTTGATATCGCCATTCACAACGCCATCAACTTGAATTTCGCCGCCGGAATTGAGGTTGCCCTCGATCGACAGATCGGCGCTGATGATGGACGGAACCGCCTTCACGGAAAGGTCGGCACGCTGCTCCTGCGCGTGGCCATTGCCGTTGCTGGCTTTATTGCTTTTTGAAAACATCACTACCGGCTTTCATAAACTTCAACGGATTCACGTGCTGACCGTTGCTGATCACTTCGTAGTGCACGTGGGGGCCGGTACACCGGCCGCTGCAGCCGATCTGTCCGAGGACAGTGCCGCGCTCAACTTTATCGCCTTCTTGGACTTTGATGCGCGCCATATGGCCGTATCGTGTGAGCAGCCCCATGCCATGGTCGATTTCAACCATGCGACCATAGCTTCCATCCCAACCGGCGTGAACTACTTTTCCCTCGCCGGGGCTGACCACCGAGGCCTTGTATGGCGCGCCGAGATCAAGCCCAAGATGTTGTGATGTCTGACCCGTGAACGGGTCGCTGCGAACACCGAAGCTGCTGTTGATTTCGAAATTCTTGACCGGGGCATCGAGCGGCAGGCGCACGATCAGGCCTTGCAAGTCCTGAAGCCGATCAACATTGGCGTTTAATTGATTGAGCGATTCCTGCAGCGGGCCCGAATCCTTGGAGGCTTTATCGAGCGGAATGAACGGACCGCCCTGCCCGCCGCGAGCCTTCTGGCGTTTGGCCAAAAGGTCGATATCAAGACCGGTGACGCTGAGCGACGCTTCAATGTCGGAGATCTTCGTCTCGGTGACTTCGGAGAAGCGATGATAGAGCAGCAGTTGGTTGCTCTCCATCTCGCGGATCTGATTTTCCAGCGCGCCGACTTTTTGCGACAGACCTTCACGCTCGGTCAGCGCCATGTCGCGCTGGAGGACAACCTGACGGAGTTCCAAGCTGTCGGTGGCGATGAAGGGTGTCTTCTGATGGTGGCCGACGACGTCAACCATGGAATCTTCCAGGTCGGCGAGTTCGTTGAGAAGGTTTTTGCGTTCCTGATCGGCATGGCCGCGGTCGAGTTTGGCTTTGCTGAGAACCAGATCGACATCGCCGCTGTCGCCGCTGAGCGCGCCGGCCGAATCGATCAAGGCATCCTTGGCGCGGCTTTTGAGTTTTGCGACCAAACCGGTTTTCTTCTCGGCGGTGGCGTTCAGTTCGGCGGCTTTGCTCTTGAGCAATTCGGCTTCGCGGTCGACCAGCGTCAGTGAACGTTGATAGTTGTTTTCAAGGTCTTTTGTGAGGTCGGCCACGCGCTCCTTGTATATCGACACCTGGGCGAGCAGTTGCTCGTAGCCCATGCGCGCGTCTTTGATTTCGGTGTTCTTGGCTTGGATACGCTCGCTGTGGTTCATGGCCAGGCCGGAGCTGAACAGCGTCCAGGTGCCGATGGCCATACTGACCGTTACAAGAACGGCCTGGCGGTTGGTGGACAGCCGAAGCGTCCGCATGCGCTCGCCTGAACGGACAATCAGCTGCCGTTCGGGAAAGAACCGTTGCAGTAGTTTTTGAACTCGGTTCAGCCCGCGATCTAACGGGTCAAACTTCGAGTGTTGTTTTCCTGAGAACACGCAGTCCCCTCTTACTGAATACTTGTGACACCCGTTCAGTAATCGCCCAGGGTTTAGTATTTTTTTTCCCCCAGGTTTCGGCACCCGCATTTCCCTTGATGAAAATCCCTTAAAGTTGGGACCGCACCACGTTCTTTTGCAACGCACAACCTTCGCCGCATCCGCCGGAAGTCAAATCGGTCCGTCTGGACGCCGCGCTCGGGCCGTGAGCTGTGACGCTCGGGAAGAGCAAGCAACCGGCCTCATCCTGTCGATTCTACCCCGGAAATTCAAAGAGAAAGTAAAAACCTAAATTATCATTTATAATCAATACAATAGGATGGTTTTGAAAGTCCTTTTGCGATGTTCTCTCAATACCTTAATGTGGCGGAACGTCCGGTACACCCAGTCCGAGCCCCGCCGCGAAGCCATGTCCTTGAAATCTGAGCACTCTTCTTCGCCTTCAGCCCCTGCCTTTGAACCTCTGGTTCTACAGAACGGCTGGCGGATCGGCGGGCCCGACTGGCGCAAACCCTGGCCCTCGGGGCTGATGTTTCTCACCTGGTTCGGGGCGGGCTTTTCCTTTCACGCACCGGGCACGATGGGCTCCCTCAACGCCATTCCTATGGCGGCCTTGATCGCCTGGCTCGCCGGCAGCAATGCCCTGGCCCTTGCCTCTTTTGTTCCGTTCGGGCTCGGCATGTTCTTCACGGCGCGCTACTTGCGCAAAGAGCCGGGCGACCTGGATCCGCAATGGATTGTCATCGACGAGGTCGTCGGCCTGTGGATCACGCTCTCAGTCGTGCCTCTGAACGTCATCTGGTACGTCATCGGCTTCGGCCTGTTCCGCCTCGCCGACATCTACAAGCCCTGGCCGGTCATTTGGGCCGATCAGAATCTGCCGGGCGCCTGGGGCATAATGCTGGACGATGTGCTCGCGGGTCTGTATGCCGCTGGGGTGCTGTTGGGCCTGCAATATCTGTGGACCACTTACTTTTAGATTCCTCGTGTCTCAATGCCGGTTCTGAACGACCTTCCTCCCGACCTCGTCGATTTGGCGAAGGAAGTCTTGAGCGCGGCGAGAGCGCAGAAAAAACGCATCGTTACCGCTGAATCCTGCACCGGCGGTTTGTTGGGCGGCTGCCTGACCGCCAATGCCGGCTCCTCCGACGTCATGGACTGCGGCTTCATCACCTATTCCAACGAATCAAAGTCGCGGCTGCTGGGTGTGCCGCGCGATGCTATCGCCAGCATGGGCGCGGTCAGCGATCTGGTGGCCTCGGCCATGGCGGAAGGCGCCCTCGCCCAAACCGACGCCGACATGGCGGTGTCGATCACCGGCATCGCCGGCCCCGGCGGCGGCACGAAGGAAAAACCCGTGGGCTTGGTCTATATGGCGCTGGCCCAGACCAACCGCGACGCACTCGTGAAGCGCTACGTCTTCGCCGGCACGCGCAGCGACATCCGCCGCGCGGCGGTGGGCGCGGCCATGGAGCTGTTGCTGGGAAGCTTGAAGGAAGACGCTAACACTTAGGCGCCCCATAGAGCCTGCCGGCGCGGGTTTCAAAGGCCGACACCATCCTGTGAACAGCCTCTTCAAACAGCATCCCGATGAGCGACTGCAGCAGCTTCGATTTAAACTCGAAGGACAGGAAGAATGATATCGCCGTCCCGCCGCCCTCGGCGGCTGCGAATTTCCATTCGTTGGTGAGATGGGCGAAAGGGCCATTGAGATATTCGACCGTGATCTCTTCAATGGGTTTCAGCGTCACGCGCGACGCAAAACGCTCGCGCACCATTTTGAAACCCACCGCCAGGTCAGCGGTCAATGATGTCGGGGATTCGCGCTTGGTGATGCGGCAGGCCACACACCACGGCAGGAATTCGGGGTAACGCTCGACGTCGGCGACGAGATTGTAAATCTGCTCCGGCGTGTACGGCAGTACCCGGGTTTCGCGGTGGATCGGCATTAGCCTTTGAGCTGCTTGTCGTGCGATGCACGCAAAATATTATTCCGGGCTTCGCGCAGGCGGGCGAAATCCGAGTCCGCGTGGTAGCTGGAGCGCGTCAGCGGCGTCGCCGAAACCATCAAAAAGCCCTTGGCGCGGGCGATGCGCTCATATTCGGCGAATTCCTCGGGCGAGACAAAGCGCTCGACGGCGGCATGGCGCGGTGTCGGCTGCAGGTATTGGCCGATGGTCAGGAAGTCGACATTGGCGGCGCGCATGTCGTCCATGACCTGCAGCACTTCTTCCTTCATCTCGCCAAGGCCGACCATGACGCCCGACTTGGTGAACATGGAAGGATCGATTTCCTTGACACGCTCGAGAAGGCGCAAGCTGGTGTAATAACGCGCGCTAGCGCGCACCTGGCGATAAAGCCGCGGTACGGTCTCAAGATTGTGGTTGTAAACATCGGGCCGCGCGCTCGCGACCAGATCGACCATGCCGAGCTTCTTACGGAAGTCCGGCGTCAACACTTCGATGGTGGTGTCGGGTGTCGCGGCGCGGATGGCCTTGATCACCGCAACCCAGTGATTGGCGCCGCCGTCGTCCAGATCATCGCGGTCCACGGACGTGATAACAACGTGACGCAAGCCGAGACTACGCACCGCTTCAGCCACATGGGCGGGCTCTTCGGCATCCACCGCACCGGGCTTGCCGGTTTTGACATTGCAAAACGCGCAGGCGCGCGTGCAGATATCGCCCAAAATCATCATGGTGGCGTGCTTCTGGGCCCAGCACTCGCCGATATTGGGGCATGCCGCCTCTTCGCAGACCGTGTGCAGCTTCAAATCGCGCATCAGCTTGCGCGTATTGTGATATTCGGGCGACGTCGGCGCCTTGACCCGAAGCCAGGCAGGCTTGGGCAGGCGTTGTTTGTTATCTTTCAAGCTCTCAACGTTGCTCATGGGCTAACCTAGCACATCTCACATATTTATCGCGCGGCCGTAAGCATCCAGCACGGACTCATGCATCATTTCCGAGAGCGTCGGATGCGGGAAGATCGTGTGCATCAGTTCCTGCTCGGTGGTTTCCAGGGTCTTGGCAATGGCGTAGCCCTGGATCAATTCGGTGACTTCGGCCCCGACCATGTGAGCGCCCAGCAATTCGCCGGTCTTGGCATCGAACACGGTTTTGACAAGGCCTTGGGTTTCACCCAGCGCGATCGCCTTGCCGTTGGCGATGAAGGGATAGCGCCCGACCTTTACTTGATGGCCTTTGTCCTTGGCCGCCTGTTCGGTGAGGCCGACGCTGGCAATCTGAGGATGGCAGTAGGTGCAACCCGGAATGCCCAGCACGTTCAAAGGATGCGGATGCAGTCCGGCGATCTTCTCGACACAGATCACGGCTTCGTGGCCGGCCTTGTGCGCGAGCCACGGCGGACCGGTGAGATCGCCGATTGCATAAACACCGGGCTCACCGGTTTCGCAATAAGGCCCTGCGACCACGTGGGTCTTCTCGACTTTGATCTTGGTGCCTTCCAGGCCGATGTTCTCGACATTGCCGACGATGCCGACGGCCGAGATTACGCGCTCGAAGGTGAACTGCTCGCTCTTGCCGTTCTGCTCGATAGTGGCGGTAACGTCGTTGGCGTTGCGCTTCAGGCTTTTCACAACGGCTTTGGTCTTGATGACCATGCCCTGCTTTTCGAACTGCTTGTGGGCGATGGCGGAAATCTCTGCGTCTTCCACCGGCACGATGCGGTCGAGCACTTCGACCACGGTCACTTTAGAGCCCAGCGTTTGATAGAAGCTCGCGAACTCGATGCCGATGGCGCCGGAGCCGATGACCAGCAGCGTTTTCGGGAACATCGTCGGCACCATGGCATGACGATAGTTCCACACCAACTTGCCGTCGGCTTCCAGGCCCGGCAATTCACGCGCGCGCGCGCCGGTGGCCAGAATGATGTTCTTGGCGGTCAGATCCGCAACCGTCTTGCCGTCCTTGGTGACGTTGAGCTTGCGGCCCGGCATGAGCTTGGCGTGGCCGTCGAACACCGTGACCTTGTTCTTCTTCATCAGATGCTTGACGCCGGCATTGAGCTGCGCGGCGACGCCGCGCGAACGCTTGACGACCGCATCAATATCGAAGGCAATGTTATCAGCCTTCAAACCGAATTCCTTGGCGCGGTGCATAAGGTGATAGACCTCGGCCGTGCGCAGCAGAGCCTTGGTCGGAATGCAGCCCCAGTTAAGACAGATGCCGCCGAGATTTTCCTTCTCGACCAGCGCCGTCTTCATGCCGAGCTGGGAGGCGCGGATGGCAGCGGTGTAACCGCCCGGCCCGCCGCCGACGACAATGAGGTCAAATTGAGTATCGGACATATGCGCGTCCTATAAGATCATGCGGATCGGATTTTCGATCAGCGCCTGGAAGGCCTGGAGGAATTCCGCGCCGACCGCGCCGTCGACGACCCGGTGATCGCACGACAGCGTGCAGGTCATGACGTTCGCAATGGCAAGCGCGCCGTTTTTCACAACCGCGCGTTCGCTGCCGGCGCCAACCGCCAGGATGCAAACCTGCGGCGGATTGACGATGGCCGAGAATTCCTTGATGCCGAACATGCCGAGGTTGGAGATCGAAAAGCCGCCACCCTGGAACTCTTCAAGCTTGAGCTTCTTTGCTTTGGCGCGGGCAGCGAGGTCCTTCACTTCGGCGGAGATGGCGGCAAGGCCCTTCTTATCGGCATGGCGCACGATGGGTGTGATCAGGCCTTCGGGTGTGGCCACCGCGACCGAGATGTCTACGTTCTCATAAAGCCGCACGGCTTCTTCGGTCCAGGTGGCGTTGGCTTGCGGCACTTTTCGCAAGGCCAAAGCGCACGCTTTGACCACAAAGTCGTTGACCGAGACTTTGACGCCGGTTTCGGCCAGCTCTTTGCGCACCTTGACGATCTCATCAATGTTGCAATCGATGGTGAGATAGAAATGCGGGATCGTGGTCTTGGCTTCCAGCAGACGCGCGGCGATAACCTTGCGCATGCCGCTGTTGGGCACTTCCTTGTAGGGCTGACCGAAGTCGGCGACCGGTGCCGCGGCCTTTGCCGCAGGTGCTGCTTTCCGCGCGCCGCCGCCGCTGACGGCTTGATCGACATCGGCTTTGACAATGCGCCCTTGCGGCCCGCTGCCCTGCACGCTGGCGAGATCAATCCCTGCATTGGCGGCAACGCGCTTCGCCAGCGGGCTCGCGAACACGCGGGCGCCGGACGCTTTCGGTGCCGGAGCAACGGCCGGTTTCGACACGGGCGCGGCTACGGGCTGCGGCGCAGCGGCTTTCGGCGCAGGCGCTGCTTCGGCTTTCGCCGGTGCCGGCGCGGGGGCATTAGCTTTCGGCACGGCGCCTTTGGCGTCGCCGTCCAGCAACAGCATGGCAATGGGCTGATTGACCAAAACCTTCTCGGTGCCTTCGGGTACCAGGATTTGTCCGAGCGTGCCTTCGTCCACGGCTTCCATTTCCATGGTCGCCTTGTCGGTTTCAATCTCGGCGATGACGTCGCCGCTCTTGATGGTATCGCCGGACTTCTTGAGCCACTTGGCGAGTTTGCCCTCGGTCATCGTCGGTGACAGGGCGGGCATGAGGAGTTCAATGGGCATCGTGTGTGATCCTTACCGGTAACACACGGCTTTCGCCGCATCGATGATGTCTGAGACCTGCGGCAGCGCCATCGCTTCAAGGTTGGCCGCGTAAGGCATGGGCACGTCCTTGCCGGCGACACGCAACACCGGCGCGTCGAGGTGATCGAAGCCCTGCTCCATAATGGTCGCGGCGATTTCCGCGCCGATGCCGGAGAAAGCCCAGCCTTCCTCGCAGGTGACGCAGCGGTTGGTCTTCTGGATTGAGGCCAAGATCGTCGCCGTATCCAGCGGACGGATCGAGCGCAGGTTGATGACTTCGGCATCGATGCCGGCGGCGGCCAGTTCTTCCGCCGCCTTCATGGCTTTGCCGACCATGATCGAGAACGCAACGATGGTCACATCCTTACCGGGACGCTCGACCTTGGCTTGCCCAATGGGCAGCACGAAGTCGGCCACGTCGGGCACCGGGAAGCTTTGGCCGTAGAGGATTTCGTTTTCCAGGAAGATGATCGGATTGGGATCGCGGATGGCGGCTTTCAATAAGCCCTTCGCATCCGAAGCAGACCACGGCGCGAGAACCTTCAAACCCGGCACGTGGGCGTACCAGCTGGCGTAGCACTGCGAGTGCTGAGCGGCGACGCGCGCCGCCGCGCCGTTGGCGCCGCGGAACACAATCGGACAACCCATCTGGCCGCCGGACATATACAGCGTCTTGGCCGCCGAGTTGATGATCTGGTCCATGGCCTGCATGGCGAAGTTGAAGGTCATGAACTCGATAATGGGCACGAGGCCACCGAAGGCCGCGCCGACGCCGAGGCCGGTAAAGCCGTGTTCGGTGATGGGGGTATCGACGACGCGCTTGTCGCCAAATTCTTCCAGCAAGCCTTGGCTGATCTTGTAGGCCCCCTGGTACTGCGCGACTTCTTCGCCCATGAGGAAGACATTGGGATCGCGGCGCATTTCTTCGGCCATGGCGTCGCGCAAAGCTTCGCGCACGGTCTGGGTCTTCCAGGTGGAATACTGCGCGTCGTTTTCAGTAACATGTGCCGCCGCTACCGGCGCCGCGACAGCTTTCGCGGGCTCGGCCTTCGCAGCGGTTTCTTTCGCGGGCGCGGATTTAGCGCCGGCCTTTTCGCCGTCGGCGAGCAAGGTCGCGATGGGCGCGTTGACGGCAACGTTTTCGGTGCCCTCGGGAACCAAAATCTTGCCGATACGGCCCTCATCCACGGCTTCGAATTCCATCGTCGCCTTGTCGGTTTCTATCTCGGCCAGAATCGTGCCGCTGGAAATCTGATCGCCTTCCTTGACGAGCCACTTGGAAAGCTTGCCTTCGGTCATTGTCGGAGACAACGCCGGCATGAGGATGTCGATAGCCATGTCTGATGTTCTCCCGTCTCGCGCTTTAAGCGGCGACGATAATGTCGGTCCAGAGCTCCGAGGGATCGGGCTCCGGGCTGGTTTGGGCGAAATCCGCCGCGGCGATGACGATGTCCTTGATCTCCTTGTCCATCGTCTTGAAGCCGTCGTCGTCCAGCGCTTTGAGGTCGATGAGGGTCTGGCGCAGATGATCGATCGGATCATGCTCGACCCGCATCTTCTGCAATTCTTCCTTGGTGCGGTACTTGGCCGGGTCGGACATGGAGTGTCCGCGGTAGCGATAGGTCTTGGCTTCCATCAGCACCGGACCTTTGCCCGCGCGGATGTATTCGACCGCTTCCATGCCGGCTTCGCGCACCGCCATCAGGTCCATGCCGTCGACCGTCATGGTCTTGACGTTGTAAGGCTGGCCGCGGCTCGCGAGATCGGTTGAGGCCGAGGCGCGCTCGACCGATGTGCCCATGCCGTACTTGTTGTTCTCGACGACGTAGAGCACCGGTAGGTGCCAGAGCGACGCCATGTTGAGTGATTCGTAGACCTGACCCTGGTTGAAAGCGCCGTCGCCCATGTAGGCCATGCACAGACCGCCGTCGCCCTTATACTTGTGCGCGAATGCGAGGCCGGTGCCGATCGGAACCTGCGCGCCGACAATGCCGTGGCCGCCGAAGAAGCCCTTCTCGCGGCTGAACATATGCATGGAGCCGCCCTTGCCGCGCGAATATCCGGTGGCGCGCCCCGTTAATTCGGCCATGACCCCCTTGGGATCCATGCCGCAGGCCAACATGTGGCCGTGATCGCGGTAACTGGTGACGACCGTGTCGCCGGGTTTGGAGCAGGCCTGGAGGCCAACGACCACCGCCTCTTGCCCAATGTAGAGATGGCAGAAGCCGCCGATGAGGCCCATGCCGTAGAGCTGGCCCGCGCGCTCCTCGAAGCGGCGGATCAGGAGCATGTCTTTATAATATTTTATTAGCTCGTCCGGCGTTGGCGCCGAGTTGCTGCCGGCCGCCGGGCCCTTTTTTATGGGCCCTTTTTTGGTCGTCATAAGTCCCTCCTCGTGGCGTGTCCCTCGTCGGCGCAACAATATTGCCTGGGCTTTGGGTCCTGCAAGCTAAACCTCGGTTAAGTAATTGCTGCAGCAGCAAAATTGAATGTTGTGGTGCAACATTTGGGCGATAATTGCGCAAGGCACGCCAATCGCGACCGTTTTTTACCCAAAGCCGCGGCGAGCTCATCTCAGAGGGCTCAATTTTTGAAAAGCTTGCTATGTAATAGCTCCGAATCGTACGCCAAAGCGGCGGTGAAAAATAGCATGATATCTATATGAGGGATGCTATTGGTCGGCGGCGACGGCGGCGCGCGCGGACTCCGGCAGGGGAATAATCGTGTCGGCGGGGCTCACCGAGCCCAGCATCAGGCGTACCCGCTCTTCCACCATGTCGCGGTCGAGGCTCCCAGGGCGCAACAGCGATACGCGATGCTCGAGGGCCTGTTTTTGAGCAGTCACCTCGGCCAGTTCATAGTTGGTTTTCTCGATTTCGTAACGCAGGTTCCACCAGGCGATCAGACCGCGGTCGCCTTGAATGGCGTGATAACCGAAGTATGCGATGCCCGCAGCAAGCAGCAAGGGCCCGACGACCTGGTTTGCCTTACGACTGATTTCTTGTCCCAACACCATGATGAGAAGGGAATCACGCGCGAGTCGCCGGGTCAAGATTCCTGATTCGCCTTGAACGATTTTTTTCAGGCGGAGTCAAAAACTGTTGCCGAAATGACTCACATTCGAGCCGCGAGACTCGCAGCGGTTGTACTATTTGATCTTGCGCGCGGCCGGAGGCCGCATCTTTTTGATGCGCGCGCGTTATAACGCGCGTCGCCGCTTGAACGCGGCACCACCGTAGACCGCCGCCGGGCCTAACTCTTCCTCGATGCGGATGAGCTGGTTGTATTTGGCGAGGCGGTCCGAGCGCGACAAGGAGCCGGTTTTGATCTGGCCGCAGTTGGTCGCCACGGCGATGTCGGCGATGGTTGAGTCCTCGGTTTCGCCCGAGCGGTGCGACAGCACGGCGGTGTAGCCGGCCTTATGCGCCATCTCCACGGCGGCGAGCGTTTCGGTCAGCGTGCCGATCTGATTGACCTTCACCAGGATCGAATTGGCGAGACCGTCATCAATGCCCTGCTGCAGCCGTTTGGGGTTGGTGACAAACAGATCGTCGCCGACCAATTGCACTTTGTCGCCCAGTGCTGTCGTCAGCGCGGCCCAGCCTTCGAAGTCGTCCTCGGCCATACCGTCTTCGATGGAGACGATGGGATAGCGCTTCACCAGGTCGGCGTAGAATTTCACCATGCCGCCAGCGTCGAGGGTCTTGCCCTCGCCTTCCATGGCGTACTTGCCCTTCTTGAAGAATTCTGTCGATGCGGAATCCAGCGCCAGCACGATATCCTGGCCGGCGTGATAGCCCGCCGCTTTAATCGCCTTCATGATGAAGGCCAG
The DNA here is from genome assembly GCA_947475295.1 of Fidelibacterota bacterium. Lineage (GTDB taxonomy): Bacteria > Pseudomonadota > Alphaproteobacteria > Rhodospirillales > Rhodospirillaceae > SHVO01. Next base: position 71,495 of record CANJLF010000008.1, read on the forward strand.
GGCCGCGTCGGCGCTTTCGAGGTTGGGCGCAAAGCCGCCTTCATCGCCGACATTGGTGTTATGGCCGGCGTCCTTCAGCTGCTTCTTCAAAGCCTGGAAGACTTCCGCGCCCATGCGGATGGCGTCGGCGCAGGTCGGCGCGCTCACCGGCATGATCATGAATTCCTGGATATCTATGGGATTGTCGGCATGGGCGCCACCGTTGACGATGTTCATCATCGGCACCGGCAGCACATGGGCGGACGCGCCGCCGATATAGCGATAAAGCGGCAGGCCGGCGCTAATGGCGGCGGCTTTGGCGACGGCCAATGAGACGCCGAGAATGGCATTGGCGCCGAGACGCTTTTTGTTGGCCGTGCCGTCCAGCTCGATCATGGCCCGATCGATGCGTACCTGATCGGCGGCATCGAGGCCGGCCAGGGCCGCATGAAGTTCGCCGTTGACCGCGCCGACGGCCTTCCTCACGCCCTTGCCGCCGTAACGCTTCTTGTCGCCGTCGCGCAGTTCCGAAGCTTCGTGAGCCCCCGTGGAAGCGCCCGACGGCACGGCCGCGCGGCCGAAGGCGCCGTTCTCCAGCGTCACATCCACTTCGACCGTGGGATTGCCGCGTGAGTCGAGGATTTCGCGGGCAATGATGTCGATAATGGCGCTCATGGGGACCCCTCCAAATGCTCAAAAAAGGTGTGAGGGTGATGCTGGAAAAGCCTGCGGAGGTCAAGGCCCGGCGCTTTTCCTCCCCCTGAAAAGGTAGAGGCCGGGACTAATCTCACATCACTTCGTCAATATAGGCGGCCATGCGTGCGCGCTGGGCCGCGTCGGGCAAACGTCCCGAAGCCGTCATGGCGTTTTCCGCCATGTGCTTGGCGTCGGCGGTTTCCGTCAGCACGCAGGTCACGGCCGGGTGCGCGAGGATGTATTTCAGCGAGAATTCCGCCCAGGTCTTGCAGTCAAACTCGGCGGCCCAAGCCGGCAGCGGCTTGCCCTGAAGTTTACCGAAATACGCGCCGTTCATAAACGGCCGGTTGATCATGACGGCGACGCCCTTCTCCTGGGCCAGCGGCAATATTTTGGCTTCGGCTTTGCGCTCGGTGATCGAATAATTCGTTTGCACCACGTCGGGCATTTCCTTGCGCAGGAACGCCTCAAGCTGGTCATGAAGTTTTTCTTCGGAAACCGTCGCCCCGATATAACGCGCCTCGCCCGCATCCTTGATGGCGCGTAACGTCGGCCAGTGCACGGCTAGATCGGTCAGGCTGAAGACCTGCATGAGATCGAGAGTCTTACGGCCGTAGAGTTTCTGGGCCTCGCGGAACTGGGCGACGCCTTGCTCCTTTCCCACGCGATCGATCTTGCTGGTGACGAACAAACGGGTCCGCAGCTCTGGCGTACCCAGGATCTGGCCAAACTTGCCGTCGTTCTCAGGATTGCGCGGCCAGGTATCCACGACCTTGCCGCCGTGAGCGACCAGCGTCCGCAAGACTTCGGTGAGCGGGCCTGGGCCGTCTGTTCCAATCTGCGAAACCGCTTTCGAAGAACCAAGGCCAATAACCGGCAAGGCTTCGCCGCTTTTGGGAACCTTACGGGTCGGCATCGTTGATGCGGCACGCGCGGGTAACGCAGCGGAAGCGCCGACAGCAGAAGCGAGTGCGAGTACGTGCCGGCGACTGGGAACGAATTGGGTTCTGTTAACGGTCATGCGACGTCCTCCCCTTTGAAGTTTAGTGTCCCTCTGGCGGTTGGCTCATCTTGTCGACAAACGCGATACCCACGGCCGAAAGGATAAATGCGCAATGGATGATGGTCTGCCACATTACACCAGTTTCAGAGTAGGTCGCGTTCTCCGCACCCAGGTTGCCGGCCTCGATAAAGGTGCGCAGCAGGTGGATCGAAGAAATGCCGATGATTGCCATGGCGAGCTTGATTTTAAGAACGCTGGCGTTGACGTGGGAAAGCCATTCCGGCTGGTCCGGGTGACCGCTGAGGCCCAGGCGCGAGACGAAGGTCTCGTAGCCGCCCACGATCACCATGACCAAAAGGTTCGAGATCATCACCACGTCGATCAGGCCCAAAACCACCAGCATGATCTGCTGCTCGCCGAAGGTGGCGGCGTGGCTGATGAGGTGCCAGAGTTCCTTTAAGAACAGCACGACATAGACGCCCTGGGCGACGATGAGACCCAGGTAGAGCGGCACCTGCAGCCAGCGGGAGGCGAAAATCAGGTTGGGCAGCGGACGAAGCGGCGAGTGTTGCGGTATTTGGGCCATGACCGACTATAATTTGAGAGTTGTGAACTAACTAAGTGGCCTCGCCAAAGCCGATTTCAAGTTTTTAGTCGAGGTTGACCGGGTTGGCCTTGGCGACTTGGTCCAGGGCTTTGAGCGTGGCCAGAATGCCCGCCATATCCTTGAGCTTGATCATATTGGGGCCGTCGGAAATGGAGGGATCGCGATCGGGATCGGGATGCGTCTCCATGAAAACCGCGGCGATGCCGACCGCGACGGCGGCGCGGGCGATGACCGGCGCGAAGGCGCGGTCGCCGCCGGAACTGGTGCCCTGCCCGCCCGGCTGCTGCACCGCGTGAGTCGCGTCCATCACCACGGGGTAGCCGGTCTTGGCCAGGATCGGCAGGCTGCGCATATCGGTGACCAGCGTGTTGTAGCCGAAGGACACACCGCGCTCGGTTACGAGGATGCGCTTGTTGCCGGTGGACTCAACCTTGCCCACGACGTTGGCCATGTCCCAGGGGGCCAGGAACTGGCCCTTCTTCACATTGATGCAGGCTTTGGTGTTCCCGGCGGCCAGCAGGAGATCGGTCTGGCGGCAAAGGAAGGCCGGAATCTGCATGACATCGACGACTTCGGCGACCGGGACGCAGTGCGCGATCTCATGAATATCGGTGAGCGTGGGCAGTCCCAGCTTCTCCTTGATCTCAGCAAAAACCGGAAGCGCGTCTTTGAGACCCACGCCGCGTTTGCCTTTAAGGCTCGTGCGGTTCGCCTTGTCGAAAGAGGTCTTATAGATAAGCCCAATACCGGCCTTGAGAGTGATCTCCTTCAAGGCGCTTGCGACTTCCAGCGCATGGGCCCGGCTTTCCATCTGGCACGGCCCTGCGATGAGAACGAGCGGCAGATCGTTACCGAGGGTCAGCGCGCCGACTTTGACGTGATGTATCTTCATGGCCGTTCCGGGCTTCCTGGTTTCCAGCGTTCCGCCATTTGATGCGCGAGCTGGATCTCCGCCGGGGTCATTTTACGCCCCAGATTATCCAAAATCACAGCAAAGCCTGTGGGCAGCGGCATCACGGGCATGGGCCCCCTTGCCTTCGTGTCGGCGTTCTTTTGTCCGATCAAGTTCCACATATAAGCAATAGTCAGGTCCTTTTGCACGCCAGCGCCGGTCTCATAAGCCGAGCCCAGCCAGATCGCCGCTTGCACATCGTACTGGTCGGCCGCCAGGCGGAAGTATTTAATCGCGGTGGGGATATCGCGCGTCGTGCCCAAGCCGTTGGCATACATGATGCCCACGTCGGTTTGCGCCAAAGCCAATCCCTGCCCGGCCGCGGTGAGGTACAACTTCAGGGCTTCTTTTTGGTCTTCGCCGACACCGCGGCCCAGTTGGTACATTTGGCCGAGCACGACCTGAGCCGGGGCGAGGCGTTGATCCGCGGCCTTACGATACCATTTGGCTGCCTCAGTATAATCCTGCTTTGTCCAGAGGCCATCATTGTAGCGATCGCCTAAAGTCATTTGCGCTTCTCTGTTGCCGCCGTTGGCGGCGCAGGTCAGCCACTTTAAAGCAGCGTCGGTGTGCGGCGTTGCGTAACCAAAGCCGCCGCCCTCGAGTGTGGAGAGAAGCAGACACGCCTGGTCGTCGCCGGCCTCCGCGAGCGGGGTCAGGATTTTGAAGGCCGTGGCGTAGTCGCGCTTGGCCAAAGCGTTCGTCACGTCCGCGCCATCTGTCTGGGCGTGAGCGGGCGCGCCGGCAAGCAGCAGGAAAAGAGCGAAGGCCGCGGTAAATTTCTTGTGCATAGGGCTACACCAGGCGGCTTTGCGCAACAGCGGCTTCGATGAACGACGTGAACAATGGATGCGGTTGGAAGGGTTTCGACTTCAGCTCGGGATGGAACTGCACACCAATGAACCACGGATGCTCAGGGTATTCGACCATTTCGGGCAGCACGCCGTCGGGCGACATGCCGCAGAACTTCAGGCCGGTTTTCTCCAGCCGGTCCTTGTAATTGATGTTCACTTCATAGCGGTGGCGGTGGCGTTCATTGATGCTGGGCTCATTGTAGATGCCAGCGACTTTTGAACCCGGCGTCAGCACGCACGGGTAAGAGCCGAGGCGCATGGTGCCGCCCTTGTCGCTGGTTTGCGTGCGGCGCTGGACTTCGTTGCCGCGCACCCATTCGGTCATGAGACCGACCACCGGATGCGGCGTCTCGCCGAATTCGGTGGTGCTGGCGCCCTTGAGGCCGGCGATATTGCGCGCAGCTTCGATCACCGCCATCTGCATGCCGAAACAAATGCCGAAGTACGGCACGTTGCGTTCGCGAGCGAACTGCGCCGCCTTGATCTTGCCTTCCGCGCCGCGCTCGCCAAAACCGCCCGGCACCAGAATGCCGTGGACGTGCTCGAGATGCTGCACAACGTCCTCGCGCTCGAAAATCTCGGAATCGATCCAATCAAGTTTGACATGTATGTTGTTGGCAATGCCACCGTGCTCAAGGGCTTCCGACAGCGACTTGTAAGCATCCTTCAGCTGAACATATTTGCCGACAATGGCGATAGTTACTTCGCCTTCAGGTTTGCGCACACGATCAACGATCTCTTGCCAGCGGCTGAGATTCACGGGCTTGTCGGTGGGTAACTTGAAATGCCGGCAGACTTGCTCGTCCAACCCTTGCTCATGATAGGAGATCGGCACCTGATAAATTGTGTCGACGTCGAGCGCCGGAATAACGGCGGCTTCGCGCACGTTGCAGAACAGCGCGATCTTGCGCCGGTCCGAGGCCGGCAGCGGCCGGTCGATGCGGCACATGAGAATGTCGGGCTGAATGCCGAGGCCCAGGAGTTCCTTGACCGAGTGCTGCGTCGGCTTGGTCTTGAGTTCGCCCGCTGCGGCGATGTACGGCACGAGGGTTAAATGGGTGAACATGGAACGCTCGGGGCCCAGTTCGTTGCCAAGCTGGCGAATGGCTTCCAGGAACGGCAGACTTTCGATATCGCCGACGGTGCCGCCGATCTCGCAGAGGATGAAGTCCTCGCCTGAAATATCGGCCTGAATGAATTCCTTGATGGCGTCGGTGACGTGGGGAATCACCTGGACCGTGCCGCCGAGGTAGTCGCCGCGGCGTTCCTTGGCGATAACGTTGGAATAGATACGCCCCGTGGTGACGCTGTCGGTGAAACGCGAGGCAACGCCGGTGTAGCGCTCGTAGTGCCCGAGATCGAGGTCGGTCTCGGCGCCGTCGTCGGTGACATAGACCTCGCCGTGCTGATAGGGGCTCATGGTTCCCGGATCGACGTTCAAATACGGATCGAGCTTGCGCAAACGCACGGTGTAGCCGCGCGCTTGCAGCAAGGCACCCAGGGACGCCGAGCACAAACCTTTTCCGAGGGAGGAGACCACGCCGCCGGTGATAAAGATAAAACGCGTCATGGGCGGCTAATCTACCTCATAGAAAACGCGCGGCAAGCACAGCTTGCCACGCCCGAGTTGAACCTTTGAGAGATTGAAGTGTTGGTGGTGGTGTGCGCAGCGGCGGGGAAATTTCCGCTGCGGATTCATCGCCGGGTTAGTGCCCGGTTTCCGAAGTTCGGGATTCGAGGCAACATATGGCATTACGAACTTCGGAAACCAGAGGGCACTAGCAATTTCATGAATCTAGTGCCGCATTCGATTTGAAGTTCCTGACGCGATTTATGCCACATCCGATCCAGGAACTTCAAACCGGCGGCACTAGTTGGTGGGAACCGCGGGCGCGCCCGCGGGGGCTGCTGGCGGCGCAGCGGTTCCGCCGAGCGACGGCGCCGGAGTTCCGCCCATGGCTGGCGCCGGCGTTCCGCCCGCTTCAGGCGCGGCGGGAGCCGTCGGATCGGTGCGAATTTCGTTGACCTTGGGCGCGTTTTTGGCGGCGTCGGCGGGCGTCGTAAAGATCGAGGGCGCCGGCCCGGCCTCTTTGGACAACAACGCAAGGCCCAGGCTGGTGACAAAAAAGGCGATGCCGAGGACAGCTGTGGCGCGGCCCAAGGGATTGGAGCGCGGGCGCGGCTGCATGCTGCTGAGGCTGGCCGAGGCGGAAAATCCGCCGCCCGCCGCATTGCCTTCGGTCTTTTGCAGAAGAATCAGACCAATCATCGACATGGCGACGAGCAGGTGGATGACGACGACGATGGTGATCATGGCGCCTCAGAAACGAAAGCCGCAAAACCCCCGCGATTCCAGAACCTTGGTTCCAGACCGGGGCACGGCGGAGTTGGCGGTCTTTTAGTCCTTCGCACCGCCCAAGGCTAGGGGCTATTTAGGGGTGCCTTCCGGGGAGATCTGGGGCCGGCTACCCGTCCCGTCAAGGCCGCCGGCCAATGAACCCGGGGGGTGAATCTTAAGGCCCTGGTTAAGGCGTGGCCTCGATAATCCGCCAAAAGTCCTCGAGGTCCAGGCTGGCCCCGCCGACCAGGGCGCCATTGACCCCCGCCGTCGCCAAAATGGCCTGGGCGTTGGAGCCTTTGACCGAGCCGCCATAGAGAATCCGCAAGGCCCCCGCCCCCGACCCTCCGGGCAGGGTCTTGAAGACTTCGCGGATATTGAAGTGCACGACCGCAATATCGGCCGTGGTCGCGGTTTTGCCGGTGCCGATGGCCCAGACCGGCTCGTAGGCCACCACGGTATTGGCGGCGGTGGCGGCATCGGGCAGCGACCCTGAGACCTGGCGCGCTATCACCGATGCGGTTTCGCCGCGCTCGCGCTGGGCCTCGGTTTCGCCCACGCAGACGATGGGGGTAAGTCCGGCCTTGAGCGCGGCAGTAGCCTTGGCTTTAACCTCGGCATCGGTTTCGCCGTGATCGGCGCGGCGTTCCGAATGGCCGACAATCACATAGGCGCAGCCGATCTCTTTCAACAAGACGGCGCTAATATCGCCGGTATGGGCGCCCTTTTCATTGGCGTGGCAATCTTGGGCGCCTAAAGCCAAAGCGCTAGAGCCGATGGCGGCGACAACCAGCGACAGCAACGGCGCCGGAGGACACAGAACGACGTCGCATTTGGCGCCGGGTTTTGCCGCCAGACCCGCCGCCAGCGCCTTAGCGCTCGCGGGACTTCCATTCATTTTCCAGTTACCAGCGATAAGCTGCTTCATCCAATTCCCCTCCGGGCTGCACAGAAGCGCCCGTTCCCGTCCCAATCCTTTGCTAGCGCGCTTTTCGCGGGCCCGCAATGCAGCTGAAAAACCGCCGAAAACCCCTATATAAGCCTTCGCGGGCGGCGCTTGCCGGGGTATGACACCCCCCCTATGATGCCGCCAAACCGCTAAAACCATGCCCGAAACGCCCAATAATAGAGCCCGCCATGCTTGAATTCCTCCGCGCCAAAAAAGACAGCATTGTCCTAAAGGCATTTCTCGGCCTCTTGGCCTTGAGCTTCGGCATCTGGGGCGTCGGCGATTTCATCGGCACCAGCAAGCTGTCGCCCGGTGTGGCGCTCAAGGCCGGTCGCGCTGAGCTCAAAACGCAGTCCGTGCAACGCCGCTTCGTCCGGGAGCTGGAGCGTTTCCGGGAAGCCATGGGCGGACAAGCGGTCAACGACGACGCCATCAAGCGTTCGGTTATGGCGACAATGATGGACGACATGACCAGGGGCACAATAGTCGATGCCGCCGCCTTAGACATCGGCATCACGGTCTCGCGCGACCAGATCCGCGAAATGATCATGAAGGACCAGAACTTCCAGCAAAACGGAAAGTTCAGCCAGATGCTGTTCGACCAAACCTTAAATGATAATCAGCTCACGGAAGCCGCATATGTCGAGCTGATGCAGATGAGCCTGCGCAATTCCGAAGTCATGCGGCCGGTCGCGGTCAACGCCTATGCGCCGGATACGCTCATCGACGGATTGTTCGCCTATCGCAGCGAGACCCGCGTCGCCGACACCTTGCTGATTCCCGCCGCCGCCATGACTTTGCAGAAAACGCCGACCGAAGACGAACTCAAGGCGGTCTATGACAAGAACATCGCGGCCTTTACCGCGCCCGAATTCCGCAAGCTGACCATCCTCACACTCGGCGCCACCGACCTCGTCAAGCCCGAGAGCGTCGACGACGCCGAGGTCAAAACTTATTACGAGCAGAACTCCGCGCGCTACCAGACGCCGGAATCGCGGCATATTGTGCAACTGCTGTTCGACACCAAGGAAAAGGCCGAGGCCGCCCGCACACAAGCGGCGCCCGGTGATACGCTCGAAACCCTGGCCAAGAAAGCCAACGCCGGCGATGTGATCGATCTCGGCGACCTGACGACCGATTCACCGCTTGCCAAGACCATCAGCGCCGCTTTCGCCGCACCCGCCCATGAAATCAGTCCGCCGACCGAATCCCCTTTGGGCTGGCACCTGTTTGAAACCACAGCGATCAAACCAAAAACCGTGATGACTTTGGATGAGGCAAAAGAAGAAATTCGCAAAGCCATTGCCGCCGACAAGGGCGCCGACGCGGTCTACGACGCCTCCACCCACATGGAAGACGCCCTTGCCAGCGGCACGCCAGTGGCCGAGGTCGCCAAGATGATCGGCGCGCGTCTGGACGAGATCGGGCCTATCGACCAGGCCGGCCAGAACAAAGCCGGCTTCCCTTTGCCGAACCTGTTCGATCCGAAAAACTTCCTTCCGACCGCGTTCTCGACGCCCGCCGGTAAGGACAGCAAACTGATGGATCTGCCGACACATGACGGCTACTACGTGATCCACGTTGACGAAGTCACGCCGCCGACGCCAAAGCCCCTGATCGACGTGCGCGCGCAAGCAGTCGCCCTGTGGGAAGCCGATACGCGCACGGCGCAAGCCCAAGCCGTCGCCGACAAGCTCGTGGCGGACGCAGGTTCTTCGACGCTGCTCTCGAGCCTGGAAGCAAAAGACAAACGCTTGTCCTATGCGCCGCTGGGCCCCGTGACTCGTTTCGGCGACGGCGCCGAGCGTCAGCACGTCGTCGATGGTGCGCGCGTCAGCCCGCAGATGCTGGACAAACTGTTCGCCGCCAAGATCGGTGATGTCTTTACAGCCCCCGTGGCGACCGGGATCATTGTCGCGCGGCTGAAAGAAATCGCGCCACCCAAACCCGTCGGGGACCTCGCGCGTGCGCGGGAGGAACTGGCGGCGGCAACCCGCAACGAGCTCAGCAGCAACCTGGCAGATCAGCTGGGACGCGCCTTCACCATCCGTTATCCGGTCGACGTCGATCAAAAAGCCATTGACGATATCGTCGGTACGCGCTGATCCGATTTTTCCCCAGAGCGCGCGGCCCAGAGTAAGAGTCACCCATGGACGTGTTTCCGGCCCGCCGCGATTTTGCAGCTGCTTATGCGTCCGGCCGGGCGCAAGCCGTGTGGGCGGAGTTGCCCGCGGACCTGGACACGCCGGTTTCGGTGATGCTCAAGCTGGGCCAGGACCAGCCCTTCACCGCGCTTCTGGAATCCGTCCAAGGCGGTGCCGTGCGCGGACGCTATTCCTTTATCGCCTTGCAGCCCGACCTGGTCTGGCGCTGCAAAGGCCAGCGCGCCGAGATGTGCCGCGATGTCCCAGCGGTCGAAAGCCGGGCGACGCCGCTCACATATAAGGCCTGCGACGAGCCCACCCTGACATCGCTGCGGGCGTTGATGGCTGAGTCGCGCATGGTCCTGCCCGGTCATCTGCCGCCCATGGCGGCAGGACTTATCGGCTACATGGGCTACGACACCATTCGCCTTGCCGAAAATATTCCCGACGCCAATCCCGATACGATTGGAATTCCCGACGGCATGTTCATGCGCCCGACGGTGACGGTGATCTTCGACACCGTGAAGGACATCATAAGCATCGTGGCAACGGTCTATCCCACAGCCAAGCTCAGCGCCGACGCGGCTTTCGAGAACGCCGAGCGGCGCATCTTCGCCGTGGTCGCGGCGCTAGAAAAAGCCGTGCCGCATCACGTGCCGGCCGCCAGCCCGCGCTTCGAGGCCGCCGTGTCGAACACCGGCCGCGACGGCTATCACAAGATGGTCGCCAAGGCGAAGGAGTACATTCTCGCCGGCGATATTTTCCAGGTGGTGCCGTCGCAGCGCTTCCGCCTGCCCTTCACGCTTTCGCCCTTTGCCTTGTACCGGTCCTTGCGGCGTCTGAACCCCTCGCCTTTTCTGTTTCATCTCAATCTCGAAGGTTTCGCCATCGTCGGATCGAGCCCGGAGATTCTCGTGCGCCTGCGCGAAGGCCGCGTGACCATCCGGCCCATCGCCGGAACCCGGCCGCGCGGCAAGACCAAGGCCGAGGACGAAGCCCTGGCCAAGGATCTGCTTTCGGATCCCAAGGAGCTTGCTGAACACTTGATGCTGCTGGACCTCGGGCGCAATGACGTCGGCCGGGTCTGCAAGCCCGGTAGCGTACGCGTCACCGAGCAGAACATCATCGAATACTACAGCACCGTCATGCATCTGGTTTCCAACGTCGAGGGCGAGATCAGCCCCGAGCACGACGCCATGGACGCACTCATGGCCGGCTTCCCGGCAGGCACGGTCTCGGGCGCGCCGAAAATCCGGGCGATGGAAATTATCGACGAACTCGAATCCGAACGCCGCGGCGTTTATGGCGGGGCTATCGGATATCTGTCGGCCAACGGCGACATGGATACGTGTATCGCGCTGAGAACCGGTGTGGTTAAAGACGGCGAACTAATCGTGCAAGCCGGCGGCGGCATCGTCGCCGACAGCGATCCCGAATCCGAATTCCAAGAGAGCAACAACAAGGCTCGCGCGCTGATCAACGCCGCCGAGGAAGCCGTGAAGTTTTTTGCCGGCGGAAACCGGTAGACGACTTATCCCGGCGCTCGTACCGTGCGGCGCTTCAGCACTTCCGTGATCGGCACCAGCACAATGCCGCGCGCCGCCAAGCCGGGCAGCCACTGCTTCAAAGCCGCGATGGTTGAGTCGTGGGGATGGCCAATGCCGATGGCAGTACCGTGGGATTTGGCCGTGGCCGCCAGAATTTCCAATTGCGCGGTGACGGCCGCGACGGTCTCTACGTTATCGAGGAACACGTCGCGCTCGACATAGGGCACGCCCGCCGTCCTGGCCGCAGCCGGACCGGTGGTGTCGCCGATGGTCTTTGAGTCGAGCCACAAGAGCCCGCGGCTTTTCAACTCTTCCATCACCACAGTCATGCGCGTACGGTCTTGCGTGAACCTGCTGCCCATGTGGTTGTTGACGCCGACATAGCCTTTCCAGCTGTCCAAATCCGCAGCCATGACGCGCCGGATGGTGGCCTCGTCCATGTTCACCAGCAAGGCGCCCGGACCCGGGTGCTCCTTGGGATCGAGGGGCTGCATGGGCAAATGGGCGAGGATCTCGTGGCCGCCTTTGTGCGCGAGATCCACCAAGCCAGGCAAACCATCGGCATAGGTCATGAGCGACAGCGTGAGCGGGCCCTTCAGCTCGATCATCTTGAGGGCGCGGGCGCGGTCGAGGCCCATATCGTCGATGACCACCGCGATCACAGTCTGCCCGTTTGTGGCCGACGACGGCACGGCGTTGAGCGCAAGGGCCTGCTCTTCTGGCGGCTTGGCCAGCGTCTCCTTATGGAGAGGGTCGCCCGCAAAGATGCTGGCCGTGTCCGGTGCGTCCGGCGCGGTGATGATCGGCGGTACGTATTGACGGGACGGCTGGACCGGAACTTGCGCCGCCACGACGGGTTTGGGTTTCGGACGGGTGGCAATATCCAAGCTGATGCCGAAGACAACCCCAAAGCCCAAGAGGGCCACGGCGCCGGCAATCAGGAACACCGGCCGCACGCCGAACCACGCCGCCTTCCCTCTTTTGCCGCTGTTTGGACTTTCAGGCATACCCGTTCTCTAGACCATAGGCCGTTAAACGTCCATGAAGGCCAGGTGGTAGGGCGCAGGGTTTGCGGCGGCCTTACCTTGACGCTTACGGCCCCGAGGGGCATGTTGGCCGCGTTTTAAAAGGTTGTTGTCCCATGCCAAAGCCGCCCAAATCCGCCGCGCCCCAAGGTTCAAAACGTAAGTACCTGCTGATCGATAATTACGACAGCTTTACCTATAACCTGTGGCATTTCTTCGGCGAACTGGGCGCGGACGTTGTCGTGCACCGCAACAACAAGATCACCGTGGCAGAAGTCCTGGATTTGGCGCCCGCCGGCATCGTGCTTTCGCCGGGCCCCTGTGACCCCGACCGGGCCGGCATCTGCCTACCGCTGATCACCGCCGCCGCCGGGAAAATTCCGATTTTTGGCGTCTGTCTCGGCCTGCAGTCCATCGGCCAGGCTTTCGGCGGCAAGGTCGTGCGCGCGCCGCTGCCCATGCACGGCAAGGTCAGCCACATCACCCACAGCGGCCACGCCATGTTCGCCAATATTCCATCGCCGTTCACGGCGACGCGTTATCACTCGCTGGTGGTCGCACGCGACAGCCTGCCCGCCGAATTGGAGATCACGGCGGAGTCCGAGGACGGACTGATCATGGGTCTCGCTCACCGCAAGCATGCCATTACCAGCGTGCAGTTCCACCCGGAGAGCATCGCCTCGCAGTATGGGCATAGGATTTTGCGAAACTTCCTGGTCTCCACCGGCCTCGATGCCCGCCCCGAGCCGATCTTCAACGGCGGTGTGACGCCCAATCTCGCTGCAAGTCTTGCTGCGTCGGCATGAGCGATCTCAGACCCTATTTGGCCAAGATCGCCGACGGCGCCAGCTTGAGCGAAGCCGACGCCGAATCCGCTTTTGAGGTGCTGATGTCCGGCGCGGCGACGCCCGCGCAGATGGGCGCATTCCTGATGGCTTTGCGCGTGCGCGGTGAAACCGTGGACGAAATCACGGCCGCCGCCCGCATCATGCGCGAAAAGGCGACCAAGGTCACAGCCCCGCCGGGCGCTATAGACACCTGCGGCACCGGTGGCGACGGTGCCGGCACCTACAACATCTCTACCGCCGCCGCGCTGGTGGCCGCGGCTTGCGGCGTCACGGTCGCCAAACACGGCAACCGCGCCATGTCGTCGAAGTCCGGCACCGCCGATGTGCTGGCGGAGTTGGGTGTCAATCTTGAAGCGACGCCCGAAGTCATCGCCCGCGCTTTGCGCGAAGCCCACATCGGCTTTCTCTTTGCCCAACGCCATCACAACGCCACCAAATATGTCGCGCCCGTAAGGCAGGAACTGGCCCAGCGCACGGTCTTCAATCTGCTGGGGCCCTTGTCCAATCCGGCCGGCGCCAAGCGTCAGTTGATCGGCGTGTTCGCGCATAAGTGGATCGTGCCGCTGGCCGAGACCCTGCGCCGCTTGGGCTCCGAGCGCGCCTGGGTCGTGCACGGCAGCGACGGGCTGGACGAGATCACCACGACCGGTAAGTCCTATGTTGCTGAACTGCGCGACGGCCATGTCAAAACATTCGAGGTCGTGCCGGAAGACGCCGGCATCAAACGCGCGAGGCCCGAAGAGTTGACCGGCGGAGATGTGGCGACCAATGCCGCGGCGCTGCGCGCTCTGCTGCAAGGTAAGACCGGCGCTTATCACGATATCGTGGTTCTCAATGCCGCCGCTGCCCTGGTGATCGCAGATAAGGCCCCCAACCTGAAGGACGGCGCGGCGCAGGCCCAAGCCGCCATCGCCAGCGGCAAAGCCGCCAAAACCCTGGCCGCGCTGGTGGCCGTTACCAACAATAGGCCTCTGCCCTCATGAGCGATGTTCTGGCGAAAATCTGCAAGGACAAGCGCGCCGCCGTTGCGCGGCGCAAGAAGTATATTCCGCTGACGGACCTCGAACTCCTTGCCAAAGCTATGGGACCCGGACGCGGCTTCGCCAAAGCGCTCGCGGCAAAAGTCGAACAGGGCGAGTACGCGCTGATCGCCGAAATCAAAAAGGCTTCGCCGTCGGCTGGACTGATCCGCGAGGATTTCGATCCCGCGGGTCTGGCCATGGCTTACGCGAAAGCCGGCGCCGCCTGCCTCAGTGTGCTGACGGAGGAAAAACATTTTCTTGGCGACGATTCGCACCTGCGGGCCGCGCGCGCGATGGTCAATCTGCCAGTCATTCGTAAGGACTTCACGCTTGAGCCCTATCAGGTGGTGGAATCCCGGGCGATCGGCGCGGACTGCATTCTCCTCATCATGGCGGCCTTGAGCGATGCCCAGGCGGCCGAACTCGAAACCGCCGCCGGCCAATGGGGACTGGATGTTCTCATCGAAGTTCACGACGAGGCCGAACTGGCGCGCGCGCTCAAACTACAGTCGCCGCTCATCGGCGTGAACAACCGCAACCTCAAAACCCTCGTTACCGATCTTGGCGTCACCGAGCGGTTGGCAAAACGCTTGCCCAAAGATCGCATGCTCGTGTCCGAAAGCGGCTTGAAGACGCCCGCCGATCTTGCCCGCATGGCGCGCTGCGGGGCTAAACGCTTCCTGATCGGTGAATCATTGATGCGCCAGGCCGATGTCGAAGCCGCCACGCGCGCGCTGCTAAAGCCGGAGACCGCTCATGCCTAAAAAAAATGGGCATAAAAAGGCTGCGAAGAAAAAGCTGACGCACTTCGACGCCAAGGGCAACGCTGTCATGGTCGATGTCACCGCCAAGGCTGCGACCGTGCGCGAAGCCGTCGCCAAGGGCACTGTCTACATGGAAGCCTCGACCTTGCGGCTCATCAAAGCCCGCAAGGTCAAGAAGGGCGACGTGCTGGCCGTGGCACAACTGGCCGGCATCACCGCCGCCAAGCGCACGCCCGACATGATTCCCTTGTGCCATCCCATCGCGCTGACCTCGGTCACGGTCGATCTGGCTTGCGATGTCAAAGCCAAAGCCGTGCGTATCACCGCCACTTGCAAAGTCACCGGGCAAACCGGCGTCGAGATGGAAGCGCTGACAGCGGTAAGCGCCGCGGCACTCACCGTCTATGACATGTGCAAGTCCGCCGACCGCGCTATGCGCATCTCCGACATCCGTCTGGTCAAAAAGTCCGGCGGCAAGTCCGGCACTTTTGTGCAGAAATAGTATGGCGGGCTCCCTGCTCCCCGTTGCCGAGGCCCGCAGGTTGATCGTTGATGATCTGGCGCCCGTGCCGGCGGAAACCATAACATTGGCCGACGCTCTGGGCCGCGTGTTGCGTGCCGACGCGACGGCTCAAGTGTTTCATCCGCCCGCCGATGTTTCCGCCATGGATGGTTACGCTGTGCGCTGCGACGATATTCCCCAGGTGCCGCGCACCTTACGCGTGGTGGGTGAGTCCGCCGCCGGTCACCCCTGGCGGAAAACCCTTGGGGCGGGCGAAGCCGTGCGTATTTTTACGGGCGCGTACGTTCCAGCGGGCGCAGACACCATCGTCATCCAGGAAAATGCATCCGCAGGCGACGGCAGCGTTACGATCAACGAAAAGCCGCAGCATGGACGTCACATTCGGACCAAGGGGAAGGATTTCAAGAACGGCGACGTCTTGCTGAAGGCCCCGCGGCGATTGAACGCACGCGATATCGGCCTCTTAGCCGCCATGAATATCCCGCGCGTCAGCGTCGCCCGGCGTCCCGTTGTCGGCGTGTTGTCCACGGGCGATGAGATTGTCCTGCCCGGCGAACCCATCGGCGACGGGCAGATCGTTTCGGCCAACGGTCCGGGACTCTGTGCTTTTGTCGCTTCCCATGGCGGCGAAGCTTTGAATCTCGGTGTGGTCAAAGATGATCCCAAAGCGCTGCTTCGCATTGCAGAGCAAGTGCGGCACATTGATCTGCTGGTGACCAGCGGCGGCGTTTCCGTCGGCGATCACGATGTCGTCAAAGGCGCGCTTAGCTCCGCCGGATTCAAAGCAACCTTTCACAAGATCGCCATGCGTCCCGGCAAGCCGCTGCTCTATGGACGACTGCACGACTTACCCATCCTTGGCCTTCCCGGAAATCCGGTCTCGGCCATGGTCTGCGCGATTTTATTTTTGGGCCCGGCTCTTGCCCGTCTCCAAGGCCTGCCGGGCGCGGCACCTACGACGATATCGGCGCGCCTCGGCACGGCCCTTGGCGCCAACGACAGCCGCACCGATCATCTGCGCGCGGCCTTGAGTCATGACGGCGGAGTCCCAGTGGCTACACCCTTCCCCCTTCAGGACAGCAATATGCTCGCGAACTTCGCCAGGGCCGACGTGCTGATCGTCCGCGAACCCTTCGCTCCAACCGCCGACGCCGGTGCGAGCGTTTCTGTTATCCCGTTGAACTAGTATCTAGCTCCAACTCTGGGAGGCTTTCATGACTTACGTTGATGGATTTATCGTCCCGGTGCCCAAGAAGAAACTCGCGGCCTACAAAAAACTGGCCAAGCTGGGCTGCAAGATTTGGATGGAGCATGGCGCCCTCGAATATAAGGAATGCCAGGCTGACGATGTCAGCTGGGGCAAGCGCACGTCCTTTCCGCGCAGCGTCAAACTGAAGAGCGCCGAAGTCGTGTTCTTCTCCTACATTGTCTACAAATCGCGCAAACACCGGGATGCGGTGATGAAGAAGGTCATGGCGGATAAACGCCTTGCTCACATGATGGACCCGAAGACCCATCCCTTCGATGCCAAGCGCATGATCTTCGGCGGCTTTAAGACAGTCGTGGAATCTTAATCCACTCTCTTGCAAAGTTTCTCAATCGGCTGAGTTCGCATTTCTACGACCAGCTGCGCAAAAGGAAACTCTAACACGTTGGTCTTAACCGGGACCTCCGGCAGAACAACATCCGGCCGAAGTTCAGCGTCCATCTCATCTTGCGTACTAACGCTGATGAGTTTGAAGGCGTCGGATTTTGCACCGTGAATCACGGTCTCTTGGATAACGTTCAGATTGGCTTGCGCCAGTAGATTAATGCGCCGAAGGTCCGCGCCATTCTCGAACGGAGTGTATTTATCTATGACAATCCAGTCGCCGCTTTCGGCTTCAATTTTATAAGATAGTTCGGCTAGCCTATTGGACGAATAAGTTAGGCTAGCCGTTTCCAACAATTTCTGTTTGTTTGCGTCCGCTTGATAGTCAGCTAAATTTTTATAGACACACCATGTGTGTCCATCGTCTTTTAGCAAGGCCGAGTAAATATCCGACGGCAGGGCATTCGCAGCTTGCGCATGCGTAGCCAACCCAACCAACATCAACGCTGATATTACACTCCTAAAACCGGGCTGCATCTACTCGCCCGCTTGGGGGTGACCGTCCGGCGGTGCAGTGGCGGGCGGTGATTTTGGTGTGTGCTTGAAGATGCGGCCGATCCAGTCCTCGAACCGCCCGACATAGATGAACACCACCGGCACGACCAACAGGCTGAGCGCTGTCGATGTGATCAGGCCGCCGATCACCGCGACGGCCATGGGCTGGCGGAAGCTGGCGTCGGAGCCAATGCCGAGCGCAATCGGCATCATCCCTGCGATCATGGCGATAGTCGTCATGACAATGGGCCGCGCGCGCTTGTGGCAGGCCTGGATGACGGCGTCGTGGGTGGACAGGCCGCGCTCGCGCGTGCCGGTGTAGGCATAATCGACCAGGAGGATCGAGTTCTTGGTGACGATGCCCATCAGCGTGATGAGACCGATCATGGCCGGGACGCCCAGTTCGATGCGGCCTATGAGCAGCGCCAGAAATGCGCCGCCGGCCGACAGCGGGATGGCCGAGAGAATCGTAATCGGCTGCAGGAAGTCGCGGAACAGGAGGACAATGACGCAGAAGATGCAGATGAAGCCCGTGACCAGCGCCATGCTAAAGCCCGAGAGCAACTCGGTGACAAACTCGTTGTCGCCGGTGCGGATCATTTTGACCGACGGCGGCAGCGCTTTCACGGACGGCAATTCCATGGTCTTGGCGAAAGCCTCGCCGAGCGGCATGCCGCCAAGATCGGCGCTGACAGTGACGTAGCGCGAGCGGTCGAGCCGGTCGATCTGCGAGGGCCCCGTTCCAAGCGACACGGCGGCCACGCTGGACAACGGCACAAGCCCGTTCCGTCCGGGAACGCGCAAATCCATAAAGGTGTTGAGGTCGGTGCGCGTCGCATCCGGAACCCGCACGCGGATGTAGACCTGGCGATTGTCGAGATTGAGCTTGGCGACCTGGGCGTCGAAGTCGCCGCCGGTGCCGATGCGTAAGGCTTCGCCGATGGCGGCGGCCGTCACGCCGCGTTCGGCGGCCAGCTCGGGATCAGGGCGCACGACGATTTCCGGGCGCTGGCGGCTGGCGGTCGATGTGATGTTGGAAAGCGAGCCGCCCATGCTCCGCATCTCGCGCTCCAGCGCCTGCGCGGTCGCGTTGAGCGCCTGGATGTCGGAGCTGGCCATGGTCACCTGAAGCTTCTCGCCGTTGCTGCCAAATCCGACATTGAAGCGCGCGCCGGGAACTTTTTGAAGTTTCTGGCGTATCTGCGCTTCGATCACCTGTTGGCGCGGCCGCGTGCCGCGCGGCGACATCGTGATCAACAGGCCGGCGTTGCGCACTTCGCCGCCGGGACCGCTGCGTCCGCCGGCAGCTCCGGCCGTCGTGAAGACCGTCTCAATGCCGGGAATTCGCGCCAGCACGCCCCGCGCCTCCTCGGCTGTCTGCAAGGTGGTGTCAATGGTGCTGCCCGGCGATAGCTCGACTCTGACATTGGTGATGCCGTAATCGCCGGCGGGAATAAAACCGGTCGGGACGAAAGGCAGCAGCGCCATGGACAGGATGAAAAAGACCGTGGCGCCGGCGATAGTCGTCTTGCGGTGCTTGAGGCACCAATCCACCGCCACGAGGTAGCGCGCCATGACGGGGCCGTTGCTCTCGGCCCTAAACGGTTTCGCTTTCAGGAACCGCGCCGCCAGCATCGGTGTCAGCATGCGCGCGACCAAGAGCGATGCCAGCACTGCGATCACAACCGTCCAGCCGAATTGCCTGAAAAAGAGTCCCGGTACACCGCTCATGAGGGCGGTGGGAAGGAAGACGACGACCAGGCTCATGGTGGTGGCGATAACCGCGAGCGCGATCTCGTTGACGGCGTCCTCGGTGGCCTGCGGCACCGATTTTCCCATATGGACGTGGCGCTCGACGTTCTCGATCTCGACAATGGCGTCGTCGACGAGAATACCGACGATGACGGCAAGCGCCAGCAGCGTGATCGTGTTCAGGGAAAAGCCGAGCCACGCCATGGCGGCGAAAGCCGGAAGAATTGACAAAGGCAGAGCCAGCGCGGAAATGACCGTCGCGCGCCAGTCGCGCAGGAATACGAAGACAACCATCACGGCCAGCAGCGCGCCTTCCAGGAGAAGGTGCATGGAGCCTTGGTATTGTTGCAGCGTGTATCGTACGGACTCGGACACGAGCGTCACCGTGAGGGTGGGGTCGGACTTCGCCAGCCCCTCTAGCGCCGCACGCACGCCCTTTGCGATCTCGACTTCGTCGTAGCCGCGCGAACGGAAGACCTGAAGGCCCACGGCCGGTTTGCCGTTCAGAAGGGCAGCACCCGTGCGCTCGCCGACCGTGTCCGAGATGGTCGCGATCTCGTCCAGCCGTACGCTTTTGCCATTAGCCAGCACAATCGGCAGCGAAGCCAACTCCGAGGCTTCGCGCACGGTGGCAATGGTGCGCACGGCTTGCTCCGCGCCGCCAATCTGGCCGCGTCCGCCGGAGGACTCTTGCTGCCCCTGTCTGAGTGCCCGTGAAATCTGGGCGGCGGTTATGCCAAGACCCGTGGCGCGCACAGGATCGATCTGGACTTGGATCTCGCGGCTCACGCCGCCCATGCGGTCAAAGCGGCCGACCCCGGGAACCGCCAGGACTGCGCGGGCAACGGTATCATCGACGAACCAGGACAGCGCTTCTTCATCGAGGCGGCTTGATGCGATGGCGAAGGTTACAAGCGGCTGACCGTTGACCGTGATGGCCGAAATCGTCGGCGGCTGCAGATCGTTGGGCAGATCGCCGCGCGCCTGATCGACGGCATTCTTGGTTTCACTCACAGCGTCTGAAAGATTTTTGCCGAGCTCAAACTCAACGGTGATAGAGACGCGGCCGCTGCTGATGGTGGTGCGCAAGTGCCTGAGGCCCGCGAGTGTGGATAGCGAATCCTCGACCCGGCGCGCGACCTCGGTTTCTAGCTGCGCGGGCGCCGCGCCCGGCTGGGACAGCGTCACCGTCACGGTGGGCAAATCGATGTCGGGAAAGTTCTGGATCGGCAGCCGCATGAATCCCACATATCCGGCCAGCGCGAGCAGGCCGAAAATGAGAATCGTCGGAACAGGATTGCGGATCGACCAGGTCGCGAAATTCATATCAGGGGGGGCTCCCCTTGGGGGACGGTCGAGGATTGGACTCGGCGATGCGCACGATGTCGCCGTCGTTCAGAAAACCGGAGCCGCGCACGGCAATGCGTGTACCTTCGGAAAGACCGCTTAAGATCTCCACTTCCGACGCCTCACGCCGGCCGACGTCGACTGCCTTCAACACAACCTTGGCGGTTTGCGGCACCGCCGTGGACCCCTCGTCCGTGAGCGCGATGACATAACTGCGGCCGTCGCGCAAAACCACGGCATCGGCCGGCACGACCATCGCGGGGCGTTCGCCGATCGAAATCCGGCCGGTCGCGTACATGCCGGCGCGCACTTGGGTGTTCGGCGCAATGTCGGCATAGACGAAGGCGAGGCGCGAGTCCGTACTGAGCGTGGGCGCGGCCTGGCGCACAGTGGCCGTTACAACCGAGCCATTGGGCAGCGCGAGGCGCACGGGTTGGCCGGGCGCAACCAGCGTCAGCTGCCTCGCCGACAGCTCGCCGCGCCACTCAAGACGGTTCTGGCGCACCAGCCGAAAGAGCTCCTGCCCGGTGGTGACGACGTTGCCGAGCGTGGCCGTTCGCGCGCTCACAGCGCCGTCATCGGGGGCGACGACATCGGTGTAGCGTAGCTGAAGACGTTTAGATTCTAAAAGCGCCCGCGTGGTTTTCAGCTGGGTCTCGAGCTGCAGGATGTTCTGCTCACTCGTAAAGCCGTTCGCCTTCAACGCGACGGCGCGTTTGTAATTGGCCTCGGCCTGTTCGAAGTTCGCCAGCAGTACGGCCTCGTCGGCGCGCAAGAGCGCCTGATTGATGCGTGCGAGGACCTGACCCTTCTTCACCTGATCGCCGACATTGACCAGGATCTCGTTCAGCTGATAGCCGCCGATCTGGGCGCTGATGATGGCTTCCTGCCAGGGCGCGACGGCGCCCGAGACTTCCAAGATCACCGGCCAAACCGCGCTGCTGGGCACCGCCGCGGTGACCGTCAGCGCCGGGCTAGGGCCGGACGCCACAGCAGCCGCGGGTGTGCGGTGCGAGAGCAGCACAACAACAAGGACAACGGTGGCAACGGTCAAAACCGCGCCGCCGATGATGTACTTCTTCGGCATATCGGCAAAAAACCTAGTCATGAAGCGAATGTGGGCCTTTTCGACAAACTCGTAAAGTTACGGGACTGCCACCAGCGCGCGTAGTCTGCTTTCCACGCAATTTGGACCGTCCGCCCGTTTTATTTCATGTTTCGTAATATTCGTGTCTGGAACTTATAGACATCCACGACAGCACGGCACCAGCAAAATAGCCAACATCCGGTTACACATCCGCGTGACAGCCGTGCGCCGACGAATTCCTTACCGGCCCCCTCCCAGGGCTTTGAATGCCTTGACCAGTTATAAGAACCAAAATAGAACATTAATAGTTTCCGGTTTTGTTCTACTTTGAATTTCCACTAGATGAGGCGGCCCATGCTCACAAAAAAGCAGCACCAACTCCTTCTTTTTATTCGCGACAGAGTCAGCCGCGACGGGGTGGCCCCGTCCTTCGACGAGATGAAAGAAGCGCTGCAGCTGCAATCCAAGTCGGGCATCCACCGCCTCATCATGGCGCTGGAGGAACGCGGCTTCCTGCGCCGCCTGCCCCACCGGGCCCGCGCCCTGGAAGTCATCAAAGTCCCTGACAATATGGTCGAGCGCCTTCCCGATCGTGGGGCCGACCGCGCCGCTGACCGCCATCATGAACGCCCGGCGGCGGGCTTCACGCCCAATGTCATTACCGGGAATTTCTCCGGCGCCATGCCCGGCGCGTCGGTCAAAGCATCGGCGCCCCAAGAAAGCGTCGATTTGCCGCTTTACGGCAAAATCGCCGCCGGTACGCCCATTGAGGCGTTGCGGAACCCGACGGAGCACATCGGCGTGCCAGGGGCACTTCTGGGCACCGGCGAGCACTATGCCCTCACCATCGACGGCGATTCCATGATCGACGCAGGCATCATGGACGGTGATACCGTCATCATCAAACGCTGTGACACCGCCGACAACGGCGCGATTGTGGTGGCCCTGGTCGACAATGAGGAAGCCACCTTGAAGCGGCTGCGACGCAAAGGCGAGACCATCGCTCTTGAGCCCGCCAACAAGACCTATGAAACCCGCATCTTCGGGCCCGACCGGGTCAGGGTTCAGGGCCGGCTTGTGGGTTTGTTGCGGCGGTATTAGTTAAGTGGAGGCCTAGATGGAAGTTTATGAGATCTATGTGAATGAGAAACACTCTGGGTGGAAAGAGACATTGGACAGCGCCAAAGCTTTAGCATCTACGTTCTTTGATGCTGGCGTGGATGTCCGCATTGAGCATCCCTGTTCGCCTAGTCCAACTGAAAAGTGGCGGCGTGATTACGAAGTGGATGCCTGGGTTAGTTCTTCTGGCTGATTAACGAGTTGCCAAGCCTGGGCTATCTGTCAGGATCAACGCGACAAGCTCGCGTTCATTTTCTGCCGGAGTCCCGTTTCATGAAAAAGTTCGCCGTGATCGCTGCCCTGTTCCTGTGCCCCATGGCCGCCGGTGTTGCGAAGGCCGACGGCGGCGAGTGCGGCGAGCCGGAAGGCGGCTGGGCGCCGCGCGAGGCGGTTGAAAGCAAGGCCAAGGAAAATCACTGGACCATAAGCCAGATCAAAACCGACGACGGCTGCTGGGTGATCAAGGGCACAGACGATACCGGCCGGGGCATCAGCGTCGATCTGGAGCCCGAAACCTTGGTGATCGTCAACATGGACTACATCGATCCCCCGGCCCCGAAACCCGCCGCGACGCCCGCCGCGCCCAAAGCACCGCCCGCCAAAAAGTAGCACCGCCGGTTTAAGCGGCGCCCATGCGCGCGATCGCGCGCTGCACCTGATCGGCGGTGGCCTTCAGGCTCGCGAGGTTGCCGCGAGGCTCGCCGTAACTGCAGGTGGTGCACGGCGTTTTTTTGGGCTCGAAACTCAGCATCTTTCGGCGCCACAACACAAAACTCATCGCCGTCCAGGCCAGGAAAATATCGCGCTCGCCGTCGAGTTTTCCGAGCACGTAGTCATTGTTCGCGAACATCTCGTTCTGGATTTGGCAGCACGGCAAGATCGTGCCGTCCCATTCGATGTTCAGCTCGGAGAACTGCACCAGGCACGGAAGCTGGCGCACATAATTTTTTGGGATGGGCAGGCTGCCGCCGCGGTCATAGGCCCACGCATTACCCTCCTCGGCGCCGCGCAGGAAGTCGTGGGCGATGTAAGTCAGGTACATGCCCTGGGCATACTTCGCGCTCAACGCAAGCGCCTTTTCCTCCTCGTGATCGACCGCGAATTCGATTTGGAGCTCGTCCATGCGGCGGCGCAGCTCAGTCTTGATTGAGTCGATGTCGGTCTTGCCGCCGGGGCCGGAATGAACCGTCGCGACAATCTGGTGAACGCCAAGCTCGGCGAGCGTCTCCAGATACCCGCTGTCCAGGTAATCGCCGTTAGTATAAATCACAATCCGTGCTTTTGGCAGATGCTTGCGGATGTCTGTAATGCGCGAAAGCGCGTAGTCCTTGTCGGCGAAGGGCTCGTTGTAGCGCGTGATATTGATCTCGCCGCTGTAATCGATAAGGGCGAGCTGTCGCATGATGTTGAAAAACAGATCGTCGCTCATGAAGTTCTGTGTAGACTTCCGGTCGACAACGCTGTTTGGGCAGTACGTACATTTTCGATTGCAGAAGCTGGAGATCGACAAGGCCACCAGGCTCACGGACTTCTTGAAAAGCCGGGCTGCTTCAACAGCATTAGTAACTTCGATGAAGTGTTCGTTGCCGATATACATGCGAACACTATAGGGCGTCTTGCCTACTTAGGGTATGCCCTCAATACGTATTGCAGCGGGAGCGAATCAGCGACCGCGCTTTTTGTATCGGCCCCCGCGAGCTTCGCCATATGTTCGATGGCCGGCAGGAAAGTCTCGCGTTGGGGCTCGTCGAAGATGCGGGGCAGCACTTCGGTGACTTTAAAGCCCGACTGATCAAACAGCTCATGGATGGTTTTTTTGGTGAACCAGCGGATGTGGGTTTTGTCCATGAGGCCCTCGGCCTCGTAGCGGAGAGCGCCGATATTGAGGCGCACTTGCAGTGACCAATGCTGCGCATTCGGGATGCAAGCCACCACTGCGCCGTCGGCGGGAATACACGCGCGAGTTTTCCGAAGAACGTCCCAAGGATCTTTCAGATGTTCGATGACATCGCCGAAGATCCAGCAGTCGCGGTCGGCGGTACTTTTCCAAAAATCCGCGCCAGCCTCCTCGATATTGAGGACAAAACTGCGGTCGCAGTGACGCTTCGCTAACCCGGCGTAACCGGGATCGATCTCAACGCCCCAGTAGTCGCAGCGCGGCGAGAGCTTCTTGAATTCGCGCGCCAGGGCGCCGGAACTGCAGCCGACCTCGATCAGCCGCTTCGCCTCGGCGGGAATGAATTTCAGAAGGTCCGGATTATGGCTGTCGTGAACCGGCGTTTGATCCACGTGGACTACTAGCCCGCAAACCCACCGCCGCCGATGCCGCCGTCCGTGAGCAGCGCCTTCTTGATGCGCTTAACGAGCTTGCGGACTTTTCCAGCTTTTGCCGCCGTCTTGCGACGCGCCTTGACGCTCTTGGCTTTTTTCTTCGGCTTTGATTTGGCTTTGGTCTTGGTCTTTCTCTTGGTGGCCATTTAGGTCCCCTCCTTACGTGTGATGCAACGATCTTAAGCCCCTACACGTCTGCCGCCAATAGCGGCCATCGCGACCAGATCAGGGTTCAAGATCGTCCGGCGCCTCGGCATCGTCGGCGTTGACGCCCCGCATCCAGACCCGATCGCCCGTCGAGTCCGCCACCGAGCGCGTCCGAATACCGGCTCTTGTCAGCCACATGGCGACGGCGCCATCCCGGCGCAAATCGATGACATCGATGATCCGGCCTTCGCGGCAAAGGTCACGGGAGGCGACAACGCTGACAGTAATCTCAGCCGCGCCGCAATCCTCGGCCAAAGCCGCGGGCGTAAAGGCCAGCAGCGCTTTTTGTCCCTCCCGCGCGAGAATGCAGCCGTCGGCATCGCAAGTTAAGTCCGCCGGCCATTTTTCCGACGATGCGCCGTAGCGCTCGGTCCAGGCTTCGCGCACGAAGCGCCCCGCTCTGCCCGGCCTCAACACCAGATGGCCGCTGCTGTCGCTGACCGCGAGCACCCGCGCGGTATCGTCCACCAGAATGTCGGGCGGCGGCGTCAAATAGGGTTGCAGCATCGCCGGTAGGACCGCCACGAGACCTAACCAGCGTTCGCGCCCCCGCCACAGACACACGAAGACGACGCCCAGTGTCGCCAGCGCCAAGGCCCAGATCTCCATGGGCGGCACATGGATTTGCGCGGCGGGCCATTTGGCCACCGTGCGCGCGACGTCGTCCAGAAGTGTCACGCCCACGCCCATCACCCTGAGCGGCACCTCGTCCCAACCCAGCGGCATGAGCAGCAGTCCAAGGATCGCCGCCGGCATGATCCACAAACCCGTCAGCGGCACAGCTAAAAGATTGGTGACCGCCGAATAGGTCGGCAGGCGATTGAAGTGATAGGCCGCGAACAAGGATGTCGTCCCGCCAGCCACGAAGTCCGTCACCACCAAGCCAGCGATGTATAGACCCACGGCGCGCAAGATCCTGAACTGCCCGTCGGCACCGCGCCAGGCGATCCGGAGCCAAGCCTGCTCGTAAAGCGCCACCAGCGCCAGAACAGCAAGGAATGACATCTGAAAGCTCGCGCCAAATACGGCGTCGGGAAACAGCGCCATGACCGCAAGCGCCGCCCAGCCGATGGTACGCACCGAGAGCGCCGTGCGGTCGA
Organism: Fidelibacterota bacterium; assembly: GCA_947475295.1. Classification (GTDB taxonomy): domain Bacteria; phylum Pseudomonadota; class Alphaproteobacteria; order Rhodospirillales; family Rhodospirillaceae; genus SHVO01. Next base: position 97,835 of record CANJLF010000008.1, read on the forward strand.
GAAGAATCGCCGCCATAACAACCGCGATCATCAGAAAAGAGCGCACGGCCGGAACGCTCATGCCGGAGATCACGAGATAAAATGCTGTTGCCCCAAGCCCCAGCCAGGCGGCAACCTTTTTACTATCGATGCGCAAGGCGATGAAGGGGATCAGCGCGATCACGCGGCGCACCACGAAAAACACCACGGCCGCCAGCAAGCTCATGTGCACGCCGGAGATCGACAACAGATGGGCGATGCCGGCGACGCGGTAAGCTTCCTGTAAATCCTCTGGGATGGCGCTTTGCTCGCCGCTCACCAGCGCCGCCGCAACAGCGCCGTCGGCGCCTGGAAGGAAACCGGTGATGCGGTCACTGATTGTCCGGCGGAGTGACTCAGCCCAGGCGTGAAAACGCGCGGCAAGTGACAGGCCTTCGGCGCTGCCTTCGGCTTGCCAGCGGCCCACACTGTAGCCAACGCCCCCAATACCGCCGAAATAGAGGAAGCGCTGAAACTGAAATCCGTCGGGCATCACCGGCACGGCGGCGGGCCGCACCACGGCGCGCACGCTGATGCGCTCGCCCACCGCCGGTATCCCGTGCGACGCGGGCACCGTGATGCGCAAGCGCTCGGGTGTCGCGGCCGGTGCAATGTTGGGTAATGCAAACTTGGACACGATGATGCGATTGCCGTCGGGGCGCTTCTCCGCGTCCGTCACCACCGCCGACAGCACGAAGGGCCGCGTCTCGCGTTCCAGCAGCGGCGTGCCCACGGCCCAGGTGCGCAGCTGTGCCGCGCCGTGGCCCAGGCCAATGGCCAGGATAAGATTGGCCGCGAAGGCAACACCGAACACGCTCCGGATCGTTGTCAGAGCGATAAGCCCGACCGCAATAATTCCGATGCCTAGCCACGCCGGCGGATCCTTAGCCCAAGCAAAAAACAGCGTGATGCCACCGCCGAAGGCGACCACCAGCCATAAAAAAGCCCGGTCAGCCTGACGGAGCAGCGCAGCCCGCAGCATTTCCCCAGCCTTGCTCACGTCTCACCGCAATCCGTTTCCTACGCGAACGGAAGTAAGGGCCCCCAGGAGATGGGAGTCATTTTTTTGCCCGTCCCCGGATTCCCTTACTGTTAGGCTCCCGAGGTTCGCCCTTCGGTGCGTAACTTTCAACGATCTCTAAATGCCTGTCCGTTCGCGCGACGATCCCCCGGCGGATCATCAGATTACCCCGCCAAATGACCCCCAAGCCACTGAAATGCCGCTTCTCTTGGCTTAATTCGCGATAACGGAATCAATCTCAGAGGTTTATTTGAAGCCGGAGGGAATAATCTAGATCAAACCACCGTCATACATAGGTTGCCGCGATTCAGCCAACGGGGGGAACTATGCAAAGGCGTTTCAGGATTCTCATTATCGGCGCTACGTTTCTTATGGGATTACCACCCGCTCACGCGCAGATTTATAAGGTGACGCTGTCCGGCCAAAATGAGATTCCGCCGGCCGCCACGACGGGCACGGGTTCGGGCATCGTCACGCTGAATAGTGTCATGCACGAAATGCGGGTCATTGAAAGTTTCAGCGGCTTGGTCGGAGCCACAACCGCCTCGCATATCCATTGCTGCGCCGTGCAACCGGTCAATGCCGGCGTTGCGACGACGACGCCTACGTTCCCTGGTTTTCCCGTGGGCGTGACCAGCGGTTCAATGAATCGCACATACGATATGTCACTGGCGACCACATGGAACGCGCCCTTTCTGACCGCGAACGGCACACCCGCCGGAGCGGAAGCCGCCATGATCGCCGGCCTCGCCGCCGGGCGGGCATACCTGAACGTCCACACCGCTGCATTTCCCGGCGGAGAGTTGCGTGGCTTTTTCGTATTGAATGTGTTCGCCGCGAATACCGCGCTGACTCAAGGTGCGAGGAACGCAGCGACTGTCCTCGATTCATTGGGCGCAGGTACAGGCGTCCTCTCGGATGCGCTGGTATCGCTCGCGTCCATGGCGGCCGCGCCACAGGCCGCGGCATTGGAAAACGCGACCCCTTCTCCGTCGCGCGGCGTGCGTCTTGTCACGTCCGAAATGGTCAACACCACGTTCGATCAGGCGAGCGCGCGCCTTGACGGCTATCGGCTCGCGGGCAGTAGCCGATTGGGGGCTCTGCCCGACCAGGGAGACAACGGCGTTTGGGCCACCATAAACGGCGTCAACAGCATCCAGGGTCAGTCGGGCGGATTTGCGGGCTACAGGAATAACGGATACGGCCTGGCCGGCGGCTATGATCGGCAGTTGCAGCCGGATCTCAATATCGGCGCTGCGGTCAGCTATTCCCGGGCATCGTTGGCCTATCGCGGTCAGTCGATCGGAGACAGTGCCGATATCAGAAGTACGCAGCTGTCGCTCTATGGGTCTCAGGACTTGGGCCGCGTATATCTCGACGGGATGGCGGCGTATGGCTGGCAGAAGTACAAGAGCACCCGCAACGGCGGCGTTACCGGTACCGCCGCCGGCGCCTACAGCGGCCAACTATGGGGGGTGCGTGTCGGCGGCGGTATGCCGTTCGCGGTATTGTCCAACGCCCTGATCACGCCGCAAGCGCACCTCGATTGGAATAGCGTCAAGCAGGATGCCTATCGTGAAACCAGCGGCGGCCCATTGGCGCTGGCGGTCGCGGCAAAAACCGCAGACAGGTTCCAGAGCAGCCTGGGTGCGCAAGTAGACTTCGCCGCCGACACGGCCGTATTCAAGGGACGGCCATACCTGCGCGCCACCTGGCACCATGAATTTAAAAACGATGGCCTAGACACGTCCGCGAGCTTTGTCTCAGGAGGAGCCAGTTTTGTCACGCCTGGGCAAAAACTGGACGGTGACACCGTTACGGTCGGTGTCGGCCTCAACTTTTACGCCCGGAACGCTTTTTCCGCCGCGCTTACGTACGATGGAACCTTGGGTAAGTCCTACCAATCCCAAGTCCTAGCGGCCAGGGCGCGTTGGACATTCTGAGCAGCGGCGGCTTGGGGCGCGGGAGGCGTCGGTCATTGCCTCCCCTGATGGCTCCGCACCGAAGGCCACCACCAGCCATATGCTAGGCCAAGCGCTGCCGTCGGAAAGCAGCGGCGTCTTGCCCACCGGGCTGCGCCTGCGATAGACAGGTCTAAGCTAGCCTGCCTTTGGAGGCTTCCATTAATATCTTCGGCGCATTCCCCACTCCGCTGGGCCTTGTTTCCTTAGGCCGCGGCCTGACCGAAGCCGAGCGGAGCTTTCTGTTGAACCTACCGCTAGGCCCCCATCGCGGCGCGGGCGCGACCGGCAGCAGTTTGAACAGCCGAGTCCTAGACGATCCCATCCTTGGCAACTTGCGGGAATTCATCACCGCCTCGCTACGGCACTATTTCGACGAAACCTTCAAGCCGGCGACAAACGTCAGTTTGAAGATCACGCAATCCTGGACAAACTACGCCCAGCCCGGCCAATTCCATTCCAAACACAACCACCCCAACTCGCTGGTCAGCGGGGTTTTCTATGTCAGCGCCCAGAAGGAGGAGGACAGCATCTTCTTCTTCAAGGACGCCTATGAGCGGCTCGCCATTCCCGCCCGCGAGATCAACGCCTTCACGTCGTCCATCAGTCGCGTTCCCGTGGGCACCGGCGATCTGGTGCTGTTTCCCTCGGCCCTGCCCCACGGCGTCGAGCCGACCACATCCAAGAAAACCCGGGTCAGCTTGTCCTTCAATACCTTCCCGGAAGGCGTTCTCGGCGACGAGCGAATACTCGCCGGGCTCACCATTGGTACCGTGAGATAAGATGGGGAGATAAGCAGCCCGGCTTTACGGCGCTGCCCACTGTGCTAAACCATGCGCCCACTTTGGAAAATGCGCGCACCCCATGACCGTCGTTACCCGTTTTGCCCCCTCGCCCACGGGCTATCTGCATATCGGCGGCGTCCGTACGGCGCTGTTCAATTATCTCTATGCCAAACACACGGGCGGCAAATTCCTGCTGCGCATTGAAGATACCGACCGCGCGCGCTCGACGCCGGAAGCTGTGGACGCCATCATCGCCGGCCTGCGCTGGATCGGCCTCGATTGGGATGGCGAAACCGTGTTTCAGTTCGCCCGCGCCGACCGCCACCGCGCCGCCGCCGAGCAACTGCTGACCGAAGGCAAAGCGTACAAATGCTACGCGACGGCCGAAGAGCTCAACGCCATGCGCGAGGAGCAAAAGGCAAAAGGGTTACAGCCACGCTACGATGGCCGCTGGCGCGACAAAGCGCCCTCGAACAGCCACGCCGGCACGCCCTATGCGGTGCGCTTCAAAGCGCCGCAAGAAGGTGAGACCGTGATCCACGACCTGGTGCAAGGCCCGGTCACGGTCGCCAATGCGCAGCTGGACGATATGATTCTGCTGCGGTCCGACGGCACGCCGACCTACATGCTGTCCGTTGTGGTGGACGATATCGACATGAACATCACCCACGTCATCCGCGGCGATGATCACCTCAACAACGCATTCCGCCAACTGCAGTTAATCCGCGCCCTGGGCCATCCAGAGCCGATCTACGCGCACATCCCCCTAATTCACGGCGCCGATGGAACCAAACTGTCCAAGCGTCACGGAGCTGTGGGAGTCGAGTTTTACCGTGACCACGGCTTTTTGCCCGAGACTTTGCGCAATTACCTCATCCGTCTTGGCTGGAGCCACGGCGACGATGAAATTATTTCCGATGATCAAGCTATCGCCTGGTTTGACATCGTCGACGTCAACCGCGGCGCAGCGCGCTTCGACATGGACAAGCTGACCCATCTCAACGGCCACTACATTCGCAACACGGCCGATCAACGCCTAGTCGATCTGGTGCTGCCGCGATTGAACGCCTTAACGCCACAACAGCAGCAGTGGCTGCTGGCCGCCATGCCGGAGTTAAAACAGCGCGCAAAGACCCTGGTCGAACTGGCGGAGAACGCGAGAACCTATGTCTCGGCTCCCACCGATTTCGATCCCAAGGCCATGCAGGTCCTGACCGGCCAAGGTCCCCTCACCTTTGCTATTGCGGCCGCTGACCTGATAGCCAGCCCGGCCTGGACCGTGCAAACGGCGCCCGATCCACAGGCCATCGAGGCCTGGGCCCGCGACTATGTGGCCCAGAAAGGCGTGAAGCTGGGTGAGCTTATGGGCCAATACCGGGCCGCCTTAACCGGGCGGACGGTGTCGCCGTCAGTTTTCCATATGTTTCATACTCTCGGAAAGGCGGAGGTCGAGCACCGTTTCCGCTTGGCGCAGAAAGCCGCGGAAACCGGGGCAAAACCCGGCGCTTAGCGCTCTTAAGGCCTTCTCAGCCCAAAAAATCCGATAGATGAAATTTGTCACATTAGGGCTAATTCGCTGGGACGGCGGCCCGGGTATCATTGATTTGCCTGCATTTTCTAAGCTATAAGCGGTGCAGCATAAGGGCGTCCCGTTGGGACTTGCGGAGGGGACGGCCGCAACAAGGAAGGGACTCAAATCGTGGCAAAAACAGTAACCCTGAAGGACGATCAGACCGGCAAGACCTGGAAGTTCCCGGTCCTTAGTGGCACGACCGGGCCGGACGTTGTGGATATCCGGAAGTTCTACGCCGAAACCGATATGTTCACGTACGACCCCGGTTATACCTCGACGGGCAGCTGCGAATCCAAAATCACCTACATCGACGGCGACAAGGGTGTGCTTTTGCACCGCGGCTACGCCATCGAAGACTTGGCCGAGAAGTGTAACTTCGAGGAAGTCGCCTATCTGATGCTGAACGGCGAATTGCCGAACCCCAAAGAGAAGAAAACCTTCGAGCGCGACATCACGTATCACACGATGTTGCACGAACAACTGCACAGCTTCTATTCGGGCTTCCGCCGCGACGGCCATCCCATGGCGGTCATGTGCGGCGTGGTCGGTGCGCTGTCGGCCTTCTATCACGACAGCTTGGACATCACGAATCCGGACCACCGCAAGATCTCGTCCTTCCGGCTGATCGCCAAGATGCCGACGATCGCGGCTTGGGCTTACAAATATTCGCTCGGTCAGCCCTTCATCTACCCGCGCAACGATTTGGGCTACGCCGAAAACTTCCTTTACATGATGTTCGCGACACCGTGCGAGGACTACGAAGTCAATCCGATCCTGGCCAAAGCCATGGATCGCATCCTGATCCTGCACGCCGATCACGAACAGAATGCGTCGACCTCGACCGTGCGTCTCGCCGGTTCGTCGGGTGCCAATCCGTTTGCCTGTATCGCCGCCGGCATCGCTTCGCTGTGGGGCCCTGCCCACGGCGGCGCCAACGAAGCCGTGCTCAACATGCTGAAGGAAATCGGCGACAAGAAGCGCATCCCCGAGTACGTCAAGCGCGCCAAGGACAAGAACGACAACTTCCGCCTCATGGGCTTCGGCCACCGCGTGTACAAAAACTATGATCCGCGCGCGCGTATCATGGCGCGCACTTGCAGCGAAGTGCTGTCGGAGCTGAAGATCAAGAACAACGCGCTGCTCGATATCGCCGTGGAGTTGGAGCGCATCGCCCTCGAAGACGACTACTTCATCGAGAAGAAGCTCTATCCCAACGTCGATTTCTATTCGGGCATCATCTTCCAGGCCATGGGCATTCCGGTGACGATGTTCACCGCCCTGTTCGCCCTCGCCCGCACCGTCGGCTGGATTTCCCAGTGGCGCGAGATGATCGAGGACCCGCAGCAGAAAATCGGCCGCCCGCGCCAGCTCTATACCGGCCAGGTCAAACGCAAGTTCGTGCCCTTGGTAAAACGGAAATAAATCCGCCGTCGGCGGCTTTCGAAAACGGCGCTGGAGCACTCCAGCGCCGTTTTTGTTTTAGGGGGCGGGCGTAGCCCGTAACCGAGGTTACATCGATGGCGGCACGTAGCGTTCAAGACAAGAATAGACAGCGGCTCGGTATGGCAATCGCGCGCATCATATATTGACGCATTTCAGTGCGATCATGCGGCACCGATTTCCGTCGCGCGTTCCGTTTGCACCGCAGCAACAAACCGTCCCGCGGAACTTCGAAACCACAATCATAAAAGTCTATACAATTCTCGATCACCCTTGCGGGATCGGTCTCATGTACGTACAATCTTTTTTGGGACCGTCCTTCAAAGAAGTCTGCGAAACGGAGAACCCCCTTCTTCGCCAGCAGATGCAAAACCGGCCACCGGCCTGATCCCGGTGGCCGGTGTTTTCATTTTTAGAGGTGTCTAATTGCGCTGACCCTGGGGGCTAACCATGGTCGCCTTTCAAAGCGATTTTGCGATATCGCGCTTGCATACACTCTTTAATATTCGTACTTTGTTTGCGGGAGAGTCCAGGTGCGATTGCGCCTACGGGCCTTAAGCGGCGAACGTTTTTTTATAAGCGTACAGTGCAACCAATGTGTTGCTTTTGAGGAGGAGACGCGCAAGCGGCTTGCTTATGCGTCTGAATAAGGGAACTGCGTTTTCAGCGACCAGGCGTTTTCGCGTTGTCCGGAAAAGACAGAGCGGGAAAGCACGTGCCCGTGTCGCGACAGAAATTGCGCCATTTTTTGCCTATAGGGGGATCATATGAGCTCAGTCACCACAGTTAAGTCGGTTCGGGCGCGTGCGCTGACCACCGTCAGCAGCGTCGCGCTTGCTGCTCACTCTTTCCTGAGCGGCTACGCTGCTTACGCCGCTGAGGCCGACCAAGCTGCCGCCGTTGAAGAAGTCGTCGTCACCGGTTCGCGCATCACGCGCGAAGGTTACGAAGCCCCGAC
>CANJLF010000009.1 GCA_947475295.1 Fidelibacterota bacterium
AAATACCATCCGCACGGCGACCAATCGATCTACGACGCCATGGTCCGCATGGCCCAGGACTTCTCGATGCGCGTGCCGCTCATCGACGGCCAGGGCAACTTCGGCTCCATGGACGGCGATCCGGCGGCGGCCATGCGCTACACCGAATCGCGCCTGGCGAAGCCCGCGCACTCGCTGCTGGACGACATCGACAAGGATACCGTCGACTTCCAGCCCAACTACGACGAAAGCGAGCACGAGCCGATCGTCCTGCCGGCGCGCTTTCCCAATCTGTTGGTCAACGGCGCCGGCGGCATCGCCGTCGGCATGGCGACCAATATCCCGCCGCACAACCTGGGCGAGGTCATCGATGCGGCCTGCGCGCTGATCGACGATCCGGCGACCACCGACGAGCGCCTGATGGAACTGGTGCCGGGGCCCGATTTCCCGACCGGCGGCATCATTCTGGGCCAGTCCGGCAGCCGAGCGGCCATGATCACCGGCCGCGGCTCCGTGATCATGCGCGGGCGCTGCGAGATCGAGGATATCGGCAAGGACAAGCAGGCCATCATCATCACCGAGATTCCTTATCAGGTGAACAAGTCCTCGATGATCGAGAAGATCGCCGAACTGGTGCGCGACAAGCGCGTCGAGGGCATCGGCGACTTGCGCGACGAGTCCGACCGGCGCGGCGTACGCGTGGTGGTCGAAATCAAGCGCGACGCCATGGCTGAAGTGGTGCTGAACCAGCTTTATAAATTCACCCCGCTGCAGACCAGCTTCGGCGTGAATATGTTAGCGATTAATGGCGGCCGTCCCGAGCTGATGAACCTGAAACAGATCCTTCAGGCCTTCATCACTTTCCGCGAAGAAGTCATCCGCCGCCGCACGGTGTACCTGCTGAATCAGGCCCGCGACCGTGCCCACGTTTTGGTCGGCCTTTCCATCGCTGTCGCCAATCTGGATGAGGTCATCAAGCTGATCCGGGCCGCCGCTGATCCGGCGACCGCGAAAGAAGCGCTCATGGCGCGCGACTGGCCGGCCAGCGACGTGGCGCCCCTTGTGGCCTTGATCGACGAGCCCGACCGCAAGGTCGTCGACGGCAAGTACAAGCTTTCGGAAGAGCAGTGCAAGGCGATCCTGGATTTGCGCCTGCACCGCCTGACGGGCCTGGAGCGCGACAAGCTGCATGCCGAGTTGAAAGAAATCGGCACCGAGATCGCCACCTATTTGGAAATTCTGCGCAGCCGCGTGCGCCTGTTCGAGATCATGCGCCAAGAGCTGGTGGAGATGAAGGCCGAGTACGGTACGCCGCGCAAGACCACCATCGAGGAACTGGAGTTCGAGACCGATATCGAAGATCTGATCCAGCGCGAAGACATGGTCGTGACCGTCACCAATGCCGGCTGGATCAAGCGTGTTCCGCTGTCCACCTACCGCGCCCAGAAGCGCGGCGGCAAGGGCAGGGCGGGCATGGCGACCAAAGAAGAGGATTTCGTCCGCGCGCTCTATGTCGTCAATACGCATACGCCTGTGCTGTTCTTCTCAACCACCGGCATGGTCTACAAGCTGAAAGTCTACAAGCTGCCTGTGGGCACGCCGCAGAGCCGCGGCAAGGCCATGGTGAACTTGTTGCCCTTGAAGGACGGCGAGACCATCTCGACGGTCATGCCGCTGCCCGAGGACGAGACCACCTGGGGCCAGCTCAATGTGATGTTCGCGACCGCCAGCGGTAACGTGCGGCGCAACGATCTGTCGGACTTCGTCAACGTCATGCGTAACGGCAAGATCGCCATGAAGCTCGACGAAGAGGGTGGCGTGGTCGACCGGCTGATCGGCGTGTCGACCTGCGACGACAAAAACGACGTGCTGCTGGCCACCCGCCAGGGCAAGTGCATTCGCTTTGAAGTCAGCGACGTGCGTGTATTCGCGGGCCGCTCAAGCGTTGGCGTGCGCGGCATCAAACTCGGTGATGGCGACGAAGTGATTTCGCTGTCGATCTTGAAGCACGTTGAATTCGACACCGAAAGCCGCGACGCCTATCTCAAGATGGCCCGCAAGCTGCGCGGCGGGGACGAAGCTGAAGACAGCGGTGAAGAAACCGCCACTACGGGCAAGGTCCTGACCGAAGAAGAGTTTAAGGGTTTTGCCGCCGTCGAGGAGTTCATCCTGACCGCGACGCGCAAAGGCTTCGGTAAACGCACCTCGGCCTATGAGTATCGCATTACGGGTCGCGGCGGCTCGGGCATCGTCTCCATCGCCACCAGCAAGCGCAACGGCGACGTGGTTGCGTCGTTTCCGGTGGGCGACAAGGACCAGGTCATGATGATCACCGACGCTGGGCGCCTGATCCGCATTCCCATCGGCGACGTGCGCGTCGCCGGGCGTGCGACCCAGGGCGTGACATTGTTCTCAACCGGCGAGGACGAGCGCGTTACATCCGTTGCCCACCTGCCGCTGGAAGAAAACGGCGAAGGCGAGGGGCAAGAGACACAGGCCGAACCAGACAACGAGGCGGCTGCCGAAGGCTCAGTGTAAGAGCCGGCGGTCACAACTGGGGGAACCGATATGGCTAAGGCGCCGAAGGCTGAAGCTTCCAGGGGTGAGGCTGGCCGCTACCGCACCGGCATTTATCCCGGCACCTTTGATCCCGTCACCAACGGCCACCTGGATATCATCGGGCGCGCCATGCGGCTGGTGGACAAGCTGGTGGTGGCCGTCGCGGTCAATGCCGGGAAGGGGCCGTTGTTTACGCTCAAGGAGCGCGTCGCCATGTGCCGGCGCGAGGTCGACAACCTCAAGCTCAATGGCGCGATCGTCGAGGTCGTCCCTTTCGATACCCTGCTGATGGATTTTGTCACCGACTGCGGCGCCGACCTGATTATCCGCGGCCTGCGAGCCGTGTCGGATTTCGAATACGAGTTCCAGATGGCGGGCATGAATACGCGCATTAACCCGAAGGTTGAGACGATCTTCCTCATGGCGTCGGAGCGTAACCAATTCATTGCTTCGCGGCTGGTGAAGGAAGTCGCCCGGCTGGGCGGCGATATTTCCAGCTTCGTGCCGGCGGCGGTCAACCGCAGTGTCCGGGCCAAATATAAGGTCTAGCGGTCCGATTCTAACATTCGCCTCCCGGTTCGCCGGGCAAGGTTTCGCCATTATCACCCTGCAATGTTGAGGTCTTAGCCCCCTGTAACGGGTTGTGTAACCCGAAGACGGACGGTATGACATGGTCCAATTAACGGGGCGGGTTTTTGCTGGCCCGCGTCAGGAGCTTTCCCTTTGCGTACGATACGGTTCTGCTGGGTTTTGATCGCGGCCATGGTTTTGATGCTGAGCGCGTCCGGCGCCGCCGTCGCGCAGCAGGTCCTGCCCGCGCGCCCCGCCCCGACCGCACAGCCCCCGGCGGCGGCGAAGCCGTCTTCAGCAAATCCATCAGTGTCACCGCAACCGCCACAACCCGTAGTGCCAAAGGCCCAGCCCATGCCGTCGAACGAACCCCTGGATTTGGAAAACACGCTTTACCTCGATCTCGAGTATGGCCGGGTTGTCATCAAGATGCATCCCGAACTGGCGCCGAAGCATGTCGCGCGCATCAAGGAACTGACACGCCAGGGATTCTACGACGGCATTGTGTTTCATCGCGTGATCGACGACTTCATGGCGCAGACCGGCGATCCTAAGGGAAATGGCACCGGCGGCTCAGGCACGAACCTTCCAGCCGAGTTCAACGACGGCCTCCATGTGCGCGGCGCGGTCTCCATGGCGCGCTCGACCAATATCAACAGCGCCGACAGCCAGTTTTTCATCGTTATCGGCGATAGCTCCTTCCTTGACGGTCAATACACCTATTGGGGTGAAGTCGTCTCGGGCATGGAATTCGTCGACCGCATCCGTAAAGGTGATCCCAACGAAAACGGCTCGGTGCCTTATCCCGACCGGATCGTGCAGATGCAGGTCGCCGCCGATGTGAAGGGCAGCGCCTCCAAGCCCGTGGCAGTCGCGCCCGCCAAGCCGGCCTCCAACACCAACTGATCGCGCCGGACGGCGGGGAATATGCTGAGCCCCGCGTCCGCGCTGGCGATTTCCACACCGCGCCTCAATCTTTTGGCGGCGACCGCCACGCTCGCGCGCGCCGACGCCAGCGACCGGCCGCGCTTTGCAGCACTTCTGCAATCGCAAATCCCGCCCAGCTGGCCGCCGGACGTCATGGCTGACGTGCAGGAATATTTCGCCGACCAGCTGGAGAAGGGCTTTGCCTTGCCGGGATGGTGGCACTGGTACGCGCTCGAGCGCGAGAGTCGGACGCTGATCGGCAGCGGCGGCCTCGCCGGTCAACCCGACAGCGAAGGCACCGTGACGCTGGGCTACAGCCTCGTGCCGGAGTTTGAGGGGCAGGGGTATGCCAGCGAAATGGTCTCGGGGCTTTTGCAATGGATGGCGAGTACAGGCCGCGTGCGCAGAGTCCATGCCACGACCTTCGAGCGCCACTTCCGCTCGGCGCGCGTGCTGCAGAAAAACGGCTTTACCTGCCGCGGTGTCAGCAGTGAGGACGCCAGCGCATCGGACGCCGATCGCCAAGGCCGCGGCAAGTTGATGCTGTTCGTGCGCGAGATGGGTTGAGCTAAGCTCGTTCCAGAAGGCCTTCAAGATTTTGCATCGGCAACGTGAAGTCGGCATTTCGTTTTGGCGACGCGGCATCACCGAACACACGCTCGAATTTCACATTGGAGTGCTTCGCCAGCGCCGAAAAGAACTTCTCGTCGCGGACAGCGGGACTGGAGATCATCACCATGTGAACGGCGTTGACGGCGAACAGGATATTGGCGAAGGCCGCACCCTCGATGCCGGCGATATGGGTGGCGCGCGAAAACAGCAGAACCTGTTCGGCCATGGTGAGCGATCCGGGGTTCACCGAGGTATAGCCGCGCGCGACAAACCACGCCTCGACCTCAGACTGATTGGACAAGTTGCGGCCGTTGATAGCCTGATCGCGGCGGACGAAGAGTTTTACAGATCCGAGCTCGCGCAGCGGATCGGTCACACCCGCTTGAGCCATGACAAAAGGTATGACGAGGGCGCGATTGAGCGCGACGACCACTGCTGTGGGCGGCTTTATGGGAACAACGACGTCGGCAAGGTCATAGGTGCCGTCGTCGATCCGGCGGACTTCAACCGGGCGGTTGTCGGCAATCGACGGCAGCAGTGCATCCATAAGGGTCGTTGCGGATTTCGGAAATCCCTGCGCCGTGACCAGCGTGACGCGGCCCTTCGCGGCCTGGGCCTTCAAGAAAATCAGCGTCGGAAGGTTAAAGGCGAGAAAGTGGTAGTAATTGGGTGATCCTTTTATAAAAAGCGCGCTGGCAATGGTGCCGGTTGACGCCGAAGGCGCGGCCAAAATATCGCCGTGCTTATCTTCATTGAGATCGACGAAAAGTTTGGTGGAGGTTTTGCCGTCCACGACGGGCAGGGCCATCCCGTCTCTGACGATGAGAAGGCCCTTTTTTATCTTGAGGGCCCCAAGCCCATCGGTTGGGCTCATTTTGACGCTGATGAGTTCCGCGCCTGCCGCTGGAAGCAGTTCTTTGAGGCTGGCAACGTCCTGTATCAATCGGGCGTCCTCTGCGGCAAGAAAGTTGGTGAGCCGGGATGGGATCGAACCATCGACAACCGCATTAAAAGTGCGATGCTCTACCACTGAGCTACCGGCCCGACCGTGGTACCGAATGCAGCCTGCCGTGGCGGTGCGAGGCCCAGTACCCTTGCGGAGAGCGCGCACCATATTCGCCGCGTTCCCGGCGGTCAAGCAAACGGTTCTGATGCGCGCAGGCGCCGAAAATCCCAAGGATTCCGCGCTTGTGAATGGGCTTTCCTTGCATCCGGCGGGGTTTTGGATACCCTTGGACAGGGGTGCCTCGGCACGGTCGTTTGCGTCGCCGCGCCGAATCAGAAACTCAGCGGCCGTTCACGAGGGTTTTCGCAAGTAATGACATCCAATTCCCGGATTCCTGCGTTCGTCTTGCTTGCATGGCTTGCCGTTGTGGCCCTGGCGTTGGCGTTCGGCGCCACGACCGATGCCGCGCCGCCGCTGGGGGATTCCCTGTCCTATGTCACCAAAGCCGCCGCCGTCTGGGAGATGATTCATTCCGGGACGTTCGTCAATCCCCTCGATTTGCCCTGGACATTCCGCCCGCCGGGTACGGTGCTGATGTCATATCCGTTCGGATTCACGTTCGACTTCCAGTGGTTCTTTTTTCGCTCGGTCTTCCTGCCGATCTCTTTACTCGCCGGGGCCGTCCACATCGCAAGCTTCCGATTGCCGTCGACCGGCGCAGACCGCTGGGTCGTCTTGGCGCTCGCACTGACGCTGGCGGGCATGCCGATCCTCTATCAGTTCCAGTTCAACGATGCGGTGCCGTCGCTGACGGCTTGGGGCCTGGTGGATAACTTTTTTGCCGGTGTTGCGGCGGTGTGTATGGCCTCGGTTCTTGTGGCTGTGCGCTTGCGCTCGCGCGGCTGGGCGCTGGCGGCGGCGGGACTCGGGGGCTTCTGCCTGTTCATCAAGCCCATGGGCGGCGTCGTCATGGTGGTCGTCGGCCTCGCATGGCTGGTCCTGGCCGGAAACGAAGTGCGATGGTCCGCCGGCGCGCTGCAGGCGGATCGGACCTTCCGGCGTTTTGCCGTATTTGGCCTGGCGACGGGGATCGTGATCTTTGCCGCGAGCTTTATCGTCGTCTTCCAGTCCCAATATCTTTCGCCGGAGAATATCGCTCTGGGCCGGCAAGCCATGAGCGCGCTGCAAGCCGGTGACATACGCGATGTGTTCGGACCGCTCAGCCAATATCCCCACCTGAGTTTCGGCTATCCGCTGCTGGCTGGCATCATCCTCGGATTATTTGCCGGCACGCAAGACCGAGGTTTTTATCCGCTGGGTGCGATTGCCTTGGTTTGCTTGGCCATCGGCACAGCCTTTCTGACCTTTCAGGCCGATATCACGCAAATCCGCTACGCCAGCCCGTTTGTTGCGATGGCATTCGTTACGCTGGTTCCAGGAACGATCAATTTCGCCCGACGTTTCACGCGCCCGGCGGTGTTTGGAGCCACCGCGGTTCTTGGCGGGCCGACGCTGATCATTGCGGCGCTGTTGGCCATGCCGGCTGCGCCGCCGAAGTTACAGGCATTTTTTGGGGTCAACTTGATCTCTAACGCCTATAGGGCGGAGGGCGATCAGGCGCGCGCGTTGCTCGCAAAAATGAAAGCTGAGGGCCAGACTTCTGCCGTGCTGTATCTTCTTGGCGTTGACTGGCCGGTGTGCGCCTTCTTCGGAGACCTGGATTTCCAAAACCACATCGATCCGTCGTCGCCGCGTATCAGCGCACGTATCGGCGTCGACTGGCAAAAATCCAGCGCGATCCGCGCCGATGACATTCTCACCGCAGGCTTGGTCGCCTTTGTGCCGGTCGCGGAGGGAGACACCCGCGATAAAATTCTAGCGCAGCGCGACGTACCCGATTTCACCACCGAATTGCGTCTAGCCCGGGCCTGGGCATCGACTTTGGGCGAAGCCGACGGCGTGACAATCGTTTCGGAAACACATGTCCGTCTTTTGAAGATTGTTGATCCGGGGAAGCTTGAGGATGCCATGGAGCGGTTTGAGGCGGCTCACCGCTGGCCCGCGTCGCGGCCGAGCAATCTCAAGTCAAAGTGGTCGCAAGAGGCTGTGAACCTGATTCAGCGGCAGCTGCCGCCAACGTCGGTCAACATCAAATTTCGCGCCGACGGCGATGATCAGGGCCGCATCCTGTACACCATCCACGCGGCGACGGTGGTTTCGGATCTCCACGGATTGCAGACCAAATTCTGGGTGGAACCGGGCATGCCCGCACCGGAAAAACCCTGGTATCTCTTTACGCATCTTGTTAATAGCGCGGGCGATATTATCGAGAACAGTCAAGTGCTGCTCTCCAGGCTTTCCGACACCGAGCCGGACGGACGCATCCGCCTCTATTCTACTTTTTTTAAAAACCGCCCGGCCGCGGCGGCCGGAATTGGTTTCGGCGTCTATAGGCCGGTCGGCCAGTCCTCCGAACAGCTGTGGGCCGATCAGGGTAAAACCGACTGGAGCGGGCACCGCGTTTTGATTCCGCTGCCATGAGAGATATGACAAGGATGCTCCCATGGGCGCGTTGAGAGTCCTTCTGGCGCTTTCGGTTGTGCTCAGCCATGTCGGGGGATTCTTCGGCAATTATCTGGCCGGAGGCTTTGCCTCGGTGGAGATGTTCTACATCATCTCCGGCTTCTACATGGCGACGATCCTGACGGAAAAATACGACCCACGGCGGGATATCGGCATCTTTTTTTCCAATCGTTTTTTGAGAATCTATTCGATCTATTTCCTGTGCTTGCTGATTTCTCTGGCGGCCTACGCCGTGATCTATCTCAGGGGTCACGGCGGATGGATCGCCTATGTCATCCAGATGGCGCCGACGATGACGTGGGCGGGCAAAGCCTGGTTGATCCTCACCAACCTGTTTATTTTTGGCCAGGAGACGACGCTGTTCATGAAATTCGACGGCGGGCGTCTGGTGTTCACGCCTGACGGACCCGGCGGTCCCACCCCGCTCTGGTTCATGATGCCGGTACCGCAGGCCTGGTCCATATCTCTGGAGCTGATGTTTTACTGCCTGGTGCCGTTTCTGATCCGCAACACGACACGCATACTCGTGTTCATTATGGCGGTGACATTCCTCCTGCGCGCGGCGATTTATAGCGCCGGCTACGACATCGATCCTTGGGTGGGCCGGTTTTTCCCCTTGGAGCTGGGTTTATTCGTGATGGGAATGGTCGCGCGGCGGCTCTATGACGCCCACATCGGCGCGATCTCGCGCAACGTGCAGATTTCCGTGGTCGTGCTGTTCTTGGGAATCACCTGCATCCTTATGTCGATCTTCGAAACGCTAGAAGCGCGCTATGCTCTTCCAATGATCTATGCCGTCTGGGCTTACCATTTTATGGCCCTGTTCGCTCTGCCGTGTCTGTTCCAACTCACGCGTTACAGCAAACTCGATAGCGCCATCGGCAACTTTTCCTATCCGGTTTATATGATCCATTGGATCGTCCTGATGTTTTACGAAGCCTTCGCCGAGCGGTTTCAGTGGCCGGCAACGGGATCTTGGATCAAATCGGTCGCTTGCGTGGCCGTCACGTTCTTTTTGGCCTGGCTGATCGTCATTAGCGTTGAAGTGCCGCTTGACCGGTACCGTCAGCGCCGCCTCGCGCGCACCGCGGATATCGCTCGGAACATGGCTCGTGCCTGAACCTTTGCAAATGATTCTCGATGTCGCCCGAGATCGGCCCGATCCGCGCGCGGTCTCAACTTGGTTGACAGCCTACTTAGGGACACGGCCTCTAAAGGCCAAGCATGCGGCGCTGAGCGCGCTGGAATCGCAACTGCAAACCCTGGCGCCGCAACCGGAGCCGCGCATTGCCGGATTGGTACGGCGTGTGATTCAAAAGACGCGCGAGTCTCTCAAATAGAGAATTACTTCTCGATCCGATTGCCGAGCAATTGATTGGAGACGGTGGCCTCGACGGTTACCTCGCCAGCTTCCTTAAAAACCAGCGTGACCGGGAAGACGCTGCGAACGGCGACGGGTTCCGTGAACTCGCTCAAAGTGACTTCGATGGCGCCCGGGTGAAAGGACACGCGCTTGTTCGCTTTGATCCTGATCCCGTCGGAGTCCTTATTGAAGAAATTCAAACCGCGCCACCCGCCGCGCCGCAACGTCACTTTTTTGGCGGCCGGGCTCGTGGCCGACAGCAGCACGTCGGGCTTGTCGCCAACGTTGACGACCTCGAAGAAAACGCTGGCCGTATCGGGTTCCTTGGGGGCCAGCCTGGCCCAGACGCCTTCGACGCTGATCAATCCGCTGGATGAAACTTGCCCCGGTTGTGCGCCGGCCGTGGGCGATAGGCCGCCCGCCAGGGCCATGACGATCAACGCGTTCGCAATGATTTTAGGCGCATGTAAAGCTCCAGCGCGGTCCGGCGCGGAATGTTGTGCTTCATATATGCGCGCCGCAGCGAGATTCAATGCGGGCTAACAGGCCGTTATTAAAGAAATAATCGGGGGAACATTTTGCTAACCCCGATTCTACTGCAGCTTGTCCCACACTTCGACGTAGTCGTAGGTCTTGCCCTTGGCGTCCATGTACTTGCCTTCGGCGCGCATCTTGGTGTTGCCGGCGGAGAAGGTCACGACCTCGGAGGACGAGGCGCCGTCGTTGGCTTTTGTGTCAGCGCGGAAGCTATTGGCTGAAACATGCATGAAGGAACGGGTGGCATCCTGGCCGTAGGCGTAGGGTTTACCGTCGTAGGCGCCTTCATAGGTGATGCTCGGCTGGAGGCCCGTGGAGGTCATGACATAGACCACGAACTTCAACGCCTTGCCGTCGTCGAGAGTCACGACGGTAGGCGTGTCAACCGGCACAAAGCCTCCGGCCGGGACCTTGGTTTCAGCTTTGTTCAAGATCCAGGAGCCCTTCTGCGAGACGTATTGCGTGTCGGCGGCAAAAGCTGTCGCCGCAAAAATTGCCAGAACGGAACAGACGGCAAGTTCCAAACCTCGAAAACCCATCGCCAAATTCCTCTCCCTTGTGCGCTCCACGAACGAACGCGGTCGTGAAGATATGGGATATGGCGCGATGAAAGAAGCGGGAATTTCAGACGCGGCCCGCAAGATCATTCCGCCGCAGCCAGTCCAATATGAGAGCCGCAGCATTTTCCCGTGAATCGTCGAGCATGAAACAATGCCCGGCGTGAGCAAGCTTTTGCAACTCGGCGCCGAAGATGGCGGCCACGGCTTCGTCCTGGCCGGCCGGGTGCAAAGCCGTATCGTCGGCCGCGGCTGAAACACAAAGGGCCAGTCCTTGAATCCATGCCGGATCGACCGTGATTTTGCGGCGATAGAGGTCGTTGAGGAAGGCGGGGCTTTCCGGACAAAGCCGCGCGACATATTCGGCGATATCGGTACCGGTTGTGCCGCTGAGAAACCATTTGCGCACGCGCTCTTCGCCGGGCGGCGCTACGGCGTGGTTGTCGGGAAATGGCGCCAATAGACGAACGCCGGTGACGTTGGCAGGCGGCGCCGGCGCAAGCAGGATTAGCCCGCAAGGTCTGATGTGCTGTGCGGCGGCCATGACGGCCAGTGCGCCGAGGCTATGGCCGGCGAGAATCACCGGGCCGCCCAGGCGCGCGGCGGCTTCCGCGACATCGGCGGCCATGTCGGCCACCCCCAGCGTGGTGAAGTCGGCGGGCTGCGCGAGGCCGCCGTGGCCGCTGAGATCGAGGGCGGCCGCGGGAACGCCCTGGGCTTTGAAAAATGCGAGGAAGGGCGCCCAACACCAAGCGCCGTGAAACGCGCCGTGGACAAACAACAGGGCCGGCCCCTGACCGCGGGCGGTCGAATACAGCCGGCCCCGGCTGAGGGGCTTCATGTTCAGATTTTTCAGGCTGTCGAAATCCCACACCGCGGGCTTAGTCGCCGCCGATGAATGATGCCGCCTTGCGCCGGACCACCCGGCGTTTGAGACGCACCGGCGCCGCCGTAGCGGCAGCCAAAGTCTGCAAGGCTATATCGGTGGCCTCGTCGTCCATCTCTTCGGGCTCGGCCCAATAGATGCTGAACTTGGCTTGGAAGGCCCGCCACCATTGCGGC
The DNA here is from genome assembly GCA_947475295.1 of Fidelibacterota bacterium. Taxonomy (GTDB): domain Bacteria; phylum Pseudomonadota; class Alphaproteobacteria; order Rhodospirillales; family Rhodospirillaceae; genus SHVO01. The sequence continues at coordinate 11,696 of CANJLF010000009.1, forward strand.
ACGCCGGTCGCCAAAGGTTCGCCCAGCAAATGCCTAAAACCCTTATCGCGCATCAGACCGCGGGTCGCCTCGATCTTATTGATACCAATACGCTGCAGAATGGTTTTCACGACCTTGTCGTAAGGCGTCTTCATCAGATCTACGCCGGTGTTGAGTTCGATTCGTCCTAACATCAGGAACACGAGGTCCGAAACCACACGGTCCTGGCGGCCGGCGGCGGCGTCGACCTGGTCGCCGATCTCGCCGAGTAACTCAGCGGCTTCCGCCGGCGGGTAAAGGCCCCGGATGCGCGCGGTATCGAGCGCCACGACGCCGGCGAAATAGTAGTCGTCGATGGGGTGCACCTCGAGCAAAGCGCGCCGTTCATCGTAATTCAGCGCGTGGTCGGCCAAGCCGTCGTTGAGAATGCGGCTCCACGCTGGATAGGTGCGAGCCGCAACTGATAGCATCTCACTGAGGAAATGGCTGACGGCCTCCCGGGCCTCGGCGGCATTCTCGGGCACATCGCTGCCAAAAATACGGCGCAGCTTGACCACCGTGCGCCGCACAGCCGCAGCTACACCTTGGGGCTTTTTTGAGCCGAGCGGCGCGTTCTTAACGGGGCCGTTTTTACCATCAACCACGCAGTAACCCCCAATTTCCCCGGCCAAATCGGCCTTTCCGAAGTACCCGCTCTTTATAGACTGGCGGGAGCTCTTGGAACCTGCAGGGGAGGGTGTTTCAGATGAAATTGATCCACCTGAAACAGCTCTTCCGCGAACTATTCATCTCACGATTCGGCCCATCCGTGAAGCGAGACTTCGGCACAGGCCGTTGCGCCTCACAAATGTGATATTGATTTGCGCGCAAAATCGGGTTGAGTGGGACGCTTGATAAATTTGGGGGTGCGCGCCGGTTGAGAATCATACCGGCGCCGGAGCGCAGCAGGGGATCGTTGTGGGGAACGTGAACGAAAAGCCATGAGTGACTTTGACCTTCAATCCATGGAGAAGGTGGTCGCTTTCATTGGCGAGCCAGACGACCAGGCGCGCCGTGAACTGCGCCAAATCCTCAATCACGCCGGCATTAAACAAGTCAGCGCCCACGGCAATCTTGCGAATCTGGTGACCCTGGTCGGCCAGGTGCCGCCGGATCTGATCATTATCGCCGATGATTTGGATCCCCAGACCTTCGAATTTATCCGCAATATTCGCCACAGCAAACTTGGCTCCAATCCCTTCGTCGTGATCATGACGATTGTCGCGCCCGATCACATCGAGGCCGTCAAACGCACCATGCAGGCGGGTACCGACGACATCATCATTAAGCCGCTCAAGGAGGAGCAGCTTCTGCAGCGGCTGAAGTGGGTGATGATGAACCGCTCGCCTTTTGTGGTGACCAGCGACTACTTGGGCCCGGATCGCCGCGCGCCGAACCGTGCCTCGCCTATCCGGCGCATTCATGTGCCCAATACCATGCTTGATAAGGCTAGCGGCAAGGATGCGGATCCCGAAACTGTCCGCGCGGCGGTTGATGAGGCCATGACTGAAGTGCTGCAAGCGCGCCTGGACAGCCACGGCCTGCGGCTGGGATTTGTCAGCAAGTTGGTGCTTGAAGCCTATAGCGCCAAAAAGGTGACGCCCGAACTTAAGGACCACGTTCTAACGCTGGCTGACGTCCTAAAGGATTCCGCCAAGACCGCCGAACGCCTGGAAGAGCGTGAACTGGCCCTGTTATGCGGCTCACTTTCCGGGGATGTCATCGCCATTGCCGGCCGCTATACCGCCCCGACCGCCAAGGACCTGGATCTTATACAAAAACTTTCTAAGGCCGTCGTTTCAGCAGTGAAACCCCGGGCGTCGCCTGATAAATTGGATGAAGAAGCCCGCCAAGCGGTGGCGACCTACCAGCAGCGCCAGCGGCCGGGTTTCAACGAGGCCCAGGAAATTCAACGTGCTCCCGGCGAGGCCCCAGTGGTAACGATGGACGAACCAGTTATTGAGATACTGCCCCTCGCCAAGGGTCAATTTCTGTTCAAACAAGGCGACCCGGCCACCTCGGCCTATATTTTGAACAGTGGCGCCATCGGCATTTTCAAGGAAGTGGACGGCAAGCGGCAGCCCATCGCGCGCGTCAAGAAGGGCGAGTTTTTCGGCGAAATGGCGATCATCGACGGCCGCCCGCGGCGCAATTCCGCCATGGCGCTGGAAGATTGCACGCTCTCACTGGTGTCCAAGGACATGATCGAGGAGAAGCTCTCCAATTCGGATTCCCTGATCCGAACCTTGCTTCATATGCTGAGTAATAGCTTGAGGATGGTCCACGAAGCCTATGCGCCTAAGGGCCGGAACATCGTCGATGCGGTGCGCGAGATGAAGGAGCAGGCGCGTTACATTCAGAGCCAGATCGACACTGGCTCGCCGGAGCGCAAAAAGGATGGCGCCGCCGCCGCCAAGAAGCTGGGTGATGTTACCGACGCCGTCGTCAAACTGATCGAAAGCGTGCCCGATCTGGACCGCCGCACGCCCGCCGTGCCCACGGAAAAGGATTTGGCGGATTAATCGGCGGTTGGATCGCCTCCAGCTAATCCGACCTGATTCCTTACAATACTGTAATTCCAGCCTTTTTCGGCTTTTCTGTAGGCTTGCACCGCCGCACGGGCCAGCCTACGTTCGCCCCGCTGCGGATATGGATAAGGGGAACACCGCATGACGGTCATGGTGGAGATCGACCATCTTTCGAAGTCCTTCGGCGATTTTCGAGCCGTCGAGGATATCAGCCTTACCGTGAGCAAGGGCGAAGTGCTTGGCTTTCTCGGCCCCAACGGCGCCGGCAAGACCACGACCATGCGCATGATCGCCGGCTTCCTGATGCCAACGGCGGGAACCGCCAGGATCTGCGGCCACGACGTCGTCACCGCGCCGCGGGATGTAAAAAACGTGATCGGCTATATGCCCGAGGGCTCGCCGTCCTATGAAGATATGTCGGTCGTAGCGTTCTTGAAATTCATCGCCGAAATCCGAGGATTTTCCGGAGCCGACCGCGATGCGCGTATCGCCAAGGTCGCCCGGCGCCTCGATATCACTGACGTCATCGAGCGGCCCATCGGAGTGCTGTCGAAGGGTTATCGCCGCCGCGTTGGCCTGGCGCAAAGCATTCTGCACGATCCGCCGGTGCTGCTGTTGGATGAACCTACCGACGGCCTCGATCCCAATCAGAAACACCAGGTGCGCGGCCTGATCGCCGAAATGTCGGCGGAGAAGGCCATCATCATCTCGACGCATATCCTGGAAGAAGTCGAAGCGGTCTGCACCCGCGCCGTGGTCATCGGCCGCGGCAAGGTCCTGGCCGACGGCACCGCCAAGGATTTGCTGGCGCGTTTGCCCGATCACACGGCGGTCTGCCTAGTCCTGCCGGACGGCGCGGCACCTGCTGCGGCGGCCTACTTCCGCAATCACGCCTCGGTCGCCGCGGTGTTCGAGACGCCCGAAGACCAGGGGCGCGCCAAACTGCGCCTGACGCCGAAACCAGGCGGCATCAAGCTGGACGAGATCGCAGCCGTGGCGCGCGCGCAGAATTTCCCGGTGGTGGAAATTTATCAGGACGGCGGAAATCTCGACGACGCATTCCGGTTGATCACAACAGGGGGCGTTTCACACGCCGCGGCGTAACGCCTCTCAACCTTCAGAACATAGACCTCCAAAGGCAGTTTCATGCGTCACATCTGGATCATCACCAAGCGCGAGTTGGCGGCTTACTTCTCGACGCCCGTCGCCTTCGTCTTCATCGCCATCTTTGTGGCGTTGACCGGCGCGCTGACCTTTTATATCGGACGCTTCTTTGATGCCGACCAAGCCAGCCTCGACAGCTTCTTCGCCTATCATCCGTGGCTCTACCTGCTGCTGGTTCCGGCGGTCTCCATGCGGCTGTGGTCCGAAGAGCGCAAATCGGGCACCATCGAGCAGTTGCTCACGCTGCCGGTGACGACCACGCAAGCGGTGCTCGGCAAATTCCTGGCGGCTTGGCTGTTCTGCGGCATCGCGCTCGCGCTCACCACGCCGATGTGGGTGACGGTCAATGTCCTGGGCCAGCCCGACAACGGCGCTATTGCGGTGGGCTATCTGGGAAGTTTTCTTTTGTCGGGCTCGTTCCTGGCCATCGGTATTTGCATGTCGGCGCTAACGCGCAATCAGATCATTGCCTTCATCACCGCCGCCATTGTCTGCTTTTTGTTCACCATGAGCGGCCTCGATATCGTGCTCAACGCATTTCGCGGCTGGGCGCCGACGTCGGTTGTCGAAACCGTTGCGTCCTTTAGTTTCCTGCTGCGCTTCCAGTCCTTGACGCGCGGCGTGATCGAATTGCGCGACGTCGTATTCCTGCTGTCGCTCACGACCTTCTGGCTGTACGCCACGGTCGTGTTCGTCGATGCCCGGAAAGCAGGGTAGGGGGTTCACATGTCCAATCGTATTGATAAGACCAAACTGTCGCTGATCGCCGTCGCGGTCGCGGCTGTGCTGTTTGTGTCGGTGAACATCATCGCCAACAATTGGTTCGCGCCTGTGCGCGCCGATTTTACTGAAGGGCGCTCCTACACCACCTCTACGCAGATCACCCCAGTCTTTACGAACATCAGCGAGCCGATCATTGTTCGGCTCTATTTCTCGCAAGCGCTGGCTGAAATCAGCCCGCGTCACGGCGTGTTTTATCAGCGCGTGCGCGACCTGTTGCAGCAGTACGCCAAGCTGGCCAAGGGCAATATAAAGCTCGAGCTTTACAACCCGGCGCCGTTCTCGGATGTCGAAGACCGCGCCGTAGGATTCGGCCTGCAGGCCGTACCGCTCAGCCAGAGCGGCGACACTGGCTACTTCGGCCTGGCCGCAACCAACTCCACCGACGATCAGCAAGTGATTCCGTTTTTCTCGCTCGATCGCGAGAAGTTCCTGGAATACGACCTGACCAAGCTGATCTACAACCTCGCGCGGCCCGCGCAGCCGAAGATTGGTTTAATCACCGCGCTGGCCCTGGAGGGCAAGATGCCCTCGCCGCAGGAAATGCAGATGACCGGCGGCGCGCCAATTCCGCCCTGGGCCATTGCCGCGCAGATCAAGGAGTTCTTCCAGGTCCAAACGCTGGGCGCTGATATTCCTCTGATTCCCGCCGACATCGACATGCTGCTTCTGGTGCAGCCGGAAAATCTTTCGCTTCAGACCATGAAAACTATCGATCAGTACGTGCTGGGCGGGGGCAAGGTTCTGCTTTTCCTCGATCCCAATCCAGAATCCGCCAGTCCGATTGCCAGCCTCGGCGGCATGGGCGTCACAGGGCGCTCCGACAAACATGCGCTTGACGGCATCAAGCGCTTGATAGCGGCCTGGGGCGTGAAGCTGGTCGAAGAAAAAGTCGTCGGTGACATCGACAATGCGGTACGCGTCAACATGTCGGCCAATGGCCGGCCGGTTCTCAGCGACTATGTCGCCTGGATGAGACTGCAGAGCTCTAACTTCGATTCCAATGACGCCGTCACCGGCGATCTGAAGGAAATCAGGATCGGTACGCCGGGCGCGCTGGAAGTCGTTGCGGGTGCCGGCACTACGGTCACGCCGCTGATCACGACCGGCCCCCGGTCCATGCGGATCGACACCGACAAGTTCATCGGCATGCCGGACATCATCGCCATGTTCCGGGATTTCAAGCCGCAGAACAAACCCGAGATCATCGCCGCGCGCATCAGTGGCCCGGCGAAAACCGCCTTTGAGGACTTGCCCGCCAATGCTCTGAAGGAATCCAAGCAGCCCATCCAGGTGATCGTGGTGGCCGATACCGACATGCTGGTGGATCGTTTCTGGGTCGAGATCAACAACCAGATGGGCCAGCAGATCATCATTCCGAACGCCGACAACGGCAGCTTCGTCAGCAACGCTTTGGAAAACCTTTCCGGCGCCCCGGCGTTGTCGGCCTTGCGCGGCCGCGGCGTGCAGAGTCGGCCGTTCACCATGATGGACGACATTCGCCGCGACGCCGAAATGCAGTACCGCGCCAAAGAACAAAGTCTGACCAGTCACCTCGAAGAGCTGCAAAGCAAAGCGCAAGCCATGCAGGTCAAGCGTGACAGCACTGGTGCAGAGGTCTTAAGCGAAGCCGATAAAAAAACCGTCGAAAGCTACCGCGGTGAGATTCTCGCCACGCGCCGCGAACTGCGCGACGTTCAGCGGGCGCTGCGCGAGAATATCGAGCGGCTGCAAGGCCTGATTACGTTTGCCAACATCGGCGGCGTACCGATCATCTTCGGTTTGATTCTGATCGCGGTCGCGGTCGTGCGTCACCGGCGTCGTCGTCGCCGCGCTGGCGACGTATAGGCGAGGGGGAGATTTAGGACATGACCAAGAAGTCTTTTGCGGCCCTTTGCGCTGCCACCGCCGTCGCCCTGATCCTGGCCGTCACCGCCATTCTCAGCCAGCCTCAGTTTGAATCCTCCGACACGCAGGGGGCTTTGGTGTTCCCGAACCTGGGAAGGGATGCGGACCGCTTAAAGACGGTGGTCATCCGCCACGGCGCGGAGGTCGTCTCGCTCGATTGGGACGGCAAAATATGGCATGAGCGGGAACGCTCCAATTATTTGGCTGACAGAGAGAAGGTCAACGCGCTCATCAACACACTGGCGCGCATGGTCAAGATTGAAGGCAAGACCAAGCAGCCTGACCGCTATGCGCGCCTCGAAGTCGAAGACCCCACGGCTAAGAATGCCCGCGGCCGGCAAATCACACTGCTCGATGCCGATGGCAAGGAGATCGCTAACGTTGTCATCGGTAAGCGCCAGTTCAACATGGGCACGCAGGGCAGCAATACATATATCCGCCTGGCCGGCGATCCGCAGGTGTGGCTTGCCACCGGTGAGTTCACACCCGAGACCGCTGCCAGCTACTGGCTGCAGAACACCATCGCCGATATCAGTCAGGTGAACGTCAAGGGGGTAACGGTAACCCATCCTAACGGCGAAAAAGTCATCGTCGGCCGCCCGACTCCTGACGCGCCGGATTTGGTCGTTGAGAATTTGCCCACGGGCGCCACGCCACCCATCGCGAACGTCGTCGATGAATATGCGTCCGTGCTGTCGAGCATGACCCTGTCAGAGGTCGCACCGGCCGCCGACAAACCCTTTCCCAAGGATAAGACCATCACCGCCGTCATCGAAGGTCAGGTGGGCTTTCAAGTGACCGTGGAAATCGCCGATCTCGACGGTCAGGACTGGATCAAGGTTAAGGGCACGCCGCCAGTCGCCGGCGCGGTCAAACCGGGCGAGTCGGGCATGATCGATCTCAGGACCGATTGGAATAAGGTCATTAACGACCTGAACGCGCGGACCGACGGCTGGGTCTTCCAGGTGCCTGACTTCCAAATCTCGCCGCTAAAGAAGCGAATGGCCGATCTTCTTAAGAAGAACACCATGCCTGGGGTTCCCGGTTAACGGTTTTTTGCGCCGGAATATTACTGGTTTTTTGCGCGCCAAAAGTTCACCATTGCTCATCTATGGGGTGACGGAGAATCGGTCATGGGAAAGTTTGTCCTGCTGCAGGCCTTCTACTGCATTGTCGGAATCCTGTTTTTTGTGCGCGATCTTTACACTCAGGTGCCGATGAGCAAAGGCATGATCAATGCTTTCATCTGGCCTTACGCGCAGTGGCCGGTGATGAAAGTTTACGCGCTGCAGATGCTCGATCCGATCATGCCAATGCTTGATCCGGTCCTGAAAATATTCAACTAGGCCGCGTCGCCCGCCAGCGTTCATAAGCCGCGCGCAAGCGTTCGCGGCGCAGGCGGCAGGCCGGGCAGGGCAGCAGCAGCGCCAGCCCGACAATCACAACAATGCCGATACCAGAAGCTGTCAGCAGCGCGCTCACGGCTCAACCGCGCCGTCGTCATTCACGGGCGCGGTGCGAAGGTTCCGGCGGCGCACCGCTTCGGCCCGGATCGCGATCATGATTTCCTCAATCCGCGCATCGGATAGATCCCCTTCGAGATTGAAGTAGTCCGCACCTTGGACTTTCAAGTTCGGACCATGCAGGCAGTTGTTCATGCAAGGTCCGCGCGTGATGCTGGCGGGAATCCGCTCGGCCAGAATCAGACGCTCAAGCGCATCGGCCAAGCCGCGGCTGCCGCGTCCGCCGCAGGACGGCAGGCGGTCGGTATTGAGGCGCTTGTTGATGCAGACGCGCACCATAAACAGCGGCTTCTCGGTGGGAATCCAGTCGCCCTCGATCATGCCGCGAATGTAAGGTGCCGGGGCGGACGCCGCAATGCGCCTCAAACACCCCGTCAAACACCCATAGCCGCGCCGGCTTTTATAACCCGGATGGTTTCGTCCCACAGCTCAAAAGGGCTCAAGTCTGCGACCGGCACCCAGCGGGCGTCCGTGGCGTCGTCCCCGGCGCGGGGTTCGCCGCTGACCCAGACCGCACGGTAATCCACCAGGGTCAAATGGTTGGCGATGACGCCGCCGGCATCGCGGAACAGGCCGTCGACCACATCGATAAGTTTTAAGCCCGTGATGGTGACGCCGGTTTCTTCCAGGACTTCGCGGTGGGCGGCCTCATGCAGGGTCTCGCCCCATTCTTGGCGGCCGCCCGGCATGCTCCATTCGCCCGCGCGCGGCGGCCGGCCTCGTTTGATGAGCAGGACCTCGAGTCCGGCCTGCCCGGCGCGCAAAACCACGACGCCGACGCCGACGGTTGGCTTGCAGGACTTATCTGACGAATCGCGGTTCATAGTGGCGGCGGCCTCGCTGAATTGTCATGATGATGCCATGACTGACCCCGCACCACCACCTGTTCAACCGATTACGATTCCCTGGCGGCGTTCGCTCATGACGCGGCTTAGGAACTATTTCCTGGCGGGCCTGCTGCTGACCGCACCTATCGGCATCACACTTTATGTGGCCTGGAAGGTGGTGGACTACATCGACAGCGCCGTCACCAGCCTGATCCCGGAGCGCTACAATCCCAATACCTATCTGCCCTTCGCGGTGCCGGGCCTCGGCATCGTCATCCTGGTCGTGGTCCTGACGCTCCTCGGTTTCCTCACCGCCAACTTCCTCGGCCGCATGATGGTGGGCTTGGGCGAGCGTATCGTCGCGCGGCTGCCCGTTATTCGCAGCTTCTATTCCGCCGTCAAACAAATCTTCGAGACCGTGTTCTCGAAACAGACGCAATCTTTTCGCGAGGTCGTACTGGTGGAATATCCGCGTAAGGAGATGTGGGCGCTGGGTCTTGTCATCGCCAGATCAGCGCCTGAGATTCAAGACAAGGCGCCCGAGGAACTCTTCAGTGTGTTCATTCCCACCATGTCGTTCACCTCGGGCTATCTCGTATTCCTGCCGCGCCGAGAGATGCGTACACTCGATATGACCGTCGAGGAGTGCCTGAAAATGGTGGTCTCGGGCGGCATCGTGGTGCCGCCGGTGAAGATAATATTACCCGGACCGTAGCGTCCTCACCGCATCATCCTGTTCGAACAAATAGAGCAGCGTCCTGAGTGCTTGCCCGCGTGGGGTTTCCAGATTGGCGTCGCGGGCGATGATGAGTTTGGCGTCGTCCCGGGCCGCCGCCAGCAGATCGCCGTGGGCCATGAGGTTTGCGAGCTTGAACTCGGGCAGGCCGCTTTGGCGTGTGCCTAGAACTTCGCCGCCGCCGCGCAAGCGCAAATCTTCTTCGGCTATGACAAAGCCGTCCTCGGTATCGCGCAGGATTTCCAGGCGAGCTTTGGCGGTTTGGGTGAGGGGTGCGGCATAGAGCAGCAGGCACGTTCCGGACTTGCCGCCCCGGCCGATGCGGCCGCGCAGTTGGTGAAGCTGGGCAAGGCCGAAGCGCTCGGCATGCTCGATCACCATGATCGTGGCGTCAGGCACATCGACCCCGACTTCGATGACCGTGGTCGCCACTAAGACTTGCGCGCCCCCCTGAGAGGTGAAGGACTCCATGGCCGCGTCTTTTTCGGCGGGCTTCATCTTGCCGTGGATCAGCGCGACCTTGGCCCCCATAACGGCTTTGAGGTGGGTGTAGCGCTCCTCGGCAGCAGCCAGGTCGATGACTTCGGACTCTTCCACCAGCGGGCAGACCCAATAAGCTTTGCCGCCCTTGGCCACGGCGCGCTGGATGCCCGAGACAATTTCATCGAGCCGTTCGAGATTAATGAGGCGCGTGTCCACCGGCATGCGGCCCGGCGGTTTTTCGTCGAGGCGCGAGACATCCATATCGCCATAGGCCGTGAGGGTGAGGGTGCGGGGGATGGGCGTGGCGGTCATCACCAGCACGTCGGTGCCGTCGCCCTTGTCGGCCAACTCCAGGCGCTGATGGACGCCAAAGCGGTGTTGTTCGTCGATGACGGCGAAAGCCAGGTCGTGGAAATCGACTTCCTTTTGGAAGAGCGCATGGGTGCCGATGAGGATGTTCACGGCGCCAGCGGCGATGTCTTCCAAGATAGCGTTGCGCGCGGCCCCTTTGACGCGGCCTGTTAGCACCTCGACCCTGACGCCGATGGCCGTGCACAGTGGATGCAGGGTTTCGAAATGCTGCTGGGCGAGGATTTCCGTCGGCGCCATGAGCGCGGCCTGGGAGCCGGCTTCCACCGCCGCCAGCATGGCCATCAGCGCGACGATGGTCTTGCCGCTGCCGACATCGCCCTGCAGAAGCCGCAGCATGCGCGTCTCGCTGGCCATGTCGGCGAAGATTTCCTCCAACGCGCGGCTTTGCGCGCCGGTGAGCGCATAGGGCAGGGCGGCTTTTACTTTGCCGCGCAGGATACCGTTGCCGACCAGGCTGCGGCCCCGGCGTACACGGGCCTTGAGGCGCACCAGCCCCAAGGCCAACTGGTTGGACAGCAGTTCGTCGAAGGCCAGCCGCGCGCGGGCCGGATGCATAGCAAGCAAAGCATCCTCGTCGCCGGGGGCGTGGACCGCGCGCAAAGCCTCGCGCCACGACGGCCACTTTTGGCGCGCGAGGTATGCCGGGTCCAGCCACTCGGCCAGTTCGGGCACTTTGGCTAGTGCGGCGCGGATGGCCTTGTCGAGCACCTTGGGTGAGAGCCCTTCGGTCAGGGGATAAACCGGCTCGACGCGCTTCACGTCGTCGATCTGGGCGAGGGGGACCATATGATCGGGATGGGTCATCTGGCGGCGCCCGTCGAAGAGTTCGACCTTGCCGCTGATCACGCGGCTCTCGCCCACGGGCAGCATGCGCTCCAGGTAGTCGCCATCGCCGCGAAAGAACACCAGGGTGATCTTGCCGGTGTCGTCGCCACATGTGACGCGGTAGGGCACCTTACTGCGCGGCGGCGGCGGCGCGTGGGCCAGGACTTCCACGACCAGCGTGGCGATCTTTCCCGGCGGCGCGTCGCCGACCTTGGGCGAGAAGCGGCGGTCCAAGACGCCCGCCGGTATATGCCACAGCAGGTTCACCACGTTCTCGCCGGCGACCCGCTCGACCAGCTTCACCAGGCGCGGCCCAATGCCCGGCAAGGTCGTGACCTTGGCGAACAGCGGAAACAGTACGGGCGGGCGCAGTGTGGTCATTGACTTGCGGCCATAAGACTCTGGGAAACCTACGGATTCGAGGGAGCTGACAGGCGGACGTAATAGCATTATATCCAAGCCGAACCCACGGGAGACCAAGCAATTGGTCCGTCCCGGGGGATAGCTTTGTTTACGCCCCAATATTCCGGATAATCATGGCCCCGATCCAGCCAACCGACCCGCGCCGTAAACGCATCCTCTATCGCGCCACCCATCGCGGCACGAAGGAGTCGGACGCCATCATTGGCGGCTTCTTCACCGAAGTCGTGACCGGTCTGCCCGACGACAAGCTGGACGAAGCCGACGCGCTTTTGGACGAGGCCGATCTGGACCTCATGGACTGGGTCATGGGCCGTCAGCCGGCGCCGGAGCGCTTGCGGAACACGTTGTTCGACGGCGTGTTGGCTTATTACCAGCGATTGGCGCAGCCCCGCTGATGGAACCCTTTCTCGCCAAGATCAAAGCTCGCGTTCTTCATGGCGTACCTGAAGGCTATGACGCCCTGGTATTGGCCGACCGTGCGCGGGCGGCCTTGCGCGATTCGACGCTGCATGTGGCGCGGGATGAGCTGCGCCTTACGGCGCTTGCGGAAGCCGTGGCGTTCTTCGCGCCAGAGATTGAAATCATCACCATCCCGGCCTGGGACTGTTTGCCGTACGACCGGGTTTCGCCCAACGCCGATGTGATGGCCCGCAGGGTCGATGCTTTCACCCGCCTGACTGAGCCACCGGAGTCGGGTCGGTGCCGCCTTGTCATCACCACAGTGAATGCGATGTTGCAGCGGGTGCCCAAGGTCGACTCCTTACGCAATGTGTCCCTCATTCTCAAAGTCAAAGGCCGTCTCGACCGCAAGGCCTTTGACGCCTTCCTGGCCGCCAACGGCTATGCCCGCGCCGAACAGGTCATGGAGCCCGGTGAATTCGCGCTGCGCGGCGGCCTGATCGATCTGTTTCCGCCGGGCGCGCCGGAGCCGGTGCGCCTTGATCTGTTCGGCGACGACATTGAGACCATCCGCACGTTTGACGCCGTCAGCCAGCGTACCACCGGCACGCGGGACAGCATCGCGCTGAAGCCCATGAGCGAGACGGTGCTGGCGCCCGAAACCATCGCGCGCTTTCGCACCAAGTACCGCGAGCTGTTTGGCGCCGTATCCAGCAGCGACACGCTCTATGAATCGGTGTCGCAGGGCCGCAAGTTCATCGGCCAGGAACATTGGCTGCCGCTGTTCCACGACGGCCTGGGCACCATCCTCGATTACGTGCCGGAAGCCAGCATCAGCCTCGATCACGACATCGAAGAAGCCGTCGCAGTGCGGCTCGAGACCATCCGCGACTACTACGAAGCGCGACGCATGGTCGATACGGCCAGCGGCGGCAAGGCGCTGTCCTTGGAAGAAAGCGGCATCATCTACCATCCCGTGCCGCCGGCGCTGATGTACCTGGACGAGGGCAACTGGGAGAAGTTGTTGAGCGCCCGCGCCGTTACGGCGTTTCGCTCCTACGCCGCGCCCGATGTGGGTGGCGGCGAGGATGCGGGCGGACGCCCTGGGCGCGATTTCGCCGATATCCGCGCCCATCCCAACGAGAATGTCTTCGAAGCCTTCATCGCACACATCAAGGCTGAGCAGGCCGCCGGGCGGCGAGTGGTGCTGGCGGGTACGAGCGCGGGGTCCAAGGCGCGGCTCGCTGGGGTATTGCGCGATCACGGGTTCACCGCCGTGGCCGATGTAACCATCTGGGAGGAAGTGCTGACGGCCGATACCAGCTTACTGGCAACAATTCCGCTGCCGCTGGAACGCGGTTTTGTCACCGATAAGCTGGCGCTGATTTCCGAGCAGGATCTTCTCGGCGACCGGCTGGTGCGGGCCGCCAAAAAGCGCCGCCGCGCCGATGCCTTCATCGCCGACGCCTCGCAGATCGCCGAGGGCGACCTCATTGTCCACGCTGAGCACGGCATTGGGCGTTACGAGGGTCTGGACACGCTCACCGTCGGCGGTGCGCCGCACGATTGTTTGCGGATCAGCTATGCCGGCGGCGACCGGCTCTATGTACCAGTTGAGAACATCGATGTGCTCTCGCGCTTCGGCTCGGAGCAAGCGGGCGTCAGTCTCGACAAGCTGGGCGGCGCGGCTTGGCAAGCGCGCAAGGCAAAGCTCAAACAGCGCATCCGCGACATGGCCGAGCAGCTGATCAATATCGCCGCCGCTCGGCAGATCAAGGACGCGCCGGCTCTACCGCCGCCCGAGGGCCTCTACGAGGAATTCTGTGCGCGGTTCCCGTACGCCGAGACCGACGACCAGTTCAAAGCCATCGCCGATACGCTGGACGACCTTATCAAAGGCCGTCCCATGGACCGTCTGGTGTGCGGCGATGTGGGCTTCGGCAAGACCGAAGTGGCCTTGCGCGCCGCCTTTGTCGCCGCCATGACCGGCATGCAGGTGGCCGTGGTGGTGCCGACGACCTTGCTCGCCCGCCAGCACTTCCGCAATTTCTGTGCGCGCTTCGCCGGCTTCCCGTTGCGCATCGGCCAGCTTTCCCGCCTCGTGGCCGCCAAGGATGCCGAGGCAGTTAAAGCCGGGCTCACGGATGGAACCATCGATGTGGTGATCGGCACCCATGCGCTGTTGGCCAAGGGCATCGCATTCAAAGACCTGGGCCTGCTGATTGTCGACGAGGAGCAGCACTTTGGCGTTGTCCATAAGGAACGCCTGAAACAACTCAAAGCCGAAGTGCATGTGCTGACGCTGACGGCCACGCCGATCCCGCGCACCTTGCAGATGGCGCTGACCGGCGTGCGCGAGATGAGCCTGATCGCCACACCGCCGGTGGATCGCCTGGCGGTGCGCACCTTCGTCCTGCCGTTTGATCCGGTGGTGATCCGCGAGGCCATCCTGCGCGAGCGCTTCCGGGGCGGGCAAACCTTCTACGTCTGCCCGCGCGTGGCCGACATCGAGGCTGTAGCCGAGCGGCTGCACAAGCTGGTGCCCGAGGTCAAATACGCCATAGCCCACGGCCAAATGCGTCCGACCGTTCTGGAAGACGTCATGACGTCCTTCGCCGACGGCAAGTTCGACGTGCTGCTGTCGACCAATATCATCGAGTCCGGACTCGATATGCCCCAAGTCAACACCATCATCATCCACCGCGCCGACATGTTCGGCCTGTCGCAGCTTTATCAGCTGCGCGGGCGCGTCGGGCGCGGCAAGTCGCGCGGTTATGCCTATCTGACGCTGCCGCCGGACCGCAAACCCACGCCTACCGCCGAGCGGCGCCTGGATGTGATGCAAACCCTCGACAGTCTTGGCGCGGGATTCACGCTGGCCAGCCACGACCTCGACATTCGCGGGGCGGGAAACCTGCTCGGCGACGAGCAGTCGGGCCATATCAAAGAGGTTGGCGTCGAGCTGTATCAGCGTTTGTTGGAAGAGGCCGTGGCGGCAGCGCGGGCCGGCGAGACTGCCGACGCCAAACCCGCCGCCGACGAATGGTCGCCGCAGATCAATACCGGCGCGCCCGTGCTGATCCCCGATACCTACGTCAAAGATCTGGGTATCCGGCTATCGCTTTACCGCCGCCTGGGCACGCTCACGGACCGGGCCGAGATCGACGCCTTTGCGGCGGAACTCATCGACCGCTTCGGGCCGGTGCCGCCGGAAGTCGAGAACCTGTTGGATGTAGTGGGCATCAAAGCGCTATGCCGCATCGCCAATGTCGAGAAGGTCGACGCCGGCCCCAAGGGCGCGGTGGTGTCCTTGCGCAACAACACGTTCCCCAATCCCGTGGGGCTCATGGACTACATCGTCAAACAGACCGGCACGCTGAAGCTCAGGCCCGATCAAAAGCTGGTGTTTGTGCGCCCCTGGGAGACGCCCAGCGCTCGCGTCAAAGGGCTGCAGGCTGTGTTGCGGCAAATGGCGACGCTGGCGGAAACAAAAAGCTAGCGAATGAAAAGCGCTGCGGCGTTTTCCTTGACGTGGTCCGCCGTCAAGGCTTCAGGGATAGCAAGGACGTTTCCGCTGCGCATGACCCAGGCCAGCGCAACCACCGCATTCGCGAGGCCATTCTTAGTGCCGATCTCCGCCAGCCTGGGATCACGCACCACGAGATTTTTTCGCCGCCGAGCGGAGAATAGGCCATCACCGGCATCTTACGCGCGGTGCACCAGGGCAGCATGTCACGCTCAATATAAGGGGCCCGGAGGTTATAGAGGACCTGGTTGGTGGCGCACTTGTTACCATCCGGCACACCAAACAGCGCCTCCATTTGAGCGACGACGTCGGGGAAACGGTTGGCGGCGACCGGCCCATGCAGCAAATAGAGATCGATATAGTCGCTGCCGAGACGTTTAAGGCTTCCATCACATGCCCGCGCCATAGCACTGCCCGACACGTTGTGGGGCTCGACCTTGGTGACGACAAATACGCGCTCGCGCCGCCCGGCAATGACGCGGCCAATGACTTCTTCAGAACGGCCATCACCGTAGTTTTCGGAGGTATCGATCACCGTCATGCCGAGATCGATGCCGGTGCGTAAGGCATCTTCCTCAAGACGCACTTGATGCCGTCCCTGACCGAGGTGCCAGCTTCCTTGACCCAGGGCCGGGACAACGGTGCCATCGGGAAAGGTTACGGTGCGCGGGGCGGGCGCTTCGGCGGCCATGGCATTTGATGCGGAAAGCGAAAGGCCGAAGGCGGCGCAGCTCGCGTTAAACTGACGTCGGTTAAGCAATTGATTGCCCATAACGTCTCCTTCCGGTCAGGCGATTGTAGTCGGCTGACGGCGGATACGTCAAAGGGCGGCAGGCCAGCCGCGGCAGATGGCGGAAAAGCTAGAGCTTAAGCGCTGGCGAGGCGTCCCGCAGCGGCGGGGGCGCGCGGCGTCGCGGTGCCGGCGGCAGCCAGTTCCTTTTCCACAAAGCGCATGGCGATGCGCGAGCGGTCACGGTCTTCGGGTGTACTGAAGCCGACGGTGAAAAGCCGCACCGCGGGGATGACCTTGGGGTCATGGGCGGTGAGTTCGATCTCGAAAGGCGTACGGCAGGCCTTGGTCACGAGAGCTTCAAACTTCGTAATGCTGAGTGTGGTCTTGAAGATGTGGTCGCAAACAAACTCGTTCATCGCCGTGAAACTCCTGTAGCGGGCCGTAGCTTTAACGTCAGAAAGGATGCCCCTGACAGGTAACTAAACGGTTAAAGAATGGATATTGTGCCGCCCGCGGCGGTCAATTTGTTTGTTTTATAATCAATGCATTAGAAAGCGCGCCTCACCTGATGCGCGGCGGGCGATGGTTCTTTCAACCGTGGCTTTAATTTTCGCGGATTTAGCCCAAACTTTGCATGGCCGGACGGTCGGCTTCCTGGGCCAGGGCCATGTCGAGCATCCTCACCAAGATTTCGGGCTCCTGGGCGCCGGCGATGGCGCGGCCTTCGTTGAAGATGTAGCAGGGCACGCCGGTGATGCCTAAACGGTGCATGCGCGCGTTCTCGGTGTAGACCGCGTTGAGGTCATTGTCGCTGGACAGATGGGCGTGGGCCATGTGGCGCTCGATGCCGAGTTCTTCCGCCAGGCGGATCAAGACCTCGACATTACCGAGATCAAGGCCCCGTTCAAAGAAGGCCGTGAACAGCAGCTCGACGGCCTCGTGCTGGCGGCCCAGGGTATGGGCGAGGCGCACCAGCCGGTGGGAATTGGCCGAATTGGGCGTGCGCTTGATCTTGTCGAGCGCGAAATTGATGCCTTCGCCTTTGCCGGTGAAAATCAAAGCCTCGGCGATGCGGTCGTATTGATGGCTGCCGCCGAACTTGCGCTCCAGGTATTCGCGCCGGTCCACGCCCTGGGGAGGAAGATCGGGGTTAAGCAGGAACGAGCGGTAGCGCACCTCGGGCTTCAGGTTCGGGCGCAGCTTGAGGGCCCGGTCGAAGCGGCGCTTGCCGACAAAACACCAGGGACAAACCGTGTCGAAAACAATATCAATACGCATAAAATCTTCTCCGAACGCTCCGATGTAGCACGGGATGTTATTTTAGGCTTTGTTACGCGCAGAAAAAGCTCAATCTGAACCCACCCATGAGACCTTTGCCCACATTTCCCGACGCGCTGCGGTTTTGGACCAAGCTGGGCCTCATCAGCTTTGGCGGTCCGGCGGGGCAAATCGCCGTCATGCAGCATGAGTTGGTGGATCGGCGGGGCTGGATCGGCCAGGACGCCTTTCTGCAGGCCTTGAACTTTTGCATGCTTTTGCCGGGCCCCGAGGCCCAGCAATTGGCGACCTATATCGGCTGGAAATTGCATGGGGTGAGGGGCGGGCTTGCCGCCGGAATCCTGTTTGTCCTGCCCGGGGCGTTGATCCTCTATGCCCTGGCCTGGATCGCGGCGGCCCATGGCGATGCGGCTTTGGTCAGCGCGGTTTTCGCCGGTTTGAAGCCTGTGGTCGTGGCCCTGGTGCTTCATGCGATTTGCCGCATCGGCAGGAAGGCGCTGAAGGGGCCATTGGCCATCGGTTTAGCGATCGCGGCCTTTGCGGCTATCGAGTTTGTCCATGTGCCGTTTCCGGCGGTGGTGCTGGTCGCCGGCGTGACGGGCTGGCTGGCGGCACGCCAAAAGCCGGAAACGAACGGCAATGTCGCACCCTTTGCCAGCGCACCGGCAACGGGACGCCGCGCGCTGAGCATGATGATTCTATACGTCGTGTTGCTGGTTGTTCCGTTGGGCGTTGTGGTGGCGCTCGCGGGTCCCGATCCCTTTCTAGCTTTGGGACGGTTTTTCACCCAGGCGGCTTTTGTGACTTTCGGCGGCGCCTATGCCGTGCTGCCGTATGTGGCCGATGCCGCCGTCAATAAATTCCACTGGCTGAGTTCCGGCGAGATGATCAACGGCCTTGCTTTGGCCGAGACCACGCCGGGTCCTTTGATACTGGTGCTGCAGTATGTGGGATTCTTCGCCGGCTGGAATGCGCCCGGCGCGATGAGTCCTTTGGCCGCAGCCACTCTTGGTGCGGCGGTGACAACCTACGCGACCTTTTTGCCGTCGATTTTTCTGATCCTTATCGGCGCGCCTTATGTGGAGCGCATCGCGAGGATTAAGGCCGCGCGCGGCGCTTTGGCGGCGATTACAGCGGCGGTGGTGGGTGTCATCGCAACGCTGGCGTGGTTCTTTGCTCGGCAGGTGGTATTCACGCAAAGTGATAGCATTGGGGGTGGCGTGGACTTTATCGCGCTCGCGACCATCGTCGTGGCCTTTGGCGTTCTGCTGCGATTCAAGATCAGCCTGCACTGGGTTGTGCTGGCGGGCGCGCTGCTTGGCCTCGCGCGCGCCGAATGGGCCTTCTAACCATTTTAAGCGTGGGATTCCGGACGTTCGCCGATCCACAGGTGATAGCTGTCGGCATGGCCTTGGGCGACGCCGGTGAGCCGGTCGATCAAGGTCTGTTTCAGGACAGCGCCCGCGCTGAGCAGAAGGTGGCCGTCCTTGTCACGCAGATCCCGCGCCAAAACCTGGCCCGGGCGCACTTCGGCGAGATTGCACATGTGGACGTTTTTGAGTTCGTCATTGCGCTTCGGCGCGGTGCCTTGCATGCTCGGTACACGCTGCGGCGCATGATGCCCCGTCTCGGCCGGCCGGCCATGATCCCTCGGTATGGGCTTTGTTTCTGGCGTCGGCTGCGCCGTATCTACTCCTGGCACGGCGGCATAGTGGCCGGGCTGCTGCAGGATCCACGGGCGGCTTAAGGCCTGCGTGACGGTTTTGACGAGTTTCTCGAAGGACAACGGCGCGACGGCAAAGCCGTTCACATCCATGGCCATGGACGCCTTGACCGCGGCCGCGTCGGCCTTGGCCGTCAAGATCACGACGGCCGTGCGCGGCGAGGTCTTGGGCAGGGCGCGTGAGCGGATCATGCGCAAGAGTTCGATGCCGCCGATGGGCGACATATCCCAATCGCAAATCACGCAGTTGATTTCTTGGCCATAGCGCGTCAGCGTTTCCACGGCCTTCTCGACACTGGTGGCATGTTTGACGCCTTTGGCGCCGGCGCCCATCAGCGCGGTCTTCACCATGTCGTGGAAAAGGGCTTTGGTGTCCGCCACCAGGAAGGTGGTCTTGGACCAGTCGAGTTCGCTTTGAAGGTGGACCGGCAAGGTCATATCTTCCAACCTTTCTCGAACAACCTGAGATTAATATACCATATGCAGAACAAAACTCTAAGTGACTAACCTATAGGTTGATGGTTCCATCCAGATATTAACGCCGACCATTACTAACAGTTGCGTAAGTGACAAAAAATTTTCAACAACATGTACCGATCGCTCTAAGAGTCCTTCAAATAAATAGATATAACTCATTATAAATAATAATAAATTCAAATCAGTTTTTGACTTAAAAGATATCTAGAAAGGCTTCCTAAAACATAGGACTAGATCCATTTTCATAATCTCATGAGTTGGGCTTTTACGGAATTTGAAAGCAAGCACCGGAGTGCTCAGGCGCCGGGCGGGAGGTACATCCAAGGCGCCCAGTGTATTTTCCACGAAGGACCTCATATGAATGCCGGCATGAATTTCACCCCAAATTTCAGCCCAAATTTCACTGTGGCGCAGGACCCGCGCTGGGCCGCCGTCGTGGCCCGCGACCCCAAGGCCGACGGGGCGTTTTTCTACGCTGTTGCCACCACGGGCGTGTATTGCCGTCCGTCCTGCGCTGCGCGTCGGGCTAAGCCCGAGAACGTAAAATTCTATGAAACCGCCGCCGCGGCTGAGAACGCCGGCT
Organism: Fidelibacterota bacterium; assembly: GCA_947475295.1. Taxonomy (GTDB): domain Bacteria; phylum Pseudomonadota; class Alphaproteobacteria; order Rhodospirillales; family Rhodospirillaceae; genus SHVO01. The sequence goes on from CANJLF010000009.1 coordinate 32,002, forward strand.
TCCGGCCGTGCAAGCGCTGTAAGCCGGAGCAGGGATCGAGGACCGCGCAACGTGCCGCCACGGTGACACGCGCGTGCCGGATCATTGAAGACTCGGAAGACGTGCCAAGCCTTGCAGCCCTAGCGGAGCGAGTGGGCTTGAGCGCCTCGCACTTTCATCGCTTGTTCAAGGATGTGACCGGTCTCACGCCCAAGGACTACGCCGCGGCGCGGCGGGAGGACAGGCTGCGCCGGGGCTTGCGCCCAGGCGCTAGCGTAACGACGGCGATTTTTGACGCCGGCTACAACGCCGGGAGCCGTTTCTACGAAAAGTCCAACGCCGTGCTCGGCATGACCCCGCGGGCCTATCGAGCGGGCGGGATCAATACGACGATACAATTTGCTTTAGGCAAAGCATCCTTGGGCACGGTCCTGGTCGCGCAAAGCGGCAAAGGGATTTGTGCGATCCTGATCGGAGACAACGCCCAAGATCTCACGCGCGATCTGAAGAAGCGCTTTGCCAGAGCCGACCTGGTGGCCGGCGACAGCGCCTTTGCCCGGATCGTCGCGCGGGTCGTGGCCTTTGTCGATGCGCCGCGAAAGGGCTTGGATCTGCCCTTAGACGTGCGCGGCACGGCGTTTCAGAAACGAGTCTGGAAAGCGCTCCGTAAAATTCCGGCCGGTAAAACGGCGAGCTATACAGACGTGGCCAAACGCATCGGCGCCCCCGGCGCGGTGCGCGCCGTCGCCAGCGCCTGCGCTGCCAATAGCTTGGCGGTGGCGATTCCTTGCCACCGCGTCTTGCGCAATGACGGCGGCTTGGCGGGCTACCGCTGGGGTGTGGCCCGCAAGCGCGCGCTGCTGAAGAAGGAAACGCCTAAAGGCTAGGCGCGCGGCGTTTCACTCTTTGTCTTCGGCCTTTTCCGTCCGCTTATACAGCTTGAAGCGATCATCGGACTCCGGCATCAGCGCAAACCGGTTGTCGGACGCCAGCGCTTCGGCGATCGGTTTAGAAATTGTATTGGCGAAATTCAGGTCTTGCCGCTCGGGTGCAATGGTGACGACAAATCGGGCATTTACGGTATCAAGCCATGCCAGCGCGCTGGGGACATCGTTTTGAGAAAAGTAGCTGTATTCGCAGCCCACGCCGGTTTTTAAGCGCTGTTTCTCGGCATAGAAGTTGGCGGAATTGCCGTTTGTCCACGGATAGGAGACGCCGATAACGCTCGGCTGTGCTTCGTCCACGCATGTGGCTGCGACGACACGGGTCAACGCATTTTTCTCATCGGTGGTTCCATCGACGGGCCAAAGCCATCCGGTGTAGCTGAGCGAAGGCACCAGCCCGAAGGTGGTCATGTTTGCGGTCACGCCCGTTGCCGTTGCCATCGTCAGCACCAAAATCGCGAAGATCGGCCGACGCAGGACCACAAGCGCCCAGCCCACCAGAACGGCGGCCATCGGTATGATTGGCGCGAGGAAGCGGGGATCGCGGTTAATCTGCAGCGCGTATACAAAAATTGTCGCGGCAATCGTGCCTGCGAGATAATAGCCGAAAAGGGTGCTGTCGTTGACGGCCTTGCGCAAAATCAGGAAGCCCTTTTGGTCGCGCAGTTCGCGGGCCGCGACGACAAGCCCCGCGCAACAGGCCAGCGCAAATAAAGCCGAGATTGCCGGCGTGGCGGCGAGAGCTTCGGCGAAGGCCGCGATCCAATAGCGCAGTTCGGTCAAGAAAGGTGCAGGTTCCCAATAGCTCTTAATCTCAGCACCGATGGTGGCCTGGACGACGTGAAGCATCACGGCCTGCTTGTTGGTCGTGTACCAGCCAATGGCCGCAAAGGCAGCGGCAATCCCCGCGCCGAGCCATAGGACGTCGGCGCGCTTTATGCGCGGACGCTTGTCGTCGCTCCACGTCGCAAGCAGCGCCACCCCCATATATGTCAACGCAGGCAGGACGAAGACGACGCTGCTGGCTTTGGCGAGAAGTCCCAGACTCGTCAGGATGACCGCAAAAGCAAAATTGCGCAGGCCCGACCTATGCTGCGCGCCATACACCATGACCATGGCCAGAGCTGAGGTCAGGGTTTGCAGCGGTTCGGTGAAATAGTGGTGCGTGAGGCCAATAAAAAGGCTCGCGCTGCCGCAAACCGACGCCGCCGCGAGGCCGCAGAGCATGTCTCCATCGCGTTCAAAATCGCGCGCTATCTTGTAGACGAGGGTCAGTGTGCCGGCTGCGGCGCAAATGTTTAACAGGAGCAGGGCGGATTCCACGTCTCCGGTCAGATGGCGCAAGGGCGCAAAGAACTGCCCGACCCAAACCAGAAGCGGCGGCATAATTCCCAGCGCGTGAATTGTCGCGCTGTACCAGGGCTGAAATTGCCCCTCGGTCAAGAGCCGGAGCAGGCGCAAGGTCCAATATCCGTAATAGCCTGGATCCCAAGGCCAAACACGGTGATCGGCGAAAATCCAAACCAGGCTCGGCAGCAGCAATACCGCGATCCACATCGCCGGTACTGTGCGTACGAGCCGCGCCGGAAATTGCATTGAAAGCCGCCCCTAAGTCTTTGGGTCGGCAGGATATGGGTTTAGGTCTGCAAGTAAAGTGCGAAATGGCTGATACGACAGCCGACTTATTCTGATATTTCAGTGAGGTTGCGCCGCGGTCGTCGGAACATTTTGGCCTGCAAATGCTTATGACTTATGCAGGGTAAGTCCAATCGGAACGCAAATGTGCAAAGCCGTTCATATCTATCATCCCATGATCGCCCGCGCGATTACCGTCTATCGCAACAGCGAGAACTATAGCGATGGTATCGCACGGCAGCTGGCGACGATCATTGGCGCTTTGCCGTCGACCACGGCCCGGGAAATCGAGCTCCGCAATATCTACGTTGCCGTTCAATTCACCGCCCTGCCTAAGAAGTTCATGCCCGCGTTGCAGGAACTGGCCGTGCAGATTGTGCGCCTTTTGGGCGGTATAACCCAATTGCGCGCCATCTCCTCCATCAGAATTAGTTAGTCCAATCGTCCGGAACTAGAACACGGGCCGGATGAAAATCCGGCCCGCGTAGCTACGTCTAGTTTCTACGTGGATTGTTGGGAGCATCGTCGCGGCGATTAGGAACGCCGTCATTGTCACGATCGCGGTCGATGCGATTGGGGATGCCGTCATGATCCTGATCGACGCGGTTCGACCAGCCGCGCCAGCGTTCCCGCCAGGAATCACGGTCACGGTAGAAGCCAGCGCGGCGGTAATACGTGTCCCAATAGTTGTCGAAGCTGAAGGTCAGCATCGGCAAGCGCAGACGCGGGCCATATTCGATGATGCCAACGCGGCGGCCTTGATAGGGGATCACGAGTGAATCGCCGTCTACCCAGCCCCGCTGGCGTCCGCGCTGGACGTCGCACCAGTCGAAGCGGTCGAGACAGCCGAAGACGGTTACACGGGTATCGCGCCGCAAGACCTCGATGGTCGGATAGTCGCGGCCCGGCCCGGCCCGTAAATTCAGCCGGCCCGTTGTGTAGCCGGTCGCGGCGTCGGCCGCGACGGAAACCAGCAAAGCAGCTGCAAGTGTAGGAATGATAAGGCGAAGTTTCATATGGTTTTCCTCCGATGCATATAGGTACGCCGGTCCCTCATCGGCGAGGCGTCGGCTCCTATAAAAAACAACGCCGGAAATGGAGTGATGTTTCCTCCCAGATCCGAAGAAATGTGAACTGCTGCGAAACTTTAGTTCAAAGCGGGGCGTTGAACTCCGATCTGACCAAGCACGTATCGAAAGGGCCTTTCATGGCGGCAAAAGCGTCCAAGCCGGCAGGCCCGCCCAATGGCTATGCATCAAATGGCCATGTACCCACGGGCCATGCCTTCGTGGTTCAAAAGCACGCCGCCGGTCATCTCCACTACGATTTCAGTCTGGAAATGGGTGGTGTTTTGAAGAGCTGGGAGGTTGCGCAAGGTCCGAGTGTCGATCCTGCCGTCAAGCGCCTCGCGGTCGAGGTGGAAGACCACCCTCTGTCCTACGGCCGTTTCGAAGGCATCATAGGCAAAGGGCAGTATTGCGGCGGCCTTGTCATGATTTGGGATCGCGGGACCTGGCATGCCGTGGGCGATGCGCAAAAGCATTTCAAGGCCGGCCGATTGAAGTTCCGCCTGAACGGCAACAAGATGAAAGGCCAGTGGGTTCTGCTGCGTATGAAGCCCCGTCCCAAGGAACGCCACACGTGTTGGCTTTTGATTAAGGACAAGGATACGGAAGCAGCACCGGGAGACCCCAACCGACTCCTGAAACAGGATAGAAGCGTTATGACCGGCCGCGAGATGGATGCTATCGCCGCCGCCGTCAAAACCAGTTCCCCGCCGCATTCGCAAAAACGGGGACCGCAGGGCAGTCCCCGTTATAAGCGCATCTGAATTCGACCGGAGAGAAAAGCCCTAATCGAGCATGGCATCATTTCTCGCAAGATTGCGCTGTTTGCGATTGCGCAGCTCGCGATAGGCGGCCCATACGATGAGCGCCAGGGCAACCACAAGGCCGGTATCGATAAGAGGTGAATAATCGAGATAGTGGCTCATGTTCTTTCTCCTAAATTCGCCGTCAAGCGATTCGGCTTATTATGGCAACGCTGTGGCGGGAGGTGTGGTTGCGCCAACCTTGCGGTTTTCTTTAAAGAACAAACCTAAGTGCGCGTGGTGGTTGCATTCCGGCTTGACCTGCGCCCAACCGATCGTGTGAATGGGTTGGATGTGCGGCCGTTATAAACTCATCACGCCTACGGGTAATATCGTCGAGGAGTTCAATATCCGCGCCGGGCGTCCCAATCTGGAAGCGCGCTACAACATCGCGCCGACACAAACCGCGCCGGTGGTTCGGCAGACTCCGAACGGGCGGCAGTTGGCCCTACTGCGCTGGGGTCTGATCCCGTCGTGGGCGAAGGATTCCAAATTCGCCGCCAGCACTATCAATGCCCGCGCCGAAACCGTCGCAGAGAAGCCGGCCTTTCGCGAGGCTTTGAAAAGCCGCCGCTGTCTTGTGATCGCTGACGGCTTTTACGAATGGAAAACCGAGGCCGGTGAAAAGCAGCCTTATCAGTTCGCCCGCAAGGACGGCCGGCTCCTGGCCTTCGCGGGACTATGGGAACGGTGGGAGAAGGGGCCGGAACCTATTGAATCCTTCACCATCATCGTCACATCGAGCAACGATCTGGTGCGGACCGTTCACGACCGCATGCCGGTCATTTTAGACCCGGCCGACTTCGACACCTGGCTCGACGCCGAGCGCCATGGGCCCGCGCAGGTTCTAGACCTTTTGAAACCTTACGCGGCCGACGATATGAAGGCTGAACCCGTCAGCCGGAAGCTTAACAATGTCCGGAACGAAGGCGCTGAAATCTTAACGGATCAGGATGCCGGCGCGGCGCCTTGGCGCCTGCTTTAAGGGCGGTTTAAGGCTTTGCATTGATAGTCGCGGGATGAACCCTCCCGAGCCACGCCAGCTTCCCGCTGCGCCTTTCAAAACGCTGATCAATTCAAACCTCCGTTTGAAAATCGTCGACATCGGGGCCAATCCCTTGGATGACGGCCCACCGCCCTATGCTGGACTCTTGGGAGCGGGGGATGTGGACCTTGTCGGGTTCGAGCCCCATGCGCCGAGCTTGGATGAGCTCAACCGCCGCAAGGGCCCTTTCGAGACCTACCTGCCGCAGGCGGTTGGCGATGGCCGACGCCATACCCTGCGCATTTGCCATGCGCCGGGCCTTTCATCGGTGCTGGCGCCCAATCCGCCGGTGATGAGGTTGTTTCATCTTTTCCCGATCTGGAGCCGGGTGTTTTCGACGCTCGACGTCGACACCGTGCGCCTGGACGACGTTCCCGAAACCGCCGGCGCCGACTTCATCAAGATGGATATCCAAGGCGGCGAGCTGATGGCCTTCGGCGGCGCCATCAATCGTCTGCGCGAGGTCGCGGTGATTCAGACGGAAGTCTCTTTCGTCCCATTATATGTGGGCCAGCCGCTGTTCTCGGAAATCGAGATATTCCTCCGGCAGCAGGGTTTCATGTTTCACCGCTTCTTCCCGATCGCGAGCCGGCTCATCAGTCCCTTTTTGCTCGATAACGGTTTATACGCCGGCTTCAGCCAGGAGATGCAGGCCGACGCGGTGTTTGTGCGGGACTTCACGCGCCAGGAGCTGCTCACGGATCGCCAGCTCATGGCGACCGCCATCATTATGCACGACTGCTATCGCTCCTTCGATGCCGCGCTGTTTCAACTGCTGGAGCTGGACCGACGCAACAATACCAAGCTTGGCAGCCAGTACATGGAAGCCTTGCAGCCCTACTTCCCAGACCAGGTGGTTTGGATGTGGAAGGGGCCGGTCAAAGGTCCGCCCGCAGCGGCTAAGCCATAGGGACCTGCCTCAAAGCGTGGTAGTCTTCATCCTTGGGTTCGCTCAGGCGCATGGTAGACGTTTTGGTGGCTGGGTTTCCGAGGCTGTTGAGCGGCGACGATCCTACGGTGTGGAGCATCCTTCGGGAAGACGGCCAGTCGCCTTTTATTTTGGCCTGCGATCATGCCGGAAACCGGCTTCCCAAAAGTCTGGGTGACCTCGGACTGCCGGCCGGCGAACGGCAGCGGCATATCGCCTGGGATATCGGCGTCGCGGGCTTGGCACGGATCATGGCCGACGCGCTCGATGCCTTCACCATCCTGCAGACCTATTCCCGCTTGGTGATCGACTGCAACCGGCCTCCGGAAGCAAAAGATTCCATCGCGATCTTGAGTGAGCTCACGGCAATCCCCGGCAATCAAGCGCTGTCGCCGGCGGCGCGGCAGATGCGCCTGGACGAAATTTTCACGCCCTATCACACGGCGCTGCGGCGCGAACTCGACCGGCGCCAGAAGAACAAAGTCCCCGCCGTGCTGATTGCCCTGCACAGCTTCACGCCGGTGTTTAAGGGCAACAGCCGCCCGTGGCACGCCGGGCTTTTGTATAATCGCGACAACCGCATGGCCAAAGCCATGATCGAACAGCTGGAGCGGGAAGGCGGGTTGGTCATCGGCGACAACCAGCCTTATGCCCTTGGCGATGACAGCGACTACACCGTTCCGGTCCACGGCGAGCGGCGAGGGATTCCACACGTCGAGGTCGAAGTGCGCCAGGACCTGATCGCCGACGAAGCGGGGCAACGCCTGTGGGCTGAGCGCTTGGGGCGAATACTCACGTCATCTTGGAAAGCTATCGTGGAGGGATAAACCGGAACTTTTGACGCCGTCGGGGGTTCACATGGGGCGGCATAACGCTAAAGGATTTGATGATGGAAATTCGTGTCGGCTATGAGCTGGTCTACGACTGCCCGCAACCGACCCCCATGATGCTGATGCTCAACATTCATCATTCCCGGGCCGGCGACATCGTTGTCCCCGACCATATGAAAACGACGCCCGACGTTCCGATCACGACCTACCGCGACACTTTCGGGAACTGGTGCAGCCGGATTGTAGCCCCCCAAGGGCGGATTCAAATTACCAGCACCGCGGTCGTTCGAGACACGGGCGAGCCCGATAATGTCGTTCGGTCGGCGCCCCAGCACCCGGTGCAGGATCTTCCCGAAGAGACCTTGGTTTTTCTGCTGGGCAGCCGCTATTGCGAAACCGACCGTTTGTCGAACATAGCGTGGAACCTATTTGGCTATTCGCAGCCCGGCTGGACCCTGGTCCAGAACATCTGCGATTTTGTTCACAACCACATAACCTTCGACTATCAGCAGGCGCGCCCCACGCGCACGGCTTGGGAAGCCTATAACGAGCGGACCGGGGTGTGCCGCGACTACGCTCACCTGGCCGTCGCCCTTTGCCGCTGCATGAATATTCCCGCGCGCTATTGTACCGGCTATCTGGGTGATATCGGCATGCCGCCGCCCTATGGACCTATGGACTTCGCCGGGTGGTTTGAGGCTTATCTCGGCGGCGCTTGGCATACCTTCGATGCGCGCAATAACATGCCGCGCATCGGACGGGTTTTGCTCGCCAGGGGCCGCGACGCCACGGACGTCGCTATCAGCAATACCTTTGGCCTCAATACCCTGGTCAGCTTCAGGGTCTGGACCGACGAGATTCCCGCCGCGGTTCCAGAACAGCCTCGCGACCCCTGAGCGAACCGCTTGGCCCTGGCTTCGGGCCTAAGACCGGTGCTCTATAACGCCGGATCATGCTAACCTTAGCTTTCGGTCAGGCAGGGGGGAGCCGCCTGATGCCGAACAGCAGGCTCCGGGGATAGAAAATGCAGCGTAACGTCTTGATATGCGCCGGATTTATGGCCGCCGTGGGTGCTGCCCCGGCGGCTGAGATTCACGTCATTACGCCGGGAAGTGCTGGCGGTGGCTTGCGCGCCCTGGCGGAAAGCTGGGCCCTCGCGACCGGCAACAAGGCCAACATTGAAGGCGGCGGCAGCGGCCAGATCCGCACCGACGTTGGCAACGGCAAGGTCTGCGATCTTGTCGTCCTGCCGCCCAGCGAGTTTCCGGCCATCACGGCTGCCATCAAGCCGGGTACGCTGACCTTCGTCGGCACTATTCCCATGGCCGCGGTCGTCAAGAGCGGCGCGCCGCACCCCGATATATCGACGCTGCCTAAATTCATCGCCGCCGTCAAAGCACAAGGTGTCGGTTATGCCGATCCGGTGCGCGGCAGCACCAGCGGCGCGCAAGTCGCGAAAATGTTGACGCGCCCCGAATTCGCCGGCGCCAAGGGAATCATCACGACCGGTGCGCCCGCCAATGCCGTTGCCAAGGGCGAGGTGCCCTTCGGCATCGGCACCTTGAGTGAAGACTCCATTCCCGGCGTCGATGTGATCGGCAACGTGCCGCCGGAGTTGGGCATGAAGCTGGACATCTCCGCCGCCGTTTGCGCGAAAGCGGCTGATTCTGCGACCGCCGCGGTTTTTCTGAAATACATCACGCGGCCGGAAGCGGCCACGGATTGGAAGAAGGGCCACTTGAACCTCGCGCATAAATAATCGTGACGCGAGTTTGACCTTTTTCTAGACATTCACGAGGTTTGGTATGGTGCTTTCTGATTTTTCGATCAAACGACCGGTCGTCGCCATTGTGGCGAGCCTGCTGCTGTTGGTCTTTGGGCTCTACGCCTTCTTTCAGCTGCCGGTGCGCGAGACACCGAATATCGAGCGCCCGGTGGTGAACATCGGTGTCAGCTATCAAGGCGCGTCCGCCGAGGTGGTCGAGTCCAAAGTCGTCAAGGTGATCGAAGACCAAGTCAGCGGCATTCAGGGCCTTGTGGCCATTAATTCGCAGTCCCGCGATGGCTTTGGCCGCATCAATCTCGAATTCCGCGAAGACGTCAACATCGATACGGCGGCGAACGATATCCGCGACCAAGTGAGCCGCGTGGCGTCGCGCCTGCCGCTCGATGCCGACCCGCCGGTCATCCAGAAAGCGGACTCAGACTCTGATCCGATCATGACCGTCAACATCAACGGCCCACGGACGCCGATGGAATTGTCGGACATAGCAAAGCTCGTGCTCATGCCGCGCCTGTCCTCGGTCGAAGGGGTCGCAACCGTCAATATCAACGGTGGGCGTGAGAAAGCCATGCGGATATGGCTGGACCGCCGCGCCATGGCCGCGCGCGGTCTCACGGTGGCCGATATTCAAACCGCGCTTCGCCGCGAAAACATCGAGCTGGGCGCGGGGCAATTGGAGTCAGAAAGCCGTAACTTCACCCTGCGCACCATTCGCGCCTTCCAGACGCCCGATGATTTCCGCAAGCTGGTGGTAGCCCGCGGTCCCAACAACTATCTCATCCGCTTGGGCGAGATGGCGACGGTTGAAATCGCGCCCGTCGACATCCACTCGATCTATAAAAGCAACGGTGTACCGCGGACGGCGCTTTCCATCGTCAAGCAACCGGGTGCTTCGACATTGGATGTCGCCAAAGCCCTCAAAGCCGAGATCGAACTCATCAAGCTGACCCTGCCGCCCGACTTGAACTTGCCGGCGGCACAAGATTCGTCGCAGTTTATTGCCGCGGCAATCCATGAAGTCGCGGTCGCGGCGGGCGTATCTGCGGTCCTCGTGATGATTGTGATTTATCTCTTTCTCGGTACCGTGCGCGCCGCGTTCATTCCCGTGGTCACTGTCCCGATCTCGCTGATCGCCACGTCTATAGTTCTGTGGCCCATGGGTTTCTCGATCAACATCTTGACCCTGCTCGCCATGGTGCTGGCCATCGGCCTCGTGGTCGACGATGCGATCATCATGCTGGAGAACATCCATCGTCGCATGAAATTGGGCGAGCCGGCGTTGCTCGCGGCCATGCGCGGCTCGCGTCAGGTCGGTTTGGCGGTGGTTTCCACGACCATGGTGCTGGTCGCGGCCTTTGTACCGGTGGCGCTGATGAAGGGCTCGGTAGGCGCCTTATTCAAGGAATTTGCGCTGACTATGGCTGTGTCCGTGGTGTTCTCGATGTTCATCTCGCTCACACTGACGCCGGTGATGTGCAGCAAGATCCTCACGCGTAAGCTTGACGCCAGCCGCCTCGCGCATATGTCGGAGGAGATCTTCGGAAAACTGCGGACCTTCTATGTCCGGATACTCAACCGCGCCCTGGACGCGCCCAAAGTCGTGTTGACGGGTTTCGCCGGACTCCTGGCGCTTTCGGCTTTGTTGTTCACATTCCTGCCGCAGGAATTCACGCCGCGCGAAGACCGTGGACAGGTCTCACTCCAGGCCCGTGCGCCGGAAGGTTCCAACGCCGACTACACCGGGCGCCAGCTGTCCGCCGCCGTCGCCATCATCAAACCCTATGTCGACAGCGGCGAAGTTGTCCAAGTCTCCGAGAATATCGGCGGCAACAACAACCAGGGCAACTCGAACGTCTGGATGGCGCCGTGGGGCGAGCGGCATCGCACCAGCGCCGAATTCGTGGCCGAGATCACGCCGAAGCTGCAAGCCATACCCGGCGCGCAAGTTGTCGCCAGTCTCCCGTCGGGGCTTGGCCGTGGCGGCGGCGGCGGCGGCGGATTGCAGCTTTCCATCAGCGGTCCCACCTACGATGATCTGCGTGTCTGGCGCGATGCCATGATGGAAGGCATGCGCGACAATCCGATGTTCGTCTCGGTGCGCAACAGCTTTGTTGAAAGCAAGCCGCAGGTACGCATCCACGTCGACCGCGTGCGCGCCGGCGATCTCGGCGTTTCCATTGGCGATATCGGCGATGCCCTGGCCGCCATGCTGGGCTCGCGCAAGGTGACGACCTTCGTCGATAAGGGTGAGGAATACGACGTCATTTTGCAGGGCAGGGATTCCGACCGCGAAACCCCGGGCGATATCTCGAACATCTACGTGCGCTCGAGCACGACCCGCATGCTTATCCCGCTGTCCAGCCTAGTGACCCTGGAAGAGGGGTCCTATGCGGATAGTTTCTCGCGCCTCGACCGGCGCCGTTCCATCTCCTTGAATTTCAACCCGCGCACCGACGTCATTCTTGGCGACGCCATCAAGGAAGTCGAGCGTGTCGCCCAGGAAAGACTGCCTTCAACCGCTCTACTGACCTGGCGCGGCGAGGCCGGCGACTTCAAGGATAACAGTGCGTCGATCTATTTCAGCTTCGCGCTGGCCCTGGTGGTGGTGTTTTTGGTGCTGTCCGCGCAGTTTGAAAGCTTCATTCATCCCATGGTCATCATGATGACCGTGCCGCTGGCGGTCTTCGGAGCGCTGATGGGGCTTCTGATATTCGGCCAGAGCATCAATCTATTCTCGCAGATCGGCATTATTGTGCTGGTCGGCCTTGCCGCCAAGAACGGCATTTTGATCGTCGAGTTCACCAACCAGCTGCGCGATGCTGGCCGCGGTTTTCGTGACGCACTTGTTGAGGCGTCCGCTATTCGCCTGCGCCCGATCATCATGACCGCGCTGGCGACGATTATGGGCGCGCTGCCGCTGGTGATCGCCACCGGCGCCGGCTCCGAAAGCCGCCGTCCCATCGGCGTGGTGATTTTCGCCGGCGTCGCCTTCGCCGTTGTGATCACGTTGGTGGTCGTGCCGACCTTCTACATGCTGCTGGCCAAACGCACGGGCTCGCCGGGCCGGGTCGCCAGCGAGCTCAGGGAATACGAAAAAGCGTTCCCGACCAGCGCCAGCGGTCACACCCATCAGCCGCAAGACGGCCAACCTGCGGAGTAAGCGGGCCGCCACGATGCTTTCGTGGCCGGCGCGATGCCCCCAATCCTGGATGGTCTCCGGGCGGTCGAAGGTGAACTCAAGAACGCCGCCTTGATGGCCGGTGTCGGTGGACACGGCCACGGAACCTCCGTGCACGACGTCGCGCAGTGCCTTTGGATGTCGCCGATAACAGCGTGCCGAGTTGTGTCGCCGCGAAGGTACAGCGCAAAGCCTCAATATTATTTTTATGTCCGGACAATATTTTTCTGGTCGAAGGAATTGTGGATGTATACATTATGACCAGTTTAGGCGGGAGGAGAGACTGCGCACCGTATTTGGGCTCAGTCATTTTTATTTTGGGGGGAACCAATGTCTCTACACTGTATGTATATGTGCGCAACAGCGCATCTTGTCGGCCGGCAGCAAAAATTTATGAAATCGTCGACTGCGCTGTCGACCGCTCTTCTTCTCGCAGCGGGTTTACCCGCACCGGTTCTGGCGCAAACGGCAGCGAAACCACAGCCAGCCGCACAAGAGGCCGTTGAAGAAGTTGTCGTCACCGGCACGCGCATCGTCCGCGAAGGCTATGAAGCCCCGACGCCCCTTTCCGTCATTGATTCTTCCGCGTTGGAAAATAGATCCGACACAAATCTTGCGGTCCTCGTTACGCAAATGCCTGCGTTTTCGGGCGCTGGCGGCATAGCCAGCAATACGAGCTCATTTTCGAGTGCTACGCCCGGTCTGAACCTATTGAACCTCAGAAACCTGGGCGCCAACCGAACGCTGGTGTTGCTCGATGGTAACCGCGCTGTGGCAGCGTCGAACACGGGGCAGGGCGTGGATATCGCTTCCTTTCCGTCGCAGCTTGTATCGCGTGTCGATATCGTCACGGGCGGCGCATCGGCTGTGTACGGTTCGGATGCCGTCGCCGGCGTTGTGAACTTCGTTCTTGATAAGACCTTTACCGGCGTTAAAGCCGATGTCAGCGCCGGCATGACCAATCACAGCGACAAGAGAAGTTGGGCGGCCCAGTTGTCTGCCGGTTTCGGTTTTGCCAACGACCGCGGTCACGTTCTCTTGTCGGGTGAAGCAACATACGACGGCGGCACCGATGGTGACGGCGGCCGCCAATGGAACCGCGTCGGTTACCAGGGCATATCGAACCCACTTTACGGTACAGCGGCCGGCCTTTCCACCAGCGTGCCACAGACACTCATGAGGACCCACGTGGGTCGAAATGACGAAACACCGGGCGGCATCATTGTTTCCGGTCCCTTAAAGGGCATCGCCTTCGGCCTCGGCGGCGTTCCCTTTGTGTTAAATCAAGGCACCCTGCAGTCTGGGACGCAGTTCATCGGCGGCGATTGGGCGTACACGGACGTGCGCGATCGCTATACCCTGGGCCCAAAGCAGGAACGGCAGAGCGTATTTGCGCGCATCGCTTACGATGTTACCGACAACTTCAATGTTTACCTTCAATCGTTCTGGACGGATGCGCGCGAGGCGGCCTACAGCGGCCCCCCGTATACAAGCACCGCAGCGACTCAAGCCGTCATTAAGCTCGATAACGCGTTCCTGCCGGCGTCGGTCAAGGCGTCCATGGTTGCCAAAGGACTCACCCAGATCCAGGTCGGCAGTTGGAACACGGACATGGGTTTTGACTATAACCGAGCCAACCGCATCACGACCCAGAGTATCGTGGGGGCGAGCGGCGATTTTGACGCTTTCGGCTCGAACTGGACGTGGGATGCGAGCGGTTCCTACGGCGCCTCCGTTATGAGCTTCCACTATTACAACCTCATACAGCTTTCGCACTACCGGCTTGCGACGGATGCCGTCCTCGATCCGGTGAGCAACACCATCGTTTGCCGCATCAAATTGACCGACCCGACCAATCCGTGTCAGCCCTGGAATGCCATGGGAGAACAGGTCAACAACCAAGTGGCGCACGATTACAATGCCGGCATCCTGGGTTTCGGCCACGCCAAAATCGAGCAGGCCTCTTTCTCGAGCTCTCTGACTGGCGAGCCATTCTCTGTTCCGGCCGGACCTGTTTCATTAGCGTTAAGCGTGGAGCACCGTATCGATACCGTGCACAACACGACCGACGAAGCGGGGGCTGCTGTTGATCACAACGTAGGAAACCTTGCGAAGCTCGATGGCAAGATGACCGTCACCGAAGGCGCCGTGGAAACCGTCATTCCGCTGTTCAATGGCATGTCGTGGGCGGAAAGTTGGGATCTCAACGCGGCGGCCCGTTTCACGAGCTACAGCGACGCGGGTTACGTGACGACGTGGAAAGTGGGAACCACCTATACGCCGATCGACGACATCAAATTCCGCTTCACGCGGTCTCGCGATATTCGCGCTCCCAACATTTTTGAAAGTTTCTTGCCGGTAAGTTCACCAGGGCAGTCGCCGGCGACGGATCCATTTACGGGCACGCGGCCAAGCATACGCAGTTTCAATAGAGGCAACGTCAACTTGGTTCCGGAAAAAGCGGACGAGACCGGTATCGGCGTGGTGTTGGCGCCGCGTTTCCTTCCGGGCTTCACGGCGTCCGTCGACTATTGGGATGTGAAGGTCAAAGACAATATCATCAATCTCACTACTCAAAACATCATCGACGCCTGCTACAATGGGACTGAACCAGCTTTGTGCGCGGACATCACTCGCGTCAACGGCGTCATTACCACGATAAATACTGGATTCCGAAACATCGCGGTCCAAGATGCCAGGGGTCTCGACGTCGAGGCGAGCTACCGCTTCAACGCATCCCAATTGCTTTCAAGCTGGGACGGCGACGTCACGCTGCATAGCAATGCGACCTTCTATCTGAGAAATTATGAGGATCGCGGCTTCATTCCTCCCACCAATCACGTCGGTGAAAACAGTGGCAGCTCCGGTCCGCCGTCGTGGAGAATGACAACCACGGCGACGTATCGGTTGAATCCGATAACGGTTTCGTTGTCCGGCCGTGCGGTCAGCGCGGGTGTAATCAATAGTGAATTTGTTGAATGTACGTCAGGCTGCCCAGTGTCGACGACCGCTCACCAGACGATCGACAACAACCATATTGCGGGTGCGGTCTATTTCGATACGAACATCCAATATGATTTTGACGTTTCGGGTGCGCAAGCGACGGCGTATTTCTCGGCGAAAAATATCTTTAACAGGAGTCCCGTGCTAAACGTGGCTCCGAATGCCTTGCCCTATTTAAACTTGGGGATCAATGGGACGGGGCTTTATGACAGCTACGGAATTGTGTACCGCGCGGGGCTGCGCTTTAAGTTCTAAATCATAGAATTTATTGCGCGTGGTGGCGTCCGGATCTGCGGTTTCGGTCATGAGTTCCATGACCGAAACCGCACCTGGGTGCGCCGCAGATTAATTTTTTTATTGATAGTTATTAGGAGAGAAAGCGTATGAAAAAAAATACATTTTTGGGAATGCTTATCGTTGGAACCGCGCTTGCGGGGACAGCTTTGGCGCAAAGTGCACCGCCGTTGGCGATCACCCTGCCCGCAACCCAAACCTCCGGAACGTTGACGGTTAGTTCGTCAACCTACAAATCCGGCGCAGCCATTCCGCTTGATAATTCGTCGTACGGCAAATCCAATTCCCCCCAAGTGACTTGGACAGCCGGTCCAGGCACCACCAAATCCTATGTCGTCCTCATGGAAGACCCGGACGCGCAGATTGAAGGCAAACCCATCATTCACTGGGTTGCTTATGATATTCCCGGTTCCGTTACATCGCTGCCTGAAAATCTGCCCAAGGAAGCCGCCGTGGCTAATCCCAAGGGTATGATGCAGGGCATGCACGTCGCGAAGGGCCCCGGCTACTTCGGACCGAAGCCGCCGCTCGGCGCCGCTACGCACCACTACCACCTCGAAGTTTTTGCGGTCGACAAGGTGTTGGGACTTGCGGCGGGCGCCACCAGAGAAGACGTGCTTGCCGGTATCAACGGCCATGTACTCGCCAAAGGCGAACTCGTGGGACTCTATACGCCGGCAGCGAAGTAAATCTCGGGAGAGATACGCCGACGTTTATTTGCTTAACTGGCAAACAAACATCGTAGTTTGAAGCGGCCATCCATTTACAGGATGGCCGCTTTTTTGTGGAAATATGTGCTGGCGTTGACACGCTTACGGCGGACTAAAGCGTGGTCTCTGCGGCGAGGAAAGTGTTGCCGAGGTTAGTCGCAGACTCGATGTTGGGCGGTTTCAATTTCAAAGCCGCGCGCAAATGGGGCGCTGCGGTCAATAAATCACGGCATTGACAATTAGAGAACGCTGAGGCTGCCGTGAGGCTCGCCCCAGTCGGAAGCGCGGGTAATGGCTTTCTGCACCCGGTTTGACGGCGATGGCCTAAACCAGAGTTAGCTCGCGCTAAAGATCTCGTCCTAGCATTATTAGAGGACTTGCCCAAGGCACCCTGGACGCGATCAAGTATCCAAAGCGTACGTCCAACACCGGCTTCTAGTCTGCGATGCAACAGGTCGGAGACAACACATTTGATCGCTTGGTCGCAACCACTTAAGACCAATCCTTGCTAAGCGATCCCGCGTCGCTCCGCCCAGCGCGCACCGGCACGGGCAATGGTAGGCCCTACCAACATCACCAGCAAAAAGCGTGACGTCTGCATCGCCATCACGAAGGGCAGATCGACCTTGGAACCGGCGGCGATGATCGCTACGGAATCAGCCCCTCCGGGGCTTGTCGCAAGATAGGCCGTCAGCGCGTCGGTTCCGAGGGCAAAATGCAGAAGGGCCGCTAGGCCGCCGCACAGGACGATCAAGATAATTGTCGAAGCAGCAATGCGCGGGAACATACGCGCCGCGTGATGCACGATGTCGCGCGTAAACCGCATTCCGATGGTCCAGCCCAGGAGGGCATACGGGACCGCCATAAGCCACGGCGGCAGCGACAGCTCAACCTGTCCGCTGACAGACAAAGCGAGGCCGAGGACGAGAGGCACGAGCAAGGCGCCGGCCGGGATTTTCAATCTGGAGCCCACAATGGCGCCACCGGCCGCCACGGCGATGGTAGCGGCTAAAGCATTCCACTCGAATGGAGGAAACCAATTAGAGGCCATCGCGGCCGCTTCGTGAGAGCCGGTCCATAATCGCGCGACGACGCTCGCGATTATGGCCACAAAGATCACCCGCAGGAACTGCATAAAGGCCACAAGGCGGACGTCGCCACCATAGGCATCGGCCATCAACACCATTACCGTCGCCGCACCGGGCGCTGATCCCCATACCGCCGTAGTTCCCGGCAGCATGCGAAGCCGCGCAAGAAGAACACCCAGCACGCTACTGAACAGAATGACGGCGGACGCAGAGGCCAAGAAGATCGGCCATTGTGTGGCAATCCTGTGCGAGGCGCCGGGGCCGATACCGATACCGTGGACGATCAGGCAGCCGATCAACCCTTGCGAAATAAGATACGGCCACTTTGGTACGATAACTTGACCGCCGAAGAACGCGGCCAGCAGGATCGCGGAGAGCATGGGGCCGAGAAAAAGCGCTGCCGGAAGGTGGATAAGCTCGAGTACGACGACGAAAGTGAGCGATACTACGACCAACACGCTCCATTGCCAGGCCGCGGGCTTGTCCCGGAATGTCCAGGCATCCGGTCCTTTCATATCTTCCATGGCGGGCTCACAGAGGCGCATTCGGAACACGAGACTGGCGGCGGGCTTTGAAACCGGTAGGGCAGGGGCCGAAAGCACGGCCTGGAGTTCCTTCAAAATCCCAATGATCTGTTCTCCGCTGCGGCCTGACCGATTTTCTGTACCAGTCGTGATGAAACTCTACTGCATCACTAAGCGCCCAAAATTGCTCGCGCTCGTCCAATGCTGCAGTGCGGGATAAAAATCGTGCACTGAATAGTTACAAAATGTACGTACACCTTGGACTTGAAATGACCTACAACATATATGATACTATAAGCACTCAACTCACCATCAATCCTAATGTGGTCGATTATGAAACTCATGCAAAAAGCGCTCTCTATTTCGATCGTCGCATTCGCAGCTCTGGCGGGTGTGCCTACATACGCGGCGGCTCCGAAAGAAGACTACGTTCAAGCGCCGATGCCTCCGGGTTTTCAGGTCATCGTCTCCGAAGTCGAAGGGCCCGTTTTTACGAACGCAGAAGGGCGCACGCTATATATGTGGCCCAAGCGCGCACGGCGATCCGGTCTTCAAGTTGGCGATGAGGTCGGTGTGTCGTCTTGCGGCAATGAGGTTGTTCGCGAGACCAGCGGGGGAGCGAGCCCGTATGCAGCTGGGTTCGAACTGCCGGGGAACGATACACGACCTGCGTGTACGCAAGTTTGGCCGCCCGTTTATGCCGCAGCCGACGCGAAGCCAGTTGGCAGATGGTCAGTGATCAAGCGTACCGACGGACGTATGCAGTGGGCTTATGATCGCCGTGCGTTGTACACATCCGTTTTGGACAAGCAGCCCGGTGACGTATTCGGGGGGACTAATCTTCCCAGTCAAGGCGAGGGCGGCGGCGAACGGAAACCGGTCGGGCCGAAATCAAATGTGCCCGCGCAGTTCGCCGTCCACACAACGATGACGGGTCGGTTTGTCACTGTGCGCAGTGGCCATTCTGTCTATACTTACGATGGCGACGGTCGTAACAAATCTAATTGCAAAGACGCATGTTTGGATGAGTGGTCGCCGGTGTTGGCGGCAGCTTCTTCAGAATCTGTTGGTGAATGGACAAATTTCGAACGCGTGCCCGGCATACATCAGTGGGCATTCCGTGGACGCCCCGTTTATCTACGCCAGACGGATCTGGAGGAGGGAGAAAGGGTGAATGCCGATGTGCCCGGCTGGCACAATGTCTTTACCCAAATGGTGCCTGCGCCCCCCAAAGATTTTGCTATGAAAGCCACGCTCGTTGGAACGGGGCTTGGGGATTCCAAGGGCATGACCGTCTACCGCTATATTTGCGTTGAGGATGGAATCGATAACCTCGGTTGCGATACCCCGAACGATCAGCAAATTTACCGCTTCGC
This sequence comes from Fidelibacterota bacterium, assembly GCA_947475295.1. Taxonomy (GTDB): domain Bacteria; phylum Pseudomonadota; class Alphaproteobacteria; order Rhodospirillales; family Rhodospirillaceae; genus SHVO01. The sequence continues at coordinate 51,189 of CANJLF010000009.1, forward strand.
GATGTGCGGCGGCGGTGATCCAGATTTATGCGTAAAGACGTTCCCCTATGTAATCGCCCCGGTAGGTGCGAAAACCGGCAATCGCGTCTGGGGTACGATGTATATCGATCCTAAAACCGGAAAGCGGACCGAGGACAAAGCTTCAGGCGCGCTCAATGTTTGGACTTTCCGCGACCGCCCAGTTTACACGTTTGCGGGTTATCGTGGCTATGGTGACAGTAATCCGAGCGAGCTCAAGGCCCATGGATGGGGCGAGGGGAACGCCGGATACAATGGATATATGGCGATGATTTATCGCGACGGAACCGGCGACAAGCGAGATGGCTCCATCGGCGGCTATCGCTAAAGATGAATTATTTGATACGTGAACAAAAAAGGGAGAGTGGCATGAAAACTCAACAATCGGCATCGCGAAAGATTTGGCTCGGCAAGACGGCCATCGCAGGATTGGCCGCCGCGGCATTTAGCGCCGCCACCGTTGGCGCGAGTGCCGCCCCGCCGCCTGGTCGCACGATTGCCTACGCCGTGACCGACCGCGTAGAATCTACTTATGAAACGAAAGACGCCAAAGAGGAATGTCCCGACGGGCTCTATGCGATGGGCGCGCGCGAGCAGTTCGCGGACTCGTTTCCGAATACCGAAGGTAAGAAGGCGGACGGTACGAGATGGACCGTCGCGGAGACTTCTCTCGCGCGCGAAACCGAGGTTTGGTTTCCGAACTTAGGGCCGGGCAAATATCCGACTAAGGAAGTGAAGGGTAAAATTAGCTTTGGCCTGAACCTTGACGGCAAGGTCAAGGACTCCGATTTCACGGCACCCGACGGTACGCCTGGCATAGACAATCAGTTCTACCGCGCGACGGGGTGCATCGAGAGTTATCGCGACGGATCGTCGCAACGCCTTTTCTATACTGAATTTTTAGAATCTCGGAACTTCAATCGCACTGTCATTGAATTGACGGATGTCGACAGCCTGGAAAACGACGATGACGTAGTGGTCACAACGTACCGCGGTCTCGATACTATGGCCAAAGATGCCAAGGGAGAATTCGCGGTGGATGCGACCCAGCGCGTCGACGGGGAATTTGGTCAGTACTTCGTTCGTAATTTCAAAGCTAAAATCGTGGATGGCACACTGATCTCATCGCAACCCGGGGAATTCGTTTGGCCGAATGAAAACCATACGGACGCAGCAACTGAAATTATGCGCGACGCGCGTTTTCAGATGAAGTTGACCCCGGAAAAGATGGACGGCATTGTCGCCGGCTATCTCGATGTGGAAACCACCTATCGGGCGTCGATGAAACGTTACGGCACGCATCAAGCCAGCTACGGCAAACTGGCGGGTGGATCGATATATAAAACCTTGCGCAAGTTAGCCGATGCTTATCCAGACCCGAAGACGGGCGAGAACACGGCGATTTCGGGCGCTTTGAGTATTAAAGGCGTTCGGGTGCAACTCGTCCATCCGGACAAGAAGGTCGCGGATGTGAACACGGCGCCACAGCTAAAACGCTTGGCCTCGGCCGGGGAATAGTCAACGGACGCGAAAGCGATAGCTTTAGGTTGCTGCCCGCGTCGCGGGCAGCAACTTTACGAAGTGGCTTAAAAAAGGGCGAAGAAAGTGGTTTTGTATAAAAAAATCTTACATCTTGGATCGACAACATCGAGAAAGGTTTCGTCGGCTTTTGCGGCGATACTGGTCGCGACGACGATGTTGGCGGGTGGGCCCTTCGGTATTGCCGCGAATTCTGGCTTGGCGGCAAATGTAGCGAAAGATGCGGGCACGGCGGATATTGGCACGCCTAAGCATATGCGATTGCTGACCTTGCAGCAGTACATCAATACAATTCAGTATTTTTTCGGCCCCGACATTAAAATCGATGTGAAGTTCGCGCCGCTTCCGCGCGATGGAGGCCTGCTTATGGCCGGAGCTTCGGTGGGTGGCGTCAGCGACTCACAAATTGAGACTTATCAAAAAATCGCCAATCTGGTGTCCTTGCAGGTTGTCGATGCCGACCACAGGGGTGCACTGTTTCAGTGCAAACCGGCAGATGAGAGAGCCGCCGATGATGCCTGCGCAAGCAAGTTCCTGACGCGCGTCATCGATTATCTATACTTCATACCGCCGCCCAAAGAGCACGTCGCGAAAATGGTTGATCAAGCCGGCGTGGTGGCAAACCGCCTCAATAGTTTTTACTCTGGAATCCAAGTCGTTCTCGAGAGCGTGCTCTTGAATCCCAACGTGCTTTTGGTCGTGGAAAATGAAGAGCCTGATCCCAAGAACCCTGGCCACATGCGCTTGGATGCGGCGTCGCAGGCGTCCCGCTTGAGCCTGTTTTTATGGAATGCTGCGCCGGATCGGACTCTACGCACAGCGGCCAGTCGCGGCGATTTGTTTGATAACAAAAAACGCGCCCGTGTTGTTGACGCAATGTTGGCCAGCCCGCGGCTAGAGATGGGAACACGCGCCTTCTTCGACGACATGTTCGGCTTGGAAGGCATGGAAACCGTCACCAAAGATGCTAACACCTATCCGTATTTTCTTGGCAATCTCGTATCCGATGCGCGCGAACAGACATTGCGCACGGTCGTCAACCTATTGCTGACTAAAAACGGCGACTACAGAGATATCTTTACGTCGCGCGAGACCTTCATTTCGCCGGGGTTGGGAGTTCTCTATGGCGTAAAGGGGTTGCCAGGCTGGAGAGCGTACGAGTTTCCACCCGAAGCTCATCGCGCCGGCATTCTGACGCAAGCAAGTTTCCTTGCAATGAACTCCCATTCGACGCGCAGTTCTCCCACGTTGCGGGGCAAGGCACTGCGTGAGCTAATTCTTTGCCAGAAGGTTCCGCCGCCGCCGGCCAACGTCGATTTTTCGGCGGTCGAAAATCCCGATCCGAGCCTCAAGACCGCGCGGCAACGGCTCGATCTTCATCAAAAAAATCCTGCGTGCGCAGGCTGTCACAAGATTACGGACCCCATCGGTCTTGCACTGGAGAATTTCGACGGTGCCGGCCGCTATCGTGATAACGAAAAGGGTGAGAAGATTGATCTCAGAGGCGTCGTCGATGGCAAAGCTTTCACAGATATTGAAGGCATGAGCCAGGCGATACACGGTAGTCCGGCAGTGCCAAAATGCCTGGTACAGCGCGCTTTTACCTATGCGACCGCGGGCGTCTTGCCTCAATCGACCGCCCCTGTTCTGGAGGATCTAAATAAGACGTTCGCCTCGAACGGCTATCGTCTGAAGCCGTTGTTGCGCGCGATTACGCTGAGCCCCGCGTTCTCTAAAGTCGACGAGGCCAGCGCGGCGCCGGCTGAGAAAAAAAGCGCGAGCGCTTCGCCAACGAATTAAATTGCTGCAAATTCATGACTAAGTAGGAGCGAAAAATATGCTGAAAAATTTTTCTCGTCGTCGCGTGCTTCGCGGCATGTTGAATGGTGGCGCCATTACGGTCGGGTTGCCGCTCCTCGATTGCTTCCTGAATAGCAACGGGAATGCCTTTGCTGATGGCAAGCCAATGCCGGTGCGCTTCGGTACCTGGAGCTGGGGCCTTGGCATGACGCACGACCTTTTCGTGCCGAAGAAAACCGGCAAGGATTTCGAGTTCCCAGAAGAAATCGAAGCGCTCAAACCCTATCGGGACAATATGAACGTCCTTACGAACTTCGTGGGATTTCGCGACGGTGCCGCGCTGGTAGGCCACTCAACAGCCTGGATCATTTCGCGCACTGGAAATCCACCCACCCCCGCCCAAGGGCTTTCCGATGGAACGTGGGATATTAAGGTCGCCAATCATATCGGCAGCCGAAATCGCTTTAAGACCTTGACGGTCACGGCCGCGGGGCATGCGCGTGCTTCGTATTCGTATGAAAACCCGAATACGGTCAATGCGTCCGAATATTCGCCGCTTCAATTCTATGCACGTTTGTTTGGGCCCGAATTTACGGATCCGAACGGCAAGGACTTTAAGCCCAGCCCGCTCGTGATGTCGCGCAAAAGTGTGCTGTCGGTGGTCATGGAAGATATGAGTTGGCTCAATCAGCGTGTCGGCGCAGCGGACAAGGAGCGTCTTGATAAATATTTCACAGGGCTGCGTCACCTTGAGAATCAATTAGATCAGCAGCTAACGAAGCCAGAGGCCATCGAGGCCTGCCGTCCCGTGGAGCCAGGGAAAGATAATGTGCATATGGGCCTCGAATCTCCGTCCATCGTTGTGCGAAATAAAATGATGTCGGATCTGCTTGCGATGGCTGTCGCGTGCGACCAAACGCGCGTGCTCAACATGGCCTACGCCGACATGTCTTCGAATACGGTCAAACCGGGATATGACAAGCCTCACCACACGACCACGCACGAAGAGCCGGTCGACGAGAAGGGCCACCAGCCGAACTGCTCGTGGTTTACGCGTCGTTGCATGGAAGGGTTTGCTACTTTCCTGCATTCTTTTTCGGACATCAAGGAAGGCGATGGTACGCTGCTCGATAATATGCTGATCGTGGCCGACACCGATTGCGGCAGCGCTCGCACGCACTCCTTGGACGACATACCGATGTTCACCGCGGGCCGTGCCGGCGGAAAGTTCAAGACCGGCTTGCATATCGATATGAAGGGTGCGCCGATGTCGCGGATGGCTCTCACCGCAATGCGTACGCTGGGAATGGACCTTCAGAAGTTTGGTGGGGGAACCAATCTGACGTCTGACTCCATTAGTGAGATTGTGGTTTAGTGAGAATCGCGCGCGGTTCGCCGCGCGCGATTCTTTTTCACTCCGAATAGAAGCCAACCGATAGACGGTGCGCATCCGAGCGGTCAGCTCGGGTCGAATCAACGCGGCTCCTAATTCCCCATGCTAAATAAACTTGGCGACGACTGGGGCGGGGATCTATGACATTTCCTGAATTGTGTACCGTGCGGGGCTGCGCTTTAAATTCTAAAAGGCAGAGAAAATTCGCGCGTGCGTAGCGTCGCCCAGATCCGTCGACCCATGATTTCCCCCTCTTGTTCCGGCTCAGCGACGCCAAGCACGCCCTGCACAATCCTAAACCTAAAGCCATGCCGGTCCATCTCCTTCCGCAAGGATAACGGCATCCGATGGCCGTCGCCTCGGGTGCTCCCTAACACATTGAATTTATTTAAAGAAAATGAATTTGTGGGCGTGGCGGAAGGGGTGAGATTCGAACTCACGGAGAGCTTACACCCTCGCCGGTTTTCAAGACCGGTGCCTTAAACCACTCGGCCACCCTTCCGGAACGCGTGCAGCTTATAGCAAACTTCCGGGGCACATTTGAAAGAGTGTTTTTGATCACGCCGAACGTGTAGAAAAAAGCCCTAAGGCCCGGAAGATGGGCGCGGGGACTTGGAGACTTATTGTTATGGCTGCGCATTCCGGCACACCTCCTGTCATCGGCGTGATTGGCGGATCGGGCATTTACGATCTCGACGGGCTCACCAACAAAACCTGGCGGAAAGTCACGACCCCCTTCGGCGATCCGTCCGACGATCTGCTCCACGGTGAGCTCAGCGGCCAGAAGATGGTCTTTCTGCCGCGTCATGGGCGCGGCCACAAGCGCTCGCCCTCGGACCTCAATTACCGGGCCAATATCTGCGCGCTCAAGATGTCCGGCGTGACGGAAATTCTGTCCTTAAGCGCCTGCGGGTCCTTGAAAGAGGAACTGGCGCCGGGAACCTTTGTCATCGCCGACCAATTCATCGACCGCACCTTCGCGCGGGAAAAATCCTTCTTTGAGCCGGGCCTGGTCGCCCACGTCTCCATGGCCCATCCGGTGTGCGGACGATTGGGCGAGGGGATCGCCGCTGCGGCCGCCGCGCTCAAAATTCCACATGTGCGGGGCGGCACGTACCTGACCATGGAAGGCCCGCAGTTTTCCACGCTGGCGGAATCCGAGCTCTATCGCAGCTGGGGCTGTGACGTCATTGGCATGACCAACATGCCCGAAGCCAAACTCGCCCGCGAAGCCGAGATGTGTTACGCCACCATCGCCATGGTCACCGACTATGACTGCTGGCACGAAGACCACGGCGCAGTGACGGTGGACCAGATCGTGCGTGTTCTTTTGGCCAATGCCGACAAAGCACGAGAATTGGTAAAAGCGATCACGCCGACGCTACAGCACCGTGTGTATCCCTGTGACCGCGGCTGTCACCACGCCCTGGATTCTGCCATCATCACGTCACCCGACGCGCGCGACCAGGCCGTCGTCAAGAAGCTGGCGCCGATTATCGGGCGCGTTCTGCCGGCGGCTTAAGGAGGCGGGAAAATTAATGATTGCATCAGATCCAATTGTTAATACGCCTTCCGCAGAACGTGAGGCAACGCGCCTATGAAGATTGACGGACGCCCCTATCGGACTATTTGGCTGGCCGACGACGGCCGGCGCGTTCAGGTCATCGACCAGAGGCGATTGCCCTTCGAATTCGCGGTCGTAACGCTCGCCACCGTGGCCGAGGCCGCCGAGGCCATCCGCAACATGACCGTCCGAGGCGCGCCGCTGATCGGTGCGACCGCGGCCTATGGCATGGCGCTGGCCATGAAAGCCGATCCGTCGGATATGCATCTAAACCAGTCCTTGGCGCTCTTGCGCGCTGCCCGCCCAACGGCCGTGAATTTGGCCTGGGCGCTTGAAGAAATGCGCAGCTGTTTAATGCCGTTGGAACCTAAAAGCCGCGCGGATGCGGCGTATAAACGGGCGGCGGTTATTTGCGACGAAGATGTCGCCCAATGCCGGGCCATTGGCGAGCACGGACATAAGATCATCGCCCGGTTATGGGAAGGCCTGAATCGGAATAGCGCCATTGATATTTTGACACATTGCAATGCGGGATGGCTGGCCTGCGTCGATTGGGGAACCGCGCTGGCCCCGATCTATGCGGCTCACGACGCCGGCATCCCCGTACATGTTTGGGTGGATGAAACGCGTCCGCGCAACCAAGGCGCATCGCTTACCGCATATGAGTTGAAATCGCACGGCGTGCCGCACACGGTGATTGCAGACAACACGGGCGGTCACCTTATGCAGCACGACCGGGTGCAAATGGTCATCGTTGGCAGCGATCGCACCACAGCTCACGGCGATGTCTGCAATAAGGTCGGCACATATCTGAAGGCGCTCGCGGCACATGATAACGGCGTGCCGTTTTATGTGGCGCTGCCCTCAACAACCATCGACTGGTCGCTTCAGAATGGCGCGGATATTCCCATTGAGGAGCGGGATGCACGCGAGTTGACGCATATCACCGGGCGCAATGCCGCCGGCGTCTGCGAAACCGTACAGATCGTGCCAGATGGAAGTCCGGGACTGAACATCGCTTTTGATGTCACGCCGTCGCGCTACGTCACCGGACTGATCACGGAACGTGGTGTCTGCAAAGCCAGCCGCGAAGGATTGCTCGGTTTGTACCCCGAGCGGCGATCCGCGGCGGAATAGAAATCACTCATCGCCCCATTGCGCGTTTTAGTTTGATCGATGCTATTAATTGCATGTTCTCCGCGCGGAGCTGACTGCGCCGGTCGGAGACGGCTTCCAGGACCTCCGCCTGCTGCTGCTTGGAGCGGAGCGGACTCTTGCCTCTGAAATCGAAACGGTTGGCGATAAAAACCGCATAGAACTGATACAGCGTCGCGTCGCTGCCACGGTGAGACATACGCACGATATCAAAGAGCGAAAAATCCCGTTCCGCGAGGAATTTGTAAATCTCCAGAAACTGGGGGCCGGGGGCATTGCGTACGGGGCTCTCGATCAACAAACCGCAAGTCTCGCGCAGGGTTTCTTTGCCGCCGCGCAGGACGCCCATTTCCGCGCCCTCGACGTCGAGCTTGATGAAAGACGGTCCCTTCACACCAGCCTCCGTGCATAAACTATCGAGCGTGCGGCATGGCAGCTCCAGGGTGCCTTCGCCGGCGTTCATGTGCGCGGCGGTCGAAAGCCAATACTCATGCTTGGGCGCGCTGACCCGGATGGTGCCGTTGCGTTCGCCGACCGCCGTGATGCGATAGGGCTCGCCCAACATGGCGTCGATGCGCGCGAGGCTGGGAGCGTAGGTTTCCTGGGCGTCGATATTAAAAAGCCGTAAGCCCGGATTGACGGCATCCAGCACCGTTAAGGCAAAGGTGCCGTCGGCGGCGCCGACATCGATGAAGGTGGTCACCGGCACGCCGTTATTGACCATGATGATCAGCGGCGTGATGAGCGTATCGCGGCCGAATTGGTTGGCGGGTTCGCTCATGAGGATTCCATTATATGGATTCTACTGGGCGGGCGCTCTCGTGCCAATGCCGCAGAAGACGCCGCGACAAGACATCGAGTGCGATGTAGAGGATGAAGCCGGCGGCGCTGAGCAAGGCGAAACATGCCAGCGCCCGCGCCAATTCGAGACGGTAGCTGGCCTCCAGAAGACGTGAGGCGAGGCCCGAGCGCGCGCCGGAAGTGCCCGCGACCATTTCCGCGACTACCGTGCCGATCAAGGCAAGGCCGCCACTGATGCGCAGGCCGCCGAGGAAATAGGGCAGGGCGCTGGGTGCCAGAAGCCGCAACACGGTTTGTCCGCGGCTCGCGCCATACAAGCGAAACAAATCCTTTAAATTCGGGTCGGCGCTTTTCAGACCCAGCAATGTATTGGAGATGATCGGAAACACCGCCGCCATCCAGGCCAGGATCAGAAGCACAATAAAAACGTTGTTCACCCAGATGATCACAAAGGGCGCCACCGTAACGATGGGCGTGACTTGCAGGAACACCGCGTAAGGAAACAGCGTCTGCTCGGCGAGCTTCGACTGCGCCAGCAGAAGGGCGATGCCCGCCCCGGTGACGGCCGCCAATATCAGCGCGGCGATGGTGACTTCCAGCGTAACGCTCAAGGCCTGCAGCAGTTCGGGTCCGCTCTCCCACAGCGCGGCCATGATGGTCAAGGGGCCCGGCAAAATGTAGGGCGGAATCTCATTGAGGCGTACGGCGAGTTCCCACAGCGTCAGCACAAGCGCGCCGAACGCGGCGGGCAGCAGTGCCTGGGCAATGCGCGTCATGACGCAGCCTGTGTGAGGAAAGCATCGCCGAGTGCGCTCGTCACGCGGGCGCATTGATCGGCAAAAGCATGGCCGAGCCGCAGGGCGGCATCACGCTGCGGCGGCAGATCGACGGCCAGATCGGCGACGATGCGTCCCGGGCGCGGTGACATGACGACCACCCGCTCCGACAGAAACACGGCTTCACGGATGGAATGGGTGACGAACAGGATGGTCCAGCGGTTCCGCTGCCAAAGTTCAAGCAGATCGTCATTGAGCTTGAAGCGCGTGAACTCGTCGAGGGCGGCGAAGGGCTCGTCCATCAGCAGAAGTCGGGGACCGTTGACAATGGCGCGGGCGATGGACACGCGCATCTTCATGCCGCCGGAGAGTTCGCGGGGATAAGCGGCCGCGAAACCACCAAGGCCCACGCGCGCGACGGCATCGCTGACTCGTGCTGCCACTTCGGCATCGGCAACGCTGGCCAGGCGCAAGGGCAGGGCGATGTTCTCCGCCGTCGTCGCCCAGGGCATGAGCGTGGCCTCCTGAAAAACAAAGCCCGTGGCCAGCGGTGTCGCAGTCGCCGCGCGCGCGATCCGACCCGACGTCGGCGGTGTCAAACCGGCGATTAGGCGCAGCAAGGTTGATTTACCGCAGCCCGAAGGTCCGACAACACTGGTGAAGCTGCCTTCGGCGATAGATAAATCCGTCGCAGCCAGGGCGGCCGTTCCGGTGGAGAATATCTTGCTGACTCCGGCGAGAACAACGGCCGGATCGTTCAACGCTTGGCTCCCGCACCAACACCTTTGCCGACGAAGGCCAGGGTGTAAGCTTGGCGGTAATCCATGCCGACGGGGTACAAACCGTCGGCCGCCATGAGATCAAAAAAGGCCTTCCAGCGCGCGTCGTTCATGGCGCCGATGCCACCGGTTGCCGCATCGCCTGACTCAACGATCCCGTAGGCTTTGAGCTTGTCACGGCCATAGGCCAGCAGTTCGTCGGTCATGTCGGGATTGTCGCGTTTGATCAGGGCATGGGCCGGCGCTGGATCGCCGTTCAGGTAGCTTGCCCAGCCCGCGATGCTGGCATCGACAAAGCGCTGCACCACATCAGGCTGCGTACCAACCATCTTGCGTGATGTCACAATCAATGAGGCGTAACTGGTGTAACCCGCATCGGACAGCAGCATGACCACCGGCTTTTTGCCGCTGCGCTCAATCTGAAAGGGCTCGCTGGTGACATAGCCTTGCTGGATCGCCTTGGGATCGGCCAGAAACGGCGCGAGATTGAACGTGTAAGGCGCGATCTGATCGTCGGCGAAACCATACTTTGATTTCAGAAAGCGCCAGAAGCCGATGCGCGTGTCGGGCGAGATCATGATCTTCTGGCCCTTGAGGGCGGCAATCGTATCGTGGCCCTGACCGGCGTGGGCGATCAGCACGGCGGGGTCTTTCTGGAACATGCTGGCGACCGCGACCACCGGCACTTTCTGGTCGACGAAGTTGAGCGGGATAAATGAATTGGGCGCGACGCTGATGTCGAGCTTACCAGCCGCCAGAAGCTGGGAGTGATTGACCTGCGGACCACCTTGACGGATCGTCACCTCAAGCCCGGCCTTGGCGTAAAGGCCGGTGGCGAGCGCTTGATAGTAACCGCCGTGTTCGGCTTCAGCACGCCAGTCGGTGCCGAGGGTAAGCTTCTCGGCGGCGAGGGCGTTGCTCGCGATCAGAAACAGAAGCGAGAAGAGGACCGAGCGCACCTCAGATCTTGAATACGCCGCCCGGAGCGCCGGCAGCGGGCGCCGCAGCTGCCGCACCTTTGCCGCCCGCGGCGGCTTTGCCTGCAGCAGCGGGCGCCGCAGCGCCGGGTTTGGCGACCTTTTGCGAAGCGGCTTCTTCCAGCGGGAACACTTTGAACAACTCCGGCGGGTTGGCGATGTTCTTCATGGGCAAGCGGCCCATGGAGGCAAAGTGCGCCGGAACCTTGTTGCGCACCGCATTGACGATGGCGTCCGATACCGCGATGCCGTCCGGATCGGCTTTGGGCTCGATACGCGCGGCGATGTTCACGCCTTCGCCGAACACGTCGGTGCCGGTGTGAATGACTTCGCCCATGTGCAAGCCAATGCGGATGTGGAACTGATCGTCGGCCGGTTTGCCCTTGTTGTATTCGCCTATGCCCTTTTGGCAATCCATGGCGCACTGAACGCCATTCTCGGCCGAGCGAAAGCGCACCATGAAGGCGTCGCCGATGGTCTTGATGACGGTGCCGCGGTTGCGCACGATCTGGTTGCGCATGATTTCGTTGTGGATGCCGAGCTTCTTCACCATGGCGGCTTCGTTGGCGCCCATCTGCTTCGAGTAGCCGACGATATCGGTGAACATGATGGCGGTCAGCTGACGTTTAGGATTTTTGGAGGAGCCTTCCTCCATCCCTTCCAACTCGGCGTCGCTCTCCTGGACCTTATTCAGATCCACCGTCGCCTGGCTCGCATAGCTGTTAAAAGTGCCTTCTTCCGCCATACCCACCAACCCCCGTTGATCCCAGCGGGAGTTCCTTAAGAAAGGCCCCGCCGCCGAAACTTTAGCCGAAAGACCCAATCAATGCCACAGCTTGCCTTGGTAACGCCGCCGCTGGAAATGCCGCCGCACAGCGATTAAAAGGGTGCCATGGGCGTGAATTTTAGCTTACGGCGCGGGCTTTGGCTGATGGGGGCCCCCTTGGCGCTGTCCGGCCTTTTGGCCGCCTGTCAGGGTAAAGCCGAACCCGTACCCGTGGCATCGGCGCGGGCCCAACCAGCCGCCGTGGCGCGGACTGAAACATCACCGCCGGCGTTATCGGACGCAGGGTTCGCCGTCTGGCTTGATGCGGCGCGCGAGGACGCCGCCAAACGCGGCATCGCGCCGGCCACCATTTCCCAGGCCTTGGGCGGTCTGACGTTAAACCAGCGCATCATTGAAGCCGACGGCCGCCAGCCCGAATTCAGCAACACCTTCACGCGCTATCTCAACAGCCTCGTCTCCGAGCGGCGGGTGGCCAACGGCCGCGCCATGATGCAGCAGCACGCCCCGCTTCTGGCCAGGCTCGAGCGCGAATACGGCGTGCCGGCCCGATTCCTGGTGGCCTTCTGGGGCATGGAAAGCGACTACGGCAGGGATGCCGGCGCTTATCCGGTCGTCCAATCGCTGGCGACGCTGGCCTTTGAAGGCCGGCGCGGCGACATGTTCCGCAACGAACTCTTCAACGCCCTGACCATTCTGGATCGCGGCCACATCACGCTCGACAAAATGACGGGCTCTTACGCCGGGGCCATGGGCCAGACCCAGTTCATGCCGTCGACCTTCCTGCGTTACGCCGTCGATGAAGACAAAAACGGACATATCGATATCTGGAGCAGCGTTCCCGACGCCCTGGGATCCAGCGCTAACTACGTCGTAAAGGCTTTGGGCTGGAACACTGAGCGTACCTGGGGCAGGGAAGTGCGCCTGCCGAAAGATTTCGACCTCAAGCTCGTTAGCCTGGACGTTGACGCCAAAGAGACGATGAAATCCCTGGCCGAGTGGTCGGCCTTGGGCGTGAGGCGCGTCGATGGCAAACTACTGCCGGCGCAGGACATCCAGGCTTCAGTCGTGCTGCCGGCGGGGCGAAACGGGCCGGCGCTTTTGCTCTACGATAACTATCGGGTCATCCTGAAATACAACCGCTCGGCCTTTTATGCGATCTCCATCGGCCATCTGGCTGACAGGTTGATCGGCGCCGGTGGTTTGAATAATCCAGGAGCCGAAGGCGATCCCCTCCGCCGCGAGGAAGTCGTGGGTCTGCAGGAAGCTCTTGTCACCTTAGGCTTTTTGAAGATAGCCGACGGCGTTATGGGCAGCGGCACCCGTCAGGCTATCCGCGCCTTCCAGCTCGCCAATGGTTTGGTGCCCGACGGCTACGCCGACCGCAATGTCATTGCCGCCGTTAGGGCTAAGGCAGCCCGCTCGTAGGGTCTTTAGAACCTTACAGCCCGGAATCTTGCCAGAAGCCATCTCCTTCTCTACACTACAAAATCTAGTGTTATCCACATGAGTGGATACCAGATTGGGGGCGAATACCAGCTGATGGTCCCGTATAGCCGGGTGATGCGCACACTCTTGATGTGCTCCCCCTTGGGCCTGGCCGCCTGTGCCTCGGGCCCGAAGACGCCTGTCGTCACGCTGCCGCCGGTGGCGCAAGCCGCGCCGGACGACGGTCTCTATAAAGTTGGCAGGCCCTATCAGGTCGAAGGCCTTTGGTACTATCCGGCCGAAGACTACGGTTATGTGCAAGAAGGCATTGCCTCCTGGTACGGCGCGGACTTTCACGGCAAGCGCACCGCCAACGGCGATCGCTACGACATGAACGACATCACGGCGGCCCATCCGACCCTGCCCATGCCGAGCGTGGTCAAGGTGACCAACCTCGATAACGGGCGGACGCTGAAGGTGACGGTCAACGACCGTGGGCCCTTTCACAGCAAGCGCATCATCGATGTTTCTAAAAAAGCCGCGCAGCTTCTGGGATTTTATGAGGCCGGCACCGCCCATGTTCGGGTCGAGATCGACCCCGAGGAAAGCCTCAATCTGAAAAACATCGCGCTGATGAAGCATCCGCCGGAGATGCCCCAAATCGCCGCCGCGCCGCGCAACGTCGTGACCGCTGCGGCCCTGGCGCCGGTGGTGGCCGGGCCCATCGATGCCTATGCCCGGACGCCGTCCGCCGTGCAACCCGTGGCGATCGAGCCGCAGCCTGTCGCGCCACCCAAACCGGCCAACGCCAAGACAACCGGCAACATCATCAAACCGGTGACACCCAAAGCCCCCGCAAAACCCACTGTGGTTGCCGCAGCTGGTGGTATCTTTATCCAAGCCGGGGCCTTTGCCGAGGAAGCCAATGCCCGCAAGCTGGAACAGCAGCTGGGCGAATTGGGCACGGTTCATATCGTGCCCATGACCGTGAACAAGAGAAAGCTCTACCGCGTCCGGCTTGGGCCCGTGGCCGACGCCTTGAGCGCCACAGCGCTCTTGGGAAAGGTCAAGTCTTATGGGTATAACGACGCCAAGGTGGTGCGCGAATAACCTTCGGCCTCGAAACCGCCGCATTGAGCGCCCAAAATAAATTTTCCCTAGGTAATTTATGCGATGAAGTCCCCCTTTACGATTTTGCTTTGCGCCGCTTTTCTCGCCGCCGCCGTGCGCCCGGCGGCGGCCATCGACATCAAAGCTCGCGAATACATCCTGTTGGATTTCCAGACCGGGACATTGCTCGACGCCAAGGACGCCGACCGGCGCATGCCGCCGTCGTCCATGAGCAAGCTGATGACCGCCTATATGACGTTCCTGGCGCTGAAGTCGGGCAAGCTTAAGCTGGACGATCAAGTGACCGTCAGCCGCAACGCATGGCAGATCGGCGGAGCCGCCAGCGGCGGGTCCACCATGTTCCTGGAGCCCAATACCCAGGTGAAGGTCGAGGACCTGATCCGCGGCATGATTATCCAGTCGGGCAACGATGCCTGCGTCGTCCTGGCCGAAGCCATTTCCGGCAGCGAACAAGAATTCGCCGAGACCATGAACGCCAAGGCCAAAGAACTTGGCATGACCAACACCCACTTCGTCAACGCGACCGGCTTGCCCGACGATAATCACTACATGACGCCGCGCGACCTCGCGACTCTTGCTAAGAGGCTGATCACCGAATTCCCCGAGTACTACACGATCTACAGCGAGACCTCGTTCACCTACAACAACATCACCCAAGGCAACCGCAATCCGCTGCTTTACCGCGTCGGCAGCGGCGCTGACGGCCTGAAAACCGGTCACACCGAGATTGCCGGTTATGGGCTGACCGCTTCGGCGATGCGCAACGGCCGGCGGCTGATCATGGTCGCCAACGGCATGAACAGCATCAAGGACCGCGACGAGGAAACCTCCAAGCTATTGGACTGGGGCTTCCGCGAGTTCACCAACCGCGAGCTTTTCAAGGCCGGCGATGTGGTCACGACCGCCGAAGTCTGGCTCGGCGACGCCTCCGACGTAGAACTGGTGATTCCCCAGGATGTTGTGATCACGGTGCCGCGCGCTAACAGTCAGGCGCTGGACGTCAAAGTGGTCTATCAGGGACCGTTGCCCGCGCCGATCGCCAAAGACGCCGAGGTCGCCAAGGTGATCATCAACGTCAAGGATCTGGCGCCTATCGAAATCCCGCTCCACGCCGCGACCGGAGTAGGGCGCCTTGGATTTGTTGGTCGCCTTAAAGCGGCCGCTCAATATATCTTCACCGGGCCGCCGAGTTCGCCCGGCACGGGCAAGGCTGTGACCGTTCCAGCCAAGTGAGCATCATGACCAAAGGCATTTTCATCACATTCGAGGGCGGCGAGGGTGCGGGCAAATCCAGCCAGGTGCGCCTGCTGGGCGAAGCGCTCAGCGCCAAAGGCCACAACGTGCTGCTGACGCGCGAGCCGGGCGGCGCCACCGGCGCCGAGGCCATCCGCAAATTGCTGGTGGAGGGGCCTGGCGGCCACTGGGACGGCATCACCGAGGCATTGCTGCATTCAGCGGCCCGGCGCGATCACCTGGTGAACGCGGTATGGCCGGCGCTGGACGCCGGTAAGATCGTGATTTCCGACCGCTTCGCCGATTCGACCATCGCCTATCAGGGCTATGCTTACGGCATCGACGTGACGGCGCTGCATACGCTTTATAAGGCCGCCATCGGCGACTTCAAGCCAAAGCTGACCTTGATCCTCGACCTGCCGGTGGAAGCCGGCCTTGAACGGGCGTCGCAGCGCGGCGGCAAGGAAACGCGTTACGAGAGCATGGGCGTCGAGTTCCACGAACGCGTGCGCCGGGGATTTCAGGCCGTCGCCAAGGCCGAGCCCGGCCGCTGCAAGGTCATCGACGGCACGCAAAGCATCGACGATATCCATATCCAGGTATTAGCCGAAGTTCTGAAGGTCTTGCCGTAAGGGCCTGTTCGCAATGCGCGATGCCGATCCCACAGAAATCCCCGAGCCGCGCAGCAATCCCTATCTTATAGGCCATGACGCGGCCGAGAAGGACTACCTCCAGGCTTGGTCCAGCGGACGGCTGGCGCATGCTTGGCTGATCTGCGGGCCGCGCGGCATCGGCAAGGCGACGCTGGCATACCGCATGGCGCGTTTCGCGCTGGCGCAAGGCGCTGAACCCGACGCCGCCGATATGTTCGGCGCACCGCCAGTGAAAACCTTGAACATGTCCGCCGACGATCCGGTGTTTCGCCGCGTGGCGGCCCAGGGTCACGGCGATTTCCGCATTGTCGAGCGCGGCTGGTCCGATACCAAGCAGACCAAGCGCAAAACCGTCATCGGCGTGGATGAGGTGCGCGAGATCGGCGGCTTCATGTCCATGACCCCGGCCGAAGGCGGCTGGCGCACGGTGATAATCGACGCCGCCGACGAAATGAACTCCAACGCCGCCAACGCCGTGCTGAAGGTGCTGGAGGAGCCGCCGCGCCGGGCGCTGTTGTTCCTTGTCGCGCACAATCCCGACCGCCTGCTGCCGACCATCCGCTCGCGCTGCCGCCGCCTCGATCTCAGGCCGCTCGCGCAAACCCAGGTCACCATGCTCATGGGCCGCTATCGCCCAGACCTGAAGGCCGCCGATGTGACGGCGCTGGCGGTGCTGGCCGACGGCTCCATCGGCCGCGCCATGGAACTGGCGGATGAGGGCGGCGTGGCGCTGTTCCGCGATCTCATGGACCTTTTGGCCGAGGCACCCCGCCTCAATATCTCGCGGCTCCATGCCTTGAGCGACAAAGCCTTGAAGGGCGATGTCTTTCGCACCCTGACCGGCCTCCTGTCATGGTGGCTCGCGCGCATGGCGACTGAAGGGGCCAGGGGCGGCCTCGACACCCTGGCTGAAATTGTGCCGGGCGAGCGTGATCTGGCTCGCAAGCTTCTCACCGCCGCCGCGCCCTCCGCCTGGGCCGAGGTTTGGGACAAGATCAGCCACCTCGCGCGGCGCACCGACGCCATCAACCTCGACCGCAAGCGCAGCCTCATGCTGATGCTGATGTCGGTGGAAAGTGCGGCCACGCTGGGAAAAGCCGCCTAATTCCAGGCCCCTCCGTCCAATCGGGCACCCTTTCGCGAACTCCTTGAAACGTCTATATCAGGCGCACATTTTCGCGGATTTTGGAGTGTTCCCCCGTGTCCCCAAGTAAGAATGGCGCGTTCTACATCACGACGCCCATTTACTACGTCAACGACAAGCCCCACATCGGGCATGCGTACACGACGATTGCCTGCGACGTGTTGGCGCGTTTCAAGCGCTTGGACGGTTTTGACGTCAAGTTCCTGACCGGCACCGACGAGCACGGCCAGAAGGTCGCCAAGGCGGCGGAGAAGGGCGTCACTGCTCAGGCGCTGTGCGATGCCAATTCGCAGAATTTCCGCGACCTCGCCAAGACACTCGGCATCACCAACGACGACTTCATCCGCACCACCGAAGAACGTCACATCAAGGCCTGCCAGGCTTTATGGCAGCGGCTGGAACAGGCGGGCGAGATCAAGATCGGTAAATATGCCGGCTGGTATGCCGTGCGCGACGAAGCCTTCTACAACGAAAGTGAACTGATCAAAGGCCCCAACGGCGAAAAACTTGGTCCGACCGGCGCGCCGGTGGAGTGGGTCGAGGAAGAGAGCTTCTTCTTCCCCTTGTCCAAATGGCAGCAGCCGCTTTTGGACTTCTACGACGCCAACCCGGACTTCATCGCGCCCAAGAGCCGCTTCAATGAAATCTACAGCTTCGTGAAGGGCGGCCTCAACGATCTGTCGATTTCGCGCACGGCCTTTTCGTGGGGCGTGCCGGTGCCGGGCAATCCTAAACACGTCATGTACGTTTGGATTGATGCCCTCACCAATTACATCACCGCGCTTGGTTACCCCGATGAATCCGGCGAGATGGCCAAGTTCTGGCCCAAGGCGGACCCCGTTGCTATGCATGTAGTGGGCAAGGACATCATCCGCTTCCATTGCGTCTATTGGCCGGCTTTCCTCATGGCCGCGAAATTGCCGTTGCCGAAGCGCGTCTTCGCCCACGGCTGGTGGACCGTGGAAGGTCAGAAGATGTCCAAGTCCCTGGGCAATGCCATCGACCCCAATATGCTGGTGGAGAAATACGGCCTCGATCAGCTGCGCTATTTTCTGATGCGCGAAATCCCCTTCGGCAACGATGGCGATTTCGCCGAAGCCGCCATAGCCGGGCGCATCAACAGCGAGTTGGCCAACGCCTTCGGAAACCTTGCGCAGCGGTTCCTGTCGTTCATCGGTAAAAACCTGGAAGGTGTACTGCCCGCGCCCAACGATCTGACCGCGGGCGACAAGGATCTATTGGGCGCGAGCTACGCCCTGCTCGACCAATGCCGCGAAGCTATCGAACGGCAGGCCTTTCATGACGCCATCGAGGCGATTTGGGTCGTTGTCCGCGCCGCCAACGGTTACGTCGATGTGCAGGCGCCCTGGGCGCTGCGCAAGACCGACCCCGCGCGCATGAACACCGTGCTTTATGTACTGGCCGAGGTGGTGCGCCATCTCGCCATCCTGATCCAGCCCTTCACGCCCACCGCCGCGGCCAAAATGCTCGACCAGCTGGCCGTGCCGGAGTCCGCGCGGACCTTCGCGCACTTGGGCGATGCCCATGCGCTCAAAGGCGGCACGGCACTGCCGACACCGACCGGCGTCTTCCCGCGCTACGGTGATCCAAAAGTAGGGCCCAGGGAAGGGAAGGGGGCATAATGACCGCGCCATTCCTCGTCGACAGCCATTGCCATCTGGACTTTCCTGAGCTGGCCGGCGACGCCGCCGGCGTCGTGGCGCGCGCCCGCGCGGCCGGGGTCGGCCACTTGCTCACCATCGGCACTAAGATCACCGCCTTCGACGGCGTGCGCGCCATGGCGGAAAAATTCGACAATGTGTCCTGTTCCGTCGGCATCCATCCGCACGAGGCCGGCGTTGAACCGGCCATGGACGTCGAAAAACTGACCGCGCTCGCCCAGCATCCCAAGGTCGTGGCTTTTGGGGAGACCGGCCTCGACTTCTATTACGAGCACAGCCCGCGCGCCGACCAGGAACGCAGCTTCCGCGTCCATCTCGCCGCCGCCCGCCAGAACAAGCTGCCGGTGATCGTCCATACCCGCGACGCCGATCCCGAGACCGCCGCCATCCTGGAAGAAGAGATGGCCAAAGGTGCGTTCACCGGAGTCATACATTGCTTTAGCTCCGGCCCGGAACTTGCTGTAAAAGCGCTGGAATTGGGGCTTTACATTTCGCTCTCGGGGATCGTCACCTTCAAGAAGGCCGACGCCTTGCGCGAGGTCGCCAAGACCGTTCCTCTGGACCGCATTTTGGTGGAAACCGACAGCCCGTACCTGGCGCCCATGCCCCATCGCGGCAAGGCCAACGAGCCGGCCTTTGTCACCCATACCGCCGCTGTGGTGGCGGGCCTCAAGGGCGTCTCGCGCGACGAGCTGGCGGCCCAGACCACGGCCAATTTCTTCCGGCTGTTCTCAAAAGCTAAGCATATCGGGGGCCAAAGCGCCGGCGTAACGTGATGAAAGTCACCATCCTCGGCTGCGGATCGTCCTCCGGCGTGCCTTCGGTCGCGCTCGGTTGGGGCAAGTGTGACCCGGGCAACCCCAAGAACCGCCGCCGCCGTGCGTCTATTCTGGTGGAGGAGGGCCAAGGGGAAAAGACAACCACCCTGCTGGTGGATACCTCGCCGGACCTGCGTGAACAGATGCTGGACGTAGGGCTAAAGCGCCTCGACGCCGTGCTTTATACCCATGCCCATGCCGATCATATCCATGGCATCGACGAGCTGCGTGAGATCACGCGCCTGCTGAAAACCGACCTGCCGGTCTATGCCATGGCTGAGACCATGCGGTGCCTGGAAACCCGCTTCGGATATGTCTTCAAGCCCATTCCGGCCGACGGCTATGTTTACCGGCCGTGGCTGCGCTCCCACGTCATCGAACCCACGGAGCGCTTCGCCGTGGGCAATATCGCGGTGGACTCCTTCCTGCAGCAGCACGGTCATGTGCAGACGCTGGGCTACAACTTCGGGCCGGTGATTTATTCGACCGATGTTTCCGACCTGCCGCCAGCATCCAAGGCGGTCATCAAAGGCGCCAAGGTCTGGATCGTCGGCGCCATCAGCGACATGCCGTTTTTTACCCATGCCCATGTGGCGAAGGTGCTGGACTGGGTGGCCGAATTGAGACCGCATCGGACCATCATCACGCATATGAGCAACAGCCTGGACTACGAGACCCTGGCGGCCCGGTTGCCGGTGGGCGTGACGCCGGCCTTTGATGGGCTGGTGGTTGAGGCTTAGAGCGCCGGCAGGTCCTTTTTAGGGCACCACCCGGATATGTTCGGGTGGCAAGTCAGCGTGATAGCGGTCGACCATTTGTGCGTAGGCGTTCTCCAGATGCGCGGTATACAGCGCGGGCTTGAAGAGCGAGGACGTCGTTAAATTCCTTGCGAGCATAGACCGGACGTCATCCATCGCACGTTGGTTCGATGCAAGAGCAACGGCCCGATCCTCGAATTCCGCCGACGTGGAGGTGATCAGTTCCGGCAGATCAATTTCGGTGAGCAGGCCGGCAGCTACACGCGCCGCGAAAGACGCCCCGATACATGTCAGAACCGGTAGGCCCATCCACAACGCGAGGCTGGTCGTGGTGTGAGCATTGTAGGGCAGGGTGTCAAGGAATAGATCCGCCAGTCGCTGGCATGCGAGATAGTCGCCAAAGGGCATGCGCCGCGAGAAGATAAGGCGGCTGGAGTCGATGCCCCGGCGTTCCGCCTCATTGCGAAGATTGTTCGCCGCGTCGGGATTGTCTTCCAACAGCCACAGCACGCTCCCCGGCACGCACCCGAGAATGCGCATCCAGGAGTCGAAGGTCGTGGGCGAGATTTTGAAATTGTTGTTGAAGCAACAATAGACAAAGCCCGTCTCAGGCAACCCCAGATCGGCCCGCGTGAATACTTTATCCGAAAGCGCGTGGCTGGTGTCGTTAGGAGAATAGCTGGGTAGATGCACGACGCGCTCGGCATAATGATGCCGGTCAACTTCGGGAATCACCACCGGGTTCTCGATGATGTAGTCGTAGTAGTCCGCCCCCATGGTGCCGGGGTAGCCGAGGTAAGTCACCTGAATCGGTGCGGCGCGCATCGCGAATATGCCTGTGCGCGAGTCCCGCGTATGGCCCGCGAGGTCGACGACGATGTCGATCTCAAGCCGCCGGGCTAGGGCAGCAGTGTCCTCGTCGGATTGATCACGCACGTCGATAAATTTGTCGAAAGCGCTCTCCAGGCGAATGCGCATGCGGTCCCGGATGTCGGGTCCGAAGGAAAACCCGTAAACTTCAAATCGGCTGCGATCGTGGGCTTCGACTATCTCCGCGAGCAATCGCGCGACGGGATGGTCGCGGAAGTCCATGGAAAAGTAACCAATGCGGACTTTTTCGCGGCGCGGCCGTTTTGGAATTGGCCCGAGGACATCATTTTTGGGGAATACTTCGGCTGCATAAAGAGCTGCCACTCTCTTATGGATCGCAGGGTCATCCACGAGAGTGAGAATTGGAAACGGGACAACGGCATTTTCGCCCTGCGCAATTTTTTTCAGCAGTAGCGCGACATCCTTATCGTGCGCGCGCCAATCACAGATTTGCATTTTTGTGTGCAGGCGCATTGCATCAGCGAGGGCGTCATTTTTATTGAGCTGAAGGGCCCGGTCGTAAGCTTCAATGGCGGCTGAATAGCGTTTCAAGTCGCGCAATAAGCGGGCGCGGTTATAGTGGGCTTCGGCGAAGTTTGGCTCGCACACGATGGCCATGTCGTAGCTCGCCAAGGCGGCCTCTATATGCCCCAATGCCTGCAACAAAACCCCGCGGCCGTTGTGGGCTTCCGCGAGTTTGGGTTTTAATTGAAGCGCCTGATCGTAGTCAGCCAACGCCGCGTCATACTGTCTCAGGCCTGCCAGGGCCAAGCCGCGATTGGTGTGAGACTCGGCGTCGTTGGGTCTGATTGACAGAGCTTGGTTGAAGTGAACAACCGCGATCTTAAAGTTCTTCAAGGCGCTGAGCGCCAAGCCGCAGCCATGGTGAGCTTCCGCATAATCGGGTCGTATGCGAATTGCGTTTGTGTAGCTGTCTATTGCCGCGGCGTGTTGCTTCAAGGCGAATAATGTCATGCCACGGTTATGGTGGGCCTCGGCGTAGCCCGGATTGATGCGGATGGCGGCATCGAAACTGGCGACGGCGTCCTCAAGCCGATGCAAAGCCTTCAGAGCAACGCCGCGGTTGTTATAGGCGACGAAGTGATCGGGTTTAAGGGCAATGGCCCGGTCGTAGCTGGCGACGGCCGTCGCGTATTGCCGCAGTTCCTCCAGCACATAGCCAAGATTGTAGTAAGCGGGGACGCTTTCCGCATTGGCGCCAATGGCCTGCCCAATTAATTGCGCGGCGCGGGTGAAGTTTCCGTCCTGGGCGGCAAAAACACCCAGCATATGAAGCGCGTCAAAGTGTTTAGGGTCCAGTTCGAGAACTTTTTCGTAAGCCGCCGCGGCTTCCGCAAGACGTCCGCTTTGTTGCGCGGCAATGGCGTCAGCCAATGTTGCTTGGAGCAGCTCTTCGGACCTGGACGCCGTCAAGGTATTGGCCTGACCGTTTTTATAAGAGTTGATTAATCCCGTGAATTTTCTATGTGGTTCGGGTGTGTCCGGCAAGCCGAGACTCCCTAGTGGGGGCCAGTTGTCGGTGGGCGTAACGCCTGCCTTCAGTGCATGGGTGGTCGAGGCTTGGAGCGCAGGCCTTTGGGCTTGTCCCCAGTAGTTCTTTAAAAGACATAATATACATTATGCGACAATGAGATGTATCTAAACGGCGGAATTCGTAGAATTTTACTGGACACTCCCCAACCCTCGAAACCGCTTCCTCACCACACCTCCGGGTTCGCAGCCCCGTCCATGGCGATGGTTGTCCCGGTGATGTGTAGCCTGGCTTTGTCCGACGCCAGGTACACCACCGCAGCGGCGTTTTCGTCGTGCGGTGATGTCATCCTCTTTGGCCTGGGCCTGGAGCCCCGTCTCCATCCGCCCGGTACACGTGGTTTCCGTACCGCGACCGAGCCCATTGGATACGCTTCCATAAAACTCGACCGAACCACTCCGTTTCGGTTGTACGCGGACCTATGGCATGCCAGCTTTCGCTGGCATGGAAGCTCAGCTGGAATTCGAGGCTCAGTTGGCCAAGGCGGGTGTCGCCATGGCCCGGCGCGACGGCGCGGCGGTAGAGGCGGCCGTGGCGCAGGCGCTGGCGATGCGGCCGCACGACGCCCGCGCGCTGGCGCTGATGGGCCGCCACCGGGCGATGCAGGGCCGCCACGCCGATGCTGCGGCGGCCTTCGAGGCCGCGCTCCAGGCTGATCCCGCCCAGACATCCGTAGCGCTGGCGCTCGGGCTAATTCTGAAGGTGCTCGGGCGTGGGACAGACGCGGTGCGGTGGCTGGCAGAGGCCGCGCGGCTGGCGCCTGGCGATGCGGACGCGCTCGCCAACCTCGGCGCGGCGCGGATGGCGCAGGGCGACCTCGCCGGCGCTCTCGACGCCTTCGAACGGGCCGAGGTGAGCGCACCAGCGGTGGCGGCGATGCGCGGCGAGGCGCTGCAGCAGCTCGGCCGCGACGATGAGGCCGTCGCCGCCTTCCGCCGCGCCGTGGCCGCCGAGCCGATGGACCTGACCGCCCACCACGCGCTGAGCCAGTTGCTCCACCACCGGCGCAGCCCGAACTACGTTGCCTCGTTCGACGAGGCCGCCGCGCGCGTCGCCAACCCGACGCCGCTGCGTTTGGCCAAGGCGGTGACGCTGTTGACGGCTGAGGACTGGGCGGCGGCGGAGGTCGCCTACGCCGCCCTGCCCCCCCGCCCTGAGACGCTGTACGGCCTCGCCACCGCCCGCGCGCAACTGGGACGGGCGGCAGAGGCCGTACCGTTGTTCGAGCAAGCGCTGCGGTCGTGGCCCGACGCCGCGCGCGTTCGCTATGGGCTTGCGACCGCTCTGCTCCGCGCCGGCGAGCCGGCGCGTGCCGAGGCCGAGGCCGAGCGCCTCCTGGCGCGCGATCCGGCCGACCAGACGGCGCTGGCCCTGCTTGGGTTGGCTTGGCGGCTGCAGGGCGATCCCCGTGCGGAGCCGCTGCACGGCTTTGACACCTTGGTGCGCACCTACGCCCTGGAGCCGCCCGAAGGCTTCGCCGACATGGCGGCGTTCAACACCGCACTCAACGCTGCGCTGGACCCTCTGCACCGCGATGGGCGCGAGTTCATGGACCAGAGCCTGAAGGGCGGCACCCAGACCCACGACGACCTGTTCAGCTCCGGTCACCCGCTCGTCGAACGGCTGAAGCGGCGGATCGAAGAGACGGTCGCGCGCTATCTGGCGGAGATCGGGACCGACGCCACCCACCCGCTTCTGCGCCGTAACGCAGCTCGCTTCGGCTTCGCTGGAGCCTGGTCGTCTAGGCTGCACGACCGCGGCTTCCACGCTCGCCATATCCACCCCGGCGGCTGGATCAGCTCGGCTTATTACGTCGCCCTGCCCGATGTGGTCGCCGACGCCCGGCGCCGCGAGGGCTGGCTGGAGTTCGGCGCCCCGCCCTTCGCCCTGCCGCTCGACGCGGCCGTGGGCCGCGAAGTGAAGCCGGAGCCAGGGACCCTGGCGTTGTTCCCCTCGTACCTCTGGCACGGCACGACGCCGTTCGCCTCGCACGAGGCGCGAACCACCGTCGCCTTCGACGTCATTCCGGCTTAGCGCGCGCGGAGGAATTACAGCATTGCAGTCCTGTTGCGCCCACCAACACCAACTCTGGTGTTGGTGGGCGCTTTAGTCAGGACATTCCTACATTTTCACGCGAACGCCAGCGCGGAACACGCGACCGAGCAAATCGTACCAGTTCCAGACCTGCAGGTTCTCTTGCTGGGCCGTTCCGGTCAGCGGCTTGTAGTATTGCGGCACTTCCTTACCGAACACGTTGGACACGCTGCCATAAAACTCGACGGTACCGCTGCTCACAGGGACCTTGTAAGTCGCGTTGAAGTCGAAGTAGTCCGCCGGTTTCATACGGTTGTACGCGACGGTGGGGTTTGCCGTCGTCGACGCCGGACAGGCTGACTGACACTCAATCCAGTTGTTGAAGTATTTTCCGCCATTGTGGCCACGGTAAGTGACCGCGAAGGAGGCGTCTCCAACCTGATACTGGGTCTGGATTTGCCAACGCCAGTTTGGCATTCCGTTCGAACCCGTGGCGATCTGGCCCACTCTCTCTTGTGCTGCAGTCCCCGCAACCCCTGAACCAAGGAGGTCGGTGATATAGTGTGATGTAAGAGCGCGTACTTGCACCCTGCCTTCCCAGCTATCGACAACGGTGTCGAGCGGCAAGGCATAGCTGGTCTCGATGTCGAAGCCTTTTTCACGCTCCGAAGTAACGTTCAGGGGGAGCGATGCAATCGTTAAGATATTGCCGGCCCCATCGCGTGCGATAGCTGCGCAAAGTTGCGTATTACCGGCATAGCACTCATTTACCAAATATTGATTGGTATCGCCCGAAGGCGCAGTGACACTGCCGATACCGTCTTTAACTTTGATATCGAAGTAGTCGAACGAAACGGCAAACCCCGGTAAGAATGAAGGCTGATACACGGCGCCAAGGCCCAACGTGTCCGACTTCTCCGGCTGCAGGTTCGGATTTCCAGGGCTAATGGCCCTGTAATTGACAATGGCATTCTTATTGGCCGGGTCCGTGATGGAGCGCGTGGCTCCGGCATTGCTTCCGCTTGCTGAAGCATAAAGATCCAGGAGCGTGGGCGCGCGGAAATCGTAGGAGCGCGTTGCGCGGAGGCGCAGATCTGTTATGGGATTATAAGTCACCCCCACTTTCCAGGTGGCGATGGTACCGAACGAATCATAGTTTGTGACGCGTACCGCACCATTCCAATTCAAGGCTTCAGCGAACGTTTGACCTGTTAAGAGGGGCGCGTCCACTTCGAGGTACCCTTCCACCACCCGCTGCGACCCGATCGGCACAGTGGTCGGCGTGATGTGCCACGGGTTACCGCCCGGCTCCAGCGAAGCTTCATTGTAGCCGTCAGACGACCACTTTCTGTATTCGATGCCGGTTGCGGCCGACACCGCCCCGGCGGGCAGGTCAAATATCTCGCCGGAGATGTTTGCGGCCCCGGAGTTCTGCTTCAAGGTCAAATACTGGCCTGGGAAGCCCGAAATATACGCCCTTTGAGCATCGCTGTTCACACCGGTTCCGAACACATTGTACGGGACGCAGTTATCGGACGGGTCACGGCAAACAATCCTACCGTTCGCATCGCGCACGGCGTCGAGAGCCCGCATGTACCTGGGAACGTGAACCGAATTCAAGGCAGCCGAGAATCCATTGGCCTTCCCGTTTTCGACATGGGCGTCCCATTTCCAATTGGAGTCAAAAGCGTCGAAGTTGCCGGTGGCGCCGAGAGAGAGGCGGCGGACCTTGCGGGTATAGTACGCGCCTCTTGCGGGCAGGTCTTGGAACGTACCGAAGAGGAACGTCGTCTGACCGAGGGCGGTGAGCCGGTCCCGAATTGACTGGGGCAGGAAGGCGTTGTCGGCCTTGATCGTGATGTTGCCCTGGTAGGTAGCAGGACCTATGAGCGATTCATTATGCGTGCGGCTCCAGGCGCCTTGGACAAAGACATTTACATTGTCGGTAACGTCGTAGCTGACGCGCCCAAATGCATTGGCGCGCGTCGTCAACGGCATTAGGCTCTGGCCGCCTACAAAGCCGCTTGGGCTGTAGGTTCCCCTGATTTGGCTCATCAGCCAATCGCCGCCGGCCATCCAGCCGCCGATGTTGGGGGTTCCGTAATGGTAGAGATAGGGAACGCCACCCTCGCCGAAGGCCGTGCCCTTGAGGGGCCCAGCGGTGATGAGGCCGCCGGCCGTCGCCGTGCTGATGGACACCTGGGAAGACACGATCTGAGCAGGCTGCCCGTTTGTCGCCGTGTAGTTTGGGTTGGCGATAAAGGAATCGCCGGTGAGGTTCCAAGGGCGGTCGTTGACGATGATGCCGGGCGACCCCGAGGCTCCACCGCTGACGAGGACGTGTCCCCGGCCTCCCGCAAAGCCTGTTCCGGCTGAGCCTTGAACGTCCCAGCTTTTGTTATCGCCTTGACCGGTCGTAGTGCCGCTCACGTCGAGTTTCACGCCCGTGAATGTCTTGTCGAGGATAAAGTTCACCACGCCTGCGATCGCGTCCGAACCATAGGCCGCCGACGCCCCGCCCGTGACGATGTCGACGCGCGAGATCAACTGTTGTGGAAATTCGCTGACGTCGACGACGGCCGAAGGAAGTGAAGGTATGACGCGCTGGCCGTCGAGGAGCACCAGGGTGCGCGACAACCCCAAGGAGCGAAGGTTCAACCCGTTAATGCCGGCATTGGCGGCGGAAATGCCCTGGAGGCCCGACTGGGGCGTCGTGCTGTTGGCCAAGGAGGGCATGGTGTTGACGTAGTCGGCAATGTCGGCGGTTGGAGCCAGTTCCAACTGCTCCCGCCCGACAACGGAGACCGGCGTTGGCGCCTCATATCCGTCGCGTACGATGCGAGATCCCGTGACAACGACTTCTTCCACAGGGGCGGTCGCGGCCGTGGCCGCAGAAGACGCGGCGAATGCGCTATTATTGGCGCCTTGCAAACCGGCAACGATCAAAATCGCGGTCGAGATCGCAGTCGAACACCTCAAGAACGCTTGGTGCTTTTGCTTACAGTGTAGAGACATAATTGGTTCCTTCCCCGGAATTAAATATGAACAAACAAAAATTCGATACGCAGCAGCCTTCCCCCACCTAACCTGGTCGCAATGTAATACTATTGTCGCAATGTAATACTATTGTCGCAATGTAATACTATTGTAGCAGTGTCGTAAATCATTTTGGGGAATTGCGGGCGGGATTAAGCTAAGAGGTGTCCTCGACGGTTAACCCCTGCCATTGGCGCAAAAGACGATCGGCCTTTCGTGGAATTTCCAGGCGCCACCGCCTCACTTCTCACAGCACCCCCGGGTTCGCAGCGCCGTCCATGGTGATGGTGGTCCCGGTGATGTAGCTGGCTTTGTCTGAGGCCAGGTAGACCACCGTCGCGGCGATTTCTTCGGGTTCGGCCATACGGCCCATGGCGATCTTGCCGATGACCTTTTTACGCGCTTCCTCGATGGTTATGCCGTCCTGTTTGGCCTGGGCCTGGAGCCCCGTCTCCACCCGCCCGGTATTCGTGGTTCCCGGGTTGATGCCGACAACCCGGATGCCTTGCTTGGCGTAAGCCGCGCCTAGGCCGGCTGTGGCCAGCATCAAGGCCGCGTTGGCGGCACCGCCTGGAATGTGAATCACATTGGCCGAACGGCCGCCGCTGCCGATGATGTTGATGACCACGCCGCGCTTCCTCGCCGCCATGGCTTTCAGCGCCGGGTCGAGCACATTAATGGTCGAGAAGTATTTGGCGTCCATGGCCGCGCGCCAGGCCGCCGGGGTCAGGTCGGCCGCGGGCGTGCGCTTGGCAGCACCCGCGCTGTTCACCAGCACGTCGATGGGTCCCAGCTGCCGCTCGACGTCGGCCACAACTTTGGCAGCCTGTACGGCGTCTGTGAGATCGGCGGCAAGCCCCAGAACGCCCGCTCCCAGTTTGGCTTTGGCCGCGGCGATGTTGGCCGGGTCACGCGAGGTGATCGCCACTTTGGCGCCTTCGGCCAGGAAGGCTTGGGCGCAGGCCTGCCCGATGCCCTTACTGCCGCCGGAGATCAATACGATCTTGCCCGAAAGTCCAAGCTCCATGGAGTCCCTCGCCTCTTATTCAGCTTCCGCCTAAGCGGCGGGTGATGCTTCCTATAATGCCTCCAAAGGCTAGTTCAGCGCGACCCCAAGATGTGCCCTTGTGCCCGCGCGCGGCATAAACTTATCGTGCTGACAGCAGGGTTCCGCAGCCTGGATACCGGCGGTGCTTAGGCGTGCGGCAGGGTCAAAACCTTGCTACAAGAGTCGCTTACGAGAGTCTCTTGGCGCGGCCCCTCACCCTCAGAGCTTTATGACATCCGTTAAACCTGAATCCCCGCCTATTGATGCCCTCATCGCCGTTATGGCGCGCCTGCGCGACCCCCAAGGCGGCTGCCCCTGGGACGTGACGCAGACCTTCGCCAGCATCGCGCCCTATACCATCGAGGAAGCCTTTGAGGTGGCCGACGCCATTGCCCGCCAGGATATGCCGGCCTTGAAGGACGAGCTGGGCGATCTGCTGCTGCAGGTGGTTTTCCACGCCCGCATGGCCGAGGAAGCCGGGCTGTTCGCCTTCAACGACGTGGTGGAGGCCATCAGCGCCAAGATGGTTCGGCGTCATCCCCATGTTTTCGGCAATGCTCACGTGGCCGATGCCGCCGCCCAGACCGTGTCCTGGGAGAACATCAAAGCCGCCGAGCGCGCCGCTGCTGGTGACAAATCCGGGGCTCCCAGCGTTTTAGACGGGATACCGGCCGGCATGCCGGCCATGAAACTGGCCGAAAAACTGCAAAAACGCGCAGCGAGGGTGGGTTTCGATTGGATCGAGGCCAAGGACGTCCTCGGCAAGGTCCGGGAGGAACTGGAGGAAGTGGCCGAGGAGTTTAATCAGGCGGGTGGTAAAGCGGGGCAGAACGAGGCTCGGCTGACCGATGAGATCGGCGATCTGCTGTTTGCTTGCGTCAATCTGGCGCGTAAGGCCAATATCGACCCCGGTATGGCGCTGCGCGGGACCAATCTCAAGTTTGACCGGCGTTTTCGCCGCGTCGAGGCGCTTTTGGCCGCTGAGCGCCGCACACCGGGCGAGGCCACACTGGACGAGATGGAGAAGCTCTGGGTCCGGGCCAAAGGCGAAGAACGCGAAACTTAAAGTGATTTCTGAATCAGCTGCATCTAAGTCACTGGTAAATGAACACATTATTTAAACGATCAGCTGCGCTATTCGGCCGGCTCCAGGGCTTGTTCACCTGCCTGGTCTGCGCCGCCCTTTTGGGCAGCTGCTTTGTGCCCGACCAGTACGAAGCCGAGATTCGCCTGACCAAGGACGGCGGCTACGGCATCACCTTCATCGGCATCCTGATCTACGCCCCGCTCTACGGACAGATTCAGCGCGGCAAGATCGATGAAGCCCACGCCAAGGAAAACGACCGCATGTTCCTGGAGCAGCTCCAACGCGAGACCGCCTTCAAGGAGGTGGTGGCCCTGGGCCAAGGCCGTTACCGCGTGCGCTATGAGCGCGAGGGCCGCTTCGCCGGCAGCCACCAGATGGTGACCTTCGTCACCCGCCAGGAGCCGATCTTCCGGGTGCTGACGACGGAAGACGGCACGGTCCAGGTCAACGGCTCCGGCGCGGGCAGGATGTACGCCAAGGAATTCGAGGAGGTGGGCATCAAGTCCCAGGGACTCTTACGCATCACCACCGACGCGCAGGTGACCGAGCAGAACGCCCAGTTTGTGCGGGACTCTCGAACCCCGGGCTTCAAAAGCTACGACTGGCGCCGGCGCAACCTGACCGATCCGACGCCGCACTTCGTGGCCAAGCTGGCGATTGACCCGCGCACCGGCGTGCCGGCTTACGGCGGCTCGGGCGCTGTCAACGTCGAACCCGAAGATACGAAGAAATAGAGAAGATTACCGGCAGGCGCCGCCGCGCATGCGCTGGCACGGCCGCCCATCGTCGCCCGTGGTACCTGGCGCCGGTGGCGGCACGTAGCCGCGCTGGCGGAAGTTCTCGCCCCTCTGTTCATCCTGTTGAGGCTGCGGCACGGCCGCGATAGCCGGAGCCTGTGGGGGCGGCACAAAGACCTGCGTCGGCTGCTCCGGCCTGCGCGATCCTCGAGGCTGTTGCTGCTGTTGCTGTTGGGGCGCCGGAACGGAGACATTGTTGTTGTCCCGGAACTGGCGGAAGCCGCGCCGGCCCCCGCTATCCTGGCGTATGTCGTCCTGGCGACGATCCGGCGTGTTATCGGCTTGGGGCACCGAGGGGTCGCGCTGACGACGCCGGTTGCCATCAAAGCGATTGGTGTCGAAAGCCGGAGGCGCCTCACCGATGGGCGCCGCCGGCGCCGGTATAGCTTGGGACGCGGGCAGAGGCGGCGTCACATCCGGCAGACTACCCGACGGCGGCGCCGCGCCGCGCCGTCTCATGTTGAAAGGCCGGGCCGCATCGACGGTCGTGTTGTCACCAAAATTGGTCCCCGGCACCACGGGGCCGCGTGGCCTGCGAACTTGTGGCGTTGCCGGTGGCGGACTGTTGTCAGTCCTGTCCATTCTGTTGTCTGGTCTGTTGTCTCGTCTGTTATCTGGCCGGTCATTCGGCCGGTCGTTGCCGCGGAAACGGTTGCCCGTGCCGCGACCTGAATCACGGCGCGGATCGTGACGCCAGACATCGTTATCAAAAGGACCCCGCCCGCGATTATAATGCGTATAGCGCGGCACATCCGTGATGTGGATGCGGCGGTTGCTCCAATCCCAGCGGCTCCAGCCCCAGAACGGACTCACCGAGACGAAGCTGTAATAGACGCCGGGCGAATATGTGTAGCCCAAGGGCGGCGGAATATAGGCCGGCGGATAATCGGGATAGGGCCAAAGGCCGTAGGCGCTCTGCGGATCATAGAACGGCACATAGACTACCTGGGGATTGGCGGGCTCGATGATGATCTGGCTGTCCAGCACGGTGACGCGCTGGCGGGCATCGGAGTTCAGCTTGTCGGCGGCCTTGGCTTCGCGGCGCAAGTGCTGCACGGAGTCCATCACCGCGGTCTCTTCGGCCTGGAAGGCATCGCCCAGCTGGGCCATCCAGTCGAGATCGGCATCCATCATCTTGAGGATGTGCGGAAAGGCCGCCAGCGCTTTGACGCTCGGGTCCCAATCCTGAGCTTCAAGGGCGTCGGCAAGGCGATCGCCCTGCAGGCCTTCGTTTTCCGGACGCGAGACCCAGCGCGCCGCCTCGACAACTTCCAGCGGATAGGTAGAGGCCATCAAGATTTGCGACAACAGCTGGTCGGGATAGAGCGCGATCGGCGCAAGCAACGCATCCAACTGCCGCTGCGTCGGCGCGGCTTGATCGGCAGCGGGTCGATCAGCAGCAGGGGGGCGCGGCTCGGACCAGATGATGGTATCGTTTGGCGGCGCGGCGGCTGCGACCTTCATAAACATCGGCGCGGGATTCGCGATGTCTTCAGCGACTTTTTCACCGATTACTTTGGGGATAGTTTTGGGCGGCGCAGCCACAGCGGGCGCCACGACGCCAGCGGGTTGCTGCGCGACAGCCGCGATCGTCGGCTCGGCTTTGGGCGTCGCGCGTTCAGGACTGGCGGCGGCCAGCGCGAGAACCGTTCCGCTGCCGCCGAGGATCATAACCGCCAACATGGCTTTGAATTTCATGGTGTGTCCTACACTTCCGAAGAAGGCGCTCCCTACGAGCTTCCCAATATGGCGCGTCACTGCGGCGAAAGGATGGCGCCAAGGATCAGAAACCCCGGCAGCCTTCAGGTTTTCGCGCCGCGGGCTTGGGCGGCCCCAAGGGCGTTTATGACCACATCCCAAATGTGGCGGTTTGGCGCGCACAGAATGCTGACTTGGTCCTTCTGGGCAGGCGCATAGGGCAGTCCCGAGCGCATACAGTTGTATCCGCCGGCTTCCTGGTGAATCAGCGTACCGGCGGCGTGATCCCAGGGCTTCAAACGCCGGAAGCTCAAGACCTGCAAGCGCCCGTCGGTCAGAGACCAATAGTCGTGGGCAGCGCTGCCAAGACGCATAACCCGCGCGAACTTGCCTTTGAGATCACCCATCTCGCGGTCGTAAAGTCCGGCGTTCATGTCCGACAAATTGTTGCTCGCAAGGGGCGGCTGGCGCACACGCGTGAGGCTTGACCCCTCTTCCAGCCAGGCCCCGGCCCCCTTCTCCGCCCAGAGAGTCCGATTGGCGACGGGATCGTGAATCCAGCCCATCAAGGTTTCGCCCCGGCGCACCAAGGCAATCATCACGGCAAACCGCGCACTGCCGTTGACGAAGTTGGCGGTGCCGTCGATGGGATCGATGATCCAAACCGGATCGTCACCGGCCAGATGACGCAGCACGCCGGCATCGGCGGAGGCGGCCTCTTCCCCGATGACCTTTGACCCCGGCAACAAGCCGGACAGGATCGGCGTCAAGGCGTGCTCACTCTCAATGTCGGCGACGGTCACTAGATCGGTGGGACCCGTCTTCGTGCGCACATCATCGTCGGCGAGTTTTTTGTAGCGCGGCAGGATATAGGTTTCGGCGACGTCGCGCATGGCGGCGATGGTCGCGGCACCCAGCCCGCCCGGATACTTCATTCCGCGGCGCGCTGCGTCGGTATCCCGCGCTTCTCCAGGCGCGCGGTATCGGCGGCGTCCAGCAGCACCGAGAAACGCGCGGCGGTCTCGTCGTCCGTCCGATTTAGGACCTCGCCGCGCCGATAGAGCCAGGCGATGGTCTCCCCGTCCTCAAGCGGCACCGTAACGTCGAGCGTCTTGCGGCGGCGACCCAGCTCGTAGTCGATGATATCCAGAAGGCGATCCGTGCCTTTGCCGGTCAAGGCCGACAGCGCCACCTGATAGGGCCCGCGACCCGCCGAAGCCGTGATCGCGCGGCGGTCGTCGGCGCTGAGCAGATCGATCTTATTGAGCGCCTCGATGACAGGATTGTTGGCATCGGCTTCGACACCAAGTTGCTTC
Source organism: Fidelibacterota bacterium (assembly GCA_947475295.1). Lineage (GTDB taxonomy): Bacteria > Pseudomonadota > Alphaproteobacteria > Rhodospirillales > Rhodospirillaceae > SHVO01. The sequence goes on from CANJLF010000009.1 coordinate 85,060, forward strand.
AGCACGTCTTCCACGTCGCGCTTTTGCGCTTCGCTTTCGGGATGGGCGATGTCGCGTACATGGACGACGACATCGGCTTCCAGCACCTCTTCCAGCGTCGCGCGGAAGGCCGCCACCAATTCGTGGGGTAGGTCCGAAACAAAGCCGACCGTGTCCGAAAGGATCACGGTGCGCCCGGACGGCAGCTTTAACTGGCGCATCGTCGGGTCCAGGGTGGCGAAAAGCTGGTCCATGGCGACCACATTTGAAGATGTCAGGGTATTGAACAGCGTCGATTTGCCGGCGTTGGTGTAGCCGACCAGGGCGACAATCGGATAAGGGATTCGCCGGCGGGCCTCGCGGTGCAGACCGCGCGTGCGCGTCACCGTTTCAATTTCCTTCTTGAGGCGGACAATGCGCTCGCCGATCAGGCGGCGGTCGATTTCGATCTGGGTTTCGCCGGGACCGCCCAGGAAGCCGAAGCCGCCGCGCTGGCGTTCAAGGTGGGTCCAACTACGCACCAGCCGGCTCTTTTGATACGACAGATGCGCCAGCTCCACCTGCAACTGGCCTTCCCGCGTCCGCGCGCGCGCGCCGAAGATTTCCAGAATCAGCCCGGTGCGGTCGATGACCTTGGCGTTCCAGGCCTTCTCAAGGTTGCGCTGCTGGCCCGGCGACAGGTGGCCGTCGACCACCGCCAGTTCGACGGCGTTTTCCTTGATGAAAATGCCCAGGCGCTCGACCGTGCCCTCGCCCAGGTAGGTGGCCGGGTTGGGCTTGGCGATATTCACGATCTCGGCATGGAGAACATTGAGATTGATGGCGGCCGCCAGCCCCCGCGCCTCTTCCAGACGCGACCTCTGACCATAACTATTGGCGCCGTACCCATCCTCCTCGGCCGCGCGCTTTTTCAGGCGCGGATGGACGATAAGGGTGGTCGTGGCCGCCTTTTTGGTTGTGTGCAAACTATGGTGCCGGGTCGGAAGTACTGGCCCTATGGGGCCGCTTCTTCTTTCCCGCCTGCCTCGTCTTTGGGTTCAAACAGCTGAACCGGCGCGGACGGCATGACCGTCGAAATCGCATGCTTGTAGACCAGCTGGGTGTGACCGTCGCGCCGCAGCAGCATGGAAAAATTATCAAACCAAGTGACAATCCCCTGCAGCTTGACGCCGTTGACCAGGAATACGGTCACCGGGGTTTTATGCTTGCGGATGGCGTTGAGGAACACGTCCTGGACGTTTTGGGCTTTTTCGGCGGACATCGGCGTGGCACCTGTTCTTCTTTGTTGTTTTTTCTTTATTGTTTTCTTTGTTGTTTTTTAGGCTGTCTCGCCCCGTTTGGGCCGCGGGCTCCCCGAGAGGGATTCCACCCCTAATTTCTAGAATTTTTCTATGAAAGGGGTCAACCGCGTATCGGGTCCTCCCCTCATGTAAGTTATAAGCTTGCGCGCACAAGACCCGCCAATGCCGCGCAATCCGCCACGGCGTAATCGGGCAATTCTGTTACACCGTGGGGCGGTTCGCCTACATATATGGTGCTGCACCCGGCGGCTCGGCCGCAGGTTACGTCGATGGGTGCATCGCCGACGAACCAAACCTCGGGCCCCGCCGGTATGCCGCTTTGCAGCAACGCGAGATGGACGGGATCGGGCGCGGGCTTGTCGCGGGCGGCATCTTGAGCGCCCACCAGTCGCCCGAATAACCCTGTCCATCCCAGGTGATCGGCCTCGGCGCGCAGATATTTTCCGGTCTTGTTGCTGACCACGCCGAGGTAAAGCCCGGATTTAGCGGAGTCCTTCAGCATCGCCTCGGCGCCAGCGGCGGCCACAAGCACATCCAGATGAACCTCTTCAAATGCGCGGTAAAAGATCTCGCGTGCTTCTTCCCAGCGGTCGCCGAACAGGCCGGGGAACACGTCGCGCAAGGATCCGGCCACCCGCTGCCTGACTTCCGCGGGAGTCCACGGCTTATGGCCCATGGCTTCGAGGGTGATGTTGGTGGCGCGGCCAATACACGGCCAAGTGTCGACCAGGGTGTTGTCCCAGTCAAACAGAAGCGCGCGGGGCCGCGTGAGTTTTTTCCGCTCCTCAGGCATTCCAGGCCGCGTCCGTCAGACCGTCCATATAGGCGCGGTAGCGCTGGCGCAGGTCGAGCGCGATGGTGCCGGGCGTGCCGTTGGCCACGGGGCGTTCGTCGATCTGGACCACGGGCATGACAAACGTCGTCGTGCCGGTGAGGAATACTTCTTTGGCTTTGAGGGCTTCCGTCAGGGTGAAGGGCCGCTCCTCGATTGAATATCCGGCTTTGCGTGCGATCTTTAAGACGGTAGCGCGCGTGATACCGGCGAGAATCGCGTTGGTCGGGGGGTGTGTCACGATGGTCTTGTCCGGAGTTACTATCCAGGCATTGGACGAACTGGCTTCGGTGACCGTCCCATCGACGTGCAAAAGCGCTTCGAAGGCTTTGGCTTCGCTGGCCGACTGCTTAGCGAGCGCGTTGGGCAGCAAGCCAACAGACTTGATGTCCACGCGCTCCCAGCGGATATCCGGCAAGGTAATCACCTTTACGCCCGCCTGCGCCACCGTCTCGGAGGGTCCGGCGCCGTGCTTCGCCGTCACCACCAGGCTCGGCCTGACCTTCGCGGAGGGAAAAGCATGGGCGCGCGGCGCGACGCCGCGATTCACTTGAATATAGACTGTGCCCATTTCCAGGCGGTTTCGCCGCACGACCTCTCTCAGAATAAGTGTCAGCGCACCGTCGCTGGCCGGCGATGCCATCTGCAATTCCTTAAGCGAACGATTGAGGCGTTGCATGTGCCCGGCAAGATCGACCGGATATCCGTTCCAGATGCACATGACCTCGTAGACGCCGTCGGCGAACTGGTAACCGCGATCCTCGATATGAACGCGCGCCGCCTGCTGCGGGAGGTAGCGGCCGTTAACGTAAGCAATGTGAGACATGGGAGAAAGTCGCTGTCAGAGGAAGGGGTCAGATGTGACTGTCGTCGCCATTGCCGTTGCCGTTCTCGCGGCGGTGGCGGGCGTCCGTGGACACGCCAAGGGACTTGAGCTTGCGATGAAGCGCCGAGCGCTCCATCCCGACAAAATCCGCCGTGCGCGAAATATTACCGCCATAACGTACTACCTGGGCCATGAGGTACTCGCGTTCAAACATCTCGCGCGCCTCGCGCAGCGGCAGAATCATGATCTCGTCGGAGCGCTGCAGTTTCAAGATCTGCGGTGTGTCGTTGTTGATGTCGGCCGGCAGCATGTCGGCGCGGATCGGATCGCTGGCGCTGCCCGGCGCCATGATCAACAGTCCTTCGATGACGTTGCGCAACTGGCGGACGTTGCCGGGCCAAGGATAACCCTGCAAAGCAGCGACGGCGTCCTCGCCCAGGACCCGGCGCGGCAATCCGGCAGCGACGGCGGCGCGGTCCATAAGATGGCGGATCAGATCGGGAATGTCCTCGCGGCAGTCTTCCAGCGCCGGCACCAGCACCGGCACGACACTCAGCCGGTAGAACAGTTCCTCGCGGAACAGACCCTTCTTGATCTCGGCACGCAGATCGCGGTTGGTGGTGGCGATAACACGCACGTCGATATCCACCGCGGTTTGGCCGGTGATCCGCTCGACGCGCTGATCCTGCAGGATGCGAATGATGCTGCTTTGCGTCGCCAAAGGCATGTCGGCGACTTCGTCCAACATCAGCGTGCCGCCGTCGGCGCGTTCCAGAAGACCCAAGGGACCGTCGGCGCCCGCGTGGGGCGGCCCGAACAGAATTTCATTCATGCGGTCCGGATGCAGCGACGCGCAATTGACAACAACGAAGGGACTGCGCGCACGGGGCGAACTCATATGAATCTGACGCGCGACGACTTCCTTACCGGACCCGGCAGGTCCGTTGATCAGCACGCGGCTGCCGGTGGGGCCGACGCGTTCGATGGTGCGGCGCAAGGAGACAATGGCGGGACACGTGCCGATAAGCACGTCGGGTTCCCCTGCTCGGCTTTTCAGCTCTAGATTTTCGCGCTTCAGGCGCGCGGCTTCCAGCGCGCGGCCCAACACCAAAAGCAGGCGATCAGCTTCAAAGGGCTTTTCGATGAAATCGTAAGCGCCCTGCTTGATGGCTTCGACGGCGGTGGCAATAGTGCCGTGGCCCGAGATCATCACCACCGGCACGCCCGGACGCATGGCTTTGATCCCCGCCAGCACCTGCAATCCGTCAAGCTTGCTGTTCTCAAGCCAGATATCGAGAATGACCGCCGAGGGCGCACGCATCTTGACCTGCTCAAGCGCCTGCTCGCTCGACGCCGCGTCGCGGGTGGCGTAGCCCTCGTCCTGCAGAATCCCGGCGACGGCGGTGCGGATGTCGGCTTCGTCATCGACAATTAGGATATCGGCCAGCGATGCAATCGGACTTTGAACCATAAATGTTATTCTCCGGCCTGACGGCTGGGGCTGGGCGGAAGCGCGCTCGCGTTGCTCGCTCCATCAGCGCCGTCGACGGCCAAGGTGGCAGGGAAATGCAGCGTAACTTGGGCACCGACGGAGACTTCGCCCGGCGGCGCCGGCGAGTCTTCCAGCGTCACGTCGCCGCCGTGATCCTCCAGAATTTTTTTGACGATGGCGAGACCGAGCCCCGTGCCCTTGGCGCGGGTGGTGACGTAAGGCTCCGTCAGGCGTTCACGTTCGGAATGCGGCAGACCGACGCCGTTGTCGATGACCCGAATCGCTGTGGCGCCGCCGGCTTGATCCAACCGCACGACAATCCGACCCTCGCCTTTTTTGCCAGAGCCCACGCCGACGGGACCGAAGCGCGCATCGACCGCCTCAACGGCGTTTTTCAGGACGTTTGTGAGCGCCTGGCCGACCTGGCGCGCATCGCAGCGCAGACGGTGGGCTCCCTCGGGTAACTCCGTGGTGAAAGAGATATGCGGATAGGCGTGGCGCTGCAGCATGACCGCGTCGCGGATGACGGCGCCAAGATCGGCCGATTTCAGCACCGCACTGGGCAAACGCGCGAAGGCCGAAAACTCGTCAACCATGTGGCCGATGTCGCCGACATGGCGGATGATGGTATCGGTGCATTGGGCAAACAGGCCGGAATCGTCGGCCAACTTGTCGAGATATTTCCGTTTTAAGCGCTCGGCCGAAAGCTGGATCGGCGTCAGCGGATTCTTGATTTCATGGGCGATGCGGCGCGCAACGTCGGCCCAGGCGGCTTTGCGCTGCGCCGACTGCAGAGCCGTGATGTCGTCGAACGTCAGAACGTAGCCGACGACCTCGTCGCCGACTTGCTCGACCGAAAGCCGCGCGAGGAAGGTTTTTTGCGTGCTGCCTTCAATAATCTGCACTTCCTGCTGGACGATTTTTTGCGGCGACTGGCGCGCGTCCGCCATAAGCCGCGCGAATTCCGGGACGGACTCCGCGAGAGGCTTTCCAATGGCTTTGCTCAGGTCGACGCCCAGCAGCACGACGGCCGAACGGTTAGGCAGCGTGACGTTGCCTTTGGGATCGAGCCCAATGACACCGGCGCTCACGCCGGCCAGCACGGTTTCGGTAAAGCGGCGGCGTTCATCCAATTGCGCATTGGTATCGCGGAGTGCGGTCTGCTGCTCGCCGAGGCGTTTTGTCATGCGGTTGAAGGCGCGGCCAAGATACGCCAGCTCGTCGCCGGACTCGGCTTCCTGCACGCGCACGGCAAGATCGCCGCCGCGCACGCGCTCGGCGGCATTGATCAGCTCGATGATCGGTTTGGCCAAGCGTGTCGCCAAGGCCAGTCCGAACCACACCGCGACCAACAAGAGCAACAGCGCGACCACGCCGAACAGCATTGTGAAGGTGACCTCCAGCTCGGAGCGCTCGCCTTCAAGCCGCAAATATTCCGATACCGCTTCTTCGGTGCGCGAGAGCCGTCCCAACACGCTGGCATCGACGAAACGGCCGACCAGCAGATAGGCCGCGGGATAGGATTCCAATTTCACCAGCGCGCGCACGCGGTCAGAGCTTTGGCCGGTCAACACCGCAACTTGCCCGATGTTGGCGGTGGCGAGGGCCTGGAAAGGCACCTGCTCACCGGTCTGCAGGGCGAAGGTGTAGCCGGCCTTGGCGATCACTTTCAGGTCTGAGGTGAAAATCACCGCTTCAGTCAGTCCGCGAAAGGCGGCTTGCGAGGACAAGAATGTATCCCTGAGCTGCGGATCACCGCTGCTGAGCCGCGGCCATTGGCGGTTGACATCGTTGGCGACGGCTAGCGCGTCGGCCTTGATGGCCTGCTGGTGTTCGACAAGATAGGCGCGCGCGATAGAGGCGGACTCAGTCACTGCGGTCTTCACACGGTCGCCGAACCAGGCTTGGAAGCCGAAGGTAAAGAACAGCGTCGAGAACACGGCGATGAGAATCGTCGGCGTCATGGCGATTACGCCGAACAGCAATACGAGGCGAATATGCAGACGCGAGCCCATGGTGCCGGCCCGGTGAGCCCGCCACAAACGGAAAAGCCGCGTCGCCACCAGTAACGTCAGCCCCAGCACGATCAGAAGATCGATATTAAGTAGAACCAATGTCGCTGTGGAATTGGGAGCTTTGGAGCCCCAGCCGGACATCGAGATATAGGTTGCGACACCCGAGGCCAGCGCCGCCGCCGTCAATAGAATCGCCAGCGTGTCGGCGATATTCATGTGCTGCAGCCGCACGAGGATGCGCGCCCGCAAGGATCTGCGTGGTGCTGGTGGATAATCCTCCACATCCGCCGTAAGGCCGACGATGTCAGAGTTCATTTATGCTCTATTCCTCATTTCGGGCCGCGCATGACGCCGATATCCAACTCGCGGATTTTCTTGCGCAAAGTATTGCGGTTGAGGCCAAGGACTTCGGCCGCCTTCACCTGATTGCCGCGCGTGGCGACCAAGGTGAGTGTAATCAAGGGCCGCTCCAGTTCGCGTAAGACCCGGTCGTAAAGCCCGCGCGGCGGCAGCGCGCCGTTGTGGCCGTCAAAATAGTCGCGCAGATGACGCTCGATCGTGCCGCTCAAGGTCGCGGGCTCGGCGTCGTCGGTGATTTGCGCGGCGTTGGCGCCGGCCAGTTCCATCTCGACGACGTCGACGCCGATGACCGGCTCGTTATAAAGCGCGACCATGCGCTTCATCATGTTTTCCAGCTCGCGCACGTTGCCGGGCCAGCGGTGATTTTTCAGGCGCTCTATGGCCGCCGGCTCCAAAGCCTTGGACGGCAGTCCTTCGCCGATGCCTTGCGTGAGGAAGTGGCTGATGAGCTCCGGGATATCTTCCAGACGCTGGCGCAGGGGCGGAATTCGGATCGGCACCACGTTCAAGCGGTAGTACAAGTCCTCGCGGAACATGCCGAGCTTGATGAGCTGCGTAAGGTCGCGGTGCGTGGCCGCGACGATGCGCACGTTGGACTTGATCGGCGTGCGGCCACCGACGCTGGTGTACTTGCCGTCCTGCAGCACGCGCAGCAACCGGGTTTGGGCTTCCGGCGGCATATCGCCGATTTCGTCCAGAAACAGCGTGCCGCCTTCGGCCTGCTCGAAGCGGCCGGACGCGCGACTCATGGCGCCGGTGAAAGAGCCCTTCTCGTGACCAAACAGTTCGCTCTCGATCAGCTCGCGCGGAATCGCCGCCATGTTGACGGCGACGAAGGGTCCGCCGCGGCGGCGGCCGAAATCATGCAGCGCGCGCGCCACCAGTTCCTTGCCAGTGCCGGACTCGCCGGTGATCATCACGGTTAAGTCGGTGTTCATCAACCGGGCGACGGCGCGGTAAATATCCTGCATGGCCGGCGAACGTCCGACAATCGGCAAGCGTTCCGTCGCGATGTCGTTGGCCGGAGCCTGCGCACTGGGCTGCATCGCAAGCGCCCGATTGACGACGGCGACCAGTTCACCGAGATCGAAGGGCTTGGGCAGATATTCAAAGGCGCCGCGCTCGGCGGCTTTGATGGCCGTCAGCAGCGTGTTTTGCGCGCTCATGACGATGACGCGCAGTTCGGGCCGAAGTTTTTTGATGCGCGGGATCAGATCCAGCCCGTTCTCGTCGGGCATGATGACATCGGTGATCACCAAATCGCCGTCGCCGTCGGAGACCCAGCGCCACAGCGTCGCGGCATTTCCGGTCGTGCGCACGTCGTAGCCGGCACGGCCCAAGGCCTGAGTCAGCACTGTACGGATTCCGTGGTCGTCATCGGCGACCAGAACAGTGGCGGTACCCATCAGCTTTCCCCTAACACGATCGGCAGCATGATCTTGAAGACCGTGCGCGCATGAGAACTCTCAAACTCAATAATGCCGCCGTGGTCGCTGATAATCTTGGCCACCAATGCCAATCCCAGGCCGCTGCCTTTAGGCTTGGTTGTGACGAAGGGATCAAACAAATAGGGACGCAAGTCCTCAGGGATGCCGGGACCGTTGTCCTGCACGGTCACGACCAACGGCAACTGGATACGACCGCTCGCGCCCGAGACCGCGACGCGCACGCCGGGTTGGAACGAGGTCGACAGAATAATCTCGCCGCCTTTGGAGGGCGCCGCCTCGGCGGCATTTTTAATCAGATTGAGGAACACCTGAACCAGCTGGTCGTGGCTGCCGTGGACCGGCGGCAAAGATGGATCATAGCGCTCGATGAATTTGATCGAGGCCGCGAAACCGTTTTCGGCCACGCGGCGCACGCGCTCCAGCACCGCGTGGATGTTTACCGGCGTGCGCTCCAAGGGACGGTCGTCGGAGAACACTTCCATACGGTTGACCAGTGCGACGATACGGTCGGCTTCGTCGCAGATCAGTTGCGTCAGCTTGCGGTCTTCCTCGGCGGCGCTTTGGCCGAGCAATTGCGCCGCGCCGCGAATGCCCGACAGCGGATTTTTGACTTCGTGCGCGAGCATCCCCGCCATAGCGGTCATGGAGCGCGCCGAGTTGCGGTGTTCGAGCTGCTGGCCGATCTTAAGCGCGCGGGTCTGCTCCTGCAGCGAGATCACCACCCAACCCGGCGTGTCGGCAATGGGCGCCACATGCACCGACATGTTGCGCACCCCGGTCTTGGGCGTATCGAGCACGACACCGTAGGCCGACATCGGCGCATCTGACGCTGCCGCCTGCTCCACCAAAGCCAGCAATGGTCCCGTGGGCGGCAGAATGTCGGCCAGCGGTCCACCCACCAGCACCGGCGCGCTGCTTTGGAAAAGCTGCTCGGCGGCGTTGTTGGCGTAGCGGATGACCTGTGTCTCATCGACCACCAATGTGGCGGCCGGCAATGCGCCCAGTACCGCCTCGGCGCTGAGGACGGAGCCGATGGTTTTGGCCGTGGGATCGGGACGGAAAAACGGAATCGTCATGGGCATCAGGCGGCCTCTTTCAACGGTTCCGCCGCAAAGCCGTTCTCGAACAGCCGGACGATGAGGGCTTTGATCTTTGCGCAATCCATTTCGGTATTGACCAAAACACGAAAGGCATTGGCGCCGGGAATACCCGCCGCCGACCACGCCAGATGCTTGCGCGCGATGCGGACGCCGGTGTTGGTGCCGTAATGGGACAACAGTGAGTCGTAGTGCTCCAGTACCACCGCGCAGCGTTCGGCCAACGTCGGCGGCGCGATAATCGCGCCCGTATCCAGAAATTGCTGTACCTGCGCCGGGAACCAGGGCTTGCCGAAAGCGCCGCGCCCGATCATCACACCGTCGGCGCCCGACAGACGCAAAAGCGCGGCGGCGTGTTCCGGCGCAGTGACGTCGCCGTTGCCGATGACCGGCACCTTCACGGCGTCCTTGACCTTGCGGATGAAAGCCCAATCGGCGGTGCCGTTGTAAAGCTGCTGGCGCGTGCGGCCGTGGACGGTAATGAGTTGTGCGCCCGCCGCCTCGGCGCGTTTGGCCAGGGACGGCGCATTGAGGCTGTCGTGATCCCAGCCCATGCGCATCTTGAGTGTGACCGGGATCTTCACGGCTTTGACCACCGCTTCGATGATGCGCGCGGCGCTGTCTTCATCGCGCATCAAGGCCGAGCCCGCCTGGCTATTGACGACCTTTTTCACCGGGCAGCCCATATTGATGTCGATGAGCGCTGCGCCGCGGTCCTCGTTCATGCGCGCCGCCTCGGCCATGATCTCGGGCTCGCAGCCGGCCAGCTGCACGGCGAGCGGCGCCTCGTCGGCGCAGTTGGTGCTCATGCGCAGGGTTTCGCCGTGGGCGCGGATCATCTGGGCGCTGGCGATCATCTCGGAATAGACCAGCCCGCAGCCGAACCGCTTGGCCAAGCAGCGGAAGGGCCGGTCAGTAACCCCGGACATGGGCGCCAGGAAGACGTTGCCGTCGATCTGCAAAGGTCCGATACGAACTGCGCCAGGAGCCATTGTTGCCTAAAGTCACTGCATAAAACTTAGGCATTTGCCCAACAAACGACGCGGAAATCAAGGCTTTTCGCGGGGTGTGGCACAATCGCACTACATCTTGGCAACACATTAGATTAAAACACAAATTGCGCGGGTGCTCGGGGATTTCTAGGGTGCCTTCCCGTCCATCAGTTTTTACAAGGGTTTCCGTGACGACCTGTGCCGCCCTCATTGTTGCCGCCGGCCGTGGACAGCGGTTTGGCGGCAATCTGCCCAAACAGTACGCTCCCTTGCGCGGCGAGAAACTCCTGCGGCGGACCCTCAGGGCCTTCAGCGGCCATCCCAAGATCGGCCAGGTCGTTGTGGCCATTCACCCTGATGATGCGGCGAGCTTTGCCGAGGCGGCCCAGGGTTTTGTCAATGTCACCTCAGTTCACGGCGGCGCCACGCGCCAGGAGTCCGTGCGGCTGGGCTTGGAAGCCATCGCAAAAGCCGCGCCCGATTTGGTGCTGATCCACGACGGCGCCCGGCCCATGACCTCGGCTGCCCTGATCGACAGCGTCATCGGCGGCCTCGCCACAGCCGAGGGCGTCCTCCCCGTCATGCCGGTGATCGATACCTTAAAGCGCGTCGATGGCGCCGGTGTCGTCGGCGAAACCGTATCGCGCGAGCAGCTGGTGCGCGCGCAAACGCCGCAAGGCTTCCGCTTTTCAGCTATCCTCAAAGCCCACCGGACCTTTGCCGGCGAAGCCCTGACCGATGACGCCGCCGTGCTGGAACGCGCCGGTCACAGGGTCACGACGGTTCCCGGCGACGACGCCAATATCAAGGTTACGACCATGGACGATCTCGCTCGCCTCAGTGCTGCCCTCACCGAGACCCGCATTGGGCAAGGCTTTGACGTTCACAAGTTCGGACCCGGCGATGCGGTCATGCTGTGCGGGCTGAAAGTGCCCCATACCCAAGGGCTGATTGGGCATTCCGATGCCGACGTGGCATTGCATGCGGGCACCGATGCGATCTTGGGCGCCATCGGCGCAGGCGATATTGGCCAGCATTTTCCGCCGACCGATCCGAAATGGCGCGGCGCGGCGTCCGACAAATTCCTGAAACACGCCCACGACCTGTTGCTGGAGCGCGGCGGCACATTGGTGCATCTTGATTTCACGATTATCTGCGAGCGCCCCAAGGTCGGCCCGTACCGCGCCGCCATGGTGGCCGCCGTCGCGCGCATTCTCGGTGTAACCGAAGACCGCATCAGCGTGAAAGCAACAACGACGGAAGGCCTTGGCTTTACCGGCCGCCAGGAAGGCATCGCCGCGCAAGCCGTAGCGACCGTCAAACTTTAACGTCTGGATCCAGGATATCGGCGACCTGATTCTTCGCCGGGCGCGGCAGCAGCTTCATCGTCAGAATGAAAGCCGACAGCACCAGGCAAATGCTGTTGGTAACGATCAACGGCCACTGCATCAGCAGCAGACCGTAAACCGTCCACAACATGAATCCGCTGACCGTCAGGGTATACGCGCCCGCCGAAATGTCATGGGTGCTGCGGGATTTGATGATTTTCCAGGCTTGCGGCGCGAAGCTGGCCGTCGAGGCCAGAGCAGCAAAGGTGCCCACAATTGTCGCGGTATCCATCACGACATCCTTTGCAAACGAAAGCCGTGTGAAATCACCCGCAAGGACGGGGAACCCACACGGCCACTTCAGCTTAGATTAGGTCAGGCTGGACGCGGCTTTCTTAGCGGCGCGCTTCAAGCTGTCAAACTCATTGCTCAGGGTCTCGCCGCTGCTTTTGACGGCCTTTTTCGCCATCTTGGTCAGCTGCGTGGCCAGCTTGCTGATGTCCTTGGAAACGGCTTTCTGGGTGCTTTTGGCGCGCGCCGTCAAGGTCTTAGTCTTGCTCTTTGCCACTTTCTTCGCGCGCGACACGGAAGACTTCGCCTGTTTCTTTAGGGCGCGGCCCTTGCTTTGGGCTTTCGCTTTAACCTTGCTCACGGTTTTACGCGCGGCGCTTTTCGCAGATGCCATAGCCAACCTCATTGTTGTGATTCCGGGAAAACGATATGCATAGGGTCTTAACGCGACATGACCGCAAAAGTTCCAGACTTCAGTCTTAGGTAGTCGTGATACGCGGTGTCATGGCGTCGTCGACGCTGGCCGCGAAGCCGGCGCCGGCCTCAGCATACATGTTAAACACCGCGTGAACACCCGCCGCCTTCAGGAGTCGGGCCTGGTCGGCGAATTTGGCCAGGACGCCGATGAAGCCCTCGAAGTTGCCGGTTTTGATCTGCTGTACGGCGTACATATTCGCCCTGTATTCGGGCATGGCCAGCAGAACCGCGCGCAAATGATGGGGTGCGGCGTGAACCCGCTCCCAGAAGTCGGAATCCGTGGCGTCGCCGTGGATGACGTTGCGGCCCGCCTTTTGGTGCTGCGCGACCTTCTCGAGATTGCTTTCAATACCGATGACGACGCTGCCGTGGCGGCGGCGCAGGTACTCATAAGCGCCGGTTCCCACCCGGCCCATGCCGAAAACCGCGACCGTGGCGTCGCCGATTTCTAGCGGCATATCCTCGGTATGGCGCGTCGTGCGCTCAAAGCGGCGCAGAAACCGGTGAACGCGGATGTAGTACTTGTGCGGCTTGATATTGAGCGGCGCCACCAGGAGGAACGACAGCGAAACCGCCATGGCCAAAACCATCACCCAGCCCTCGCTCACCCAGCCGTTTTCGGCGCTGACGGCGCAGACGATCAGCCCGAACTCGCTATAGGTTGAAAGACTGACGGACGCCATGAACGCCGACCGCGCCCGCAGCTTAAACCGCGTCATAAGCATGAAAAACAGGCCGGCCTGGACCGGCAGCAGCAGAACCAGCACCAGGGCGATGCCCAGGTGTTCAAAGGAGGGTTTGCCCGACAATCCGATATCGAGGAAAAAGCCGATCAGCAGCACTTCCTTGAAGCTGAACAGCGCATCGGCCAGTTCCTCGGAGCGCTTATGGGGCGCCATCATGACACCCATGACCAGCGCGCCGAGATCGGGCTTCAGGCCGACCAGCTGAAAGGTCCCGGCACCCAACACCACGGCGGTGAACAGACCGAACAGCGGCAACATCTCGCGGTAACCGACCCGGTCCAGAAGCCGGTTCAAAATCGGGCGCAACAGCACCAGGCCGACCACGCCGAAGGCCCAGGGCGACGGCGCGCGGGCGGCCGAGAGCGTTAGGAACGCGACCGCGAACAGATCTTGAATCACCAGGATGCCGACGGCCGTGCGGCCATGCAGCGCGTTAGCTTCGCCGCGTTCGTCCAGAACCTTCACGCCGAAGACCGTGCTGGAAAAGCTCAAGGCGAAGGCGATCAGGACCGCCGCGGTGGGACTAAGCCCGCCCAGCAAACCCGGGCTCACCAATGAGATCGCATAGATCGCCGCGCCAAATCCGATCATCGTTCCGGTACTGTGCAGCGTCGCGACACCCCAGACGTCGGGCCGCGCAAGAGTCCGGATCCTGAGTTTAAGTCCGATGGTGAAGAGCAAGAGCATCACGCCGGCGTCGGCGATCTCCTTGATCACCGCATTGGACCGCACCCCAAGGGCATTGAGCACAAACCCCGCGAGAAGGAATCCGGCCAGAGGCGGCAGGCTCATGAACCGGGCGCCGATACCAAAGACAAAGGCCAAGGCAATGGCGAGCGGCACCGTCGGAAGATCGGCAATGGCGCCTGCAATATGCGTAAAATCGGGCATCCGCTAGGTCGTCTCCCGATCTATCCAAGCGAGATAATCCGGCAGTCCATCAGCCATGTCGTAGACCACGGCGCAGGGCACATCGTAACTGTGTAACGCCTTGATCCGATCCAGGGCCTTGTCCGCCAAATCACGGCGGGTTTTGGCGATCAGCACAATTTCTTGCGCCTCTTCGACCTTGCCCTGCCAGCGGTAGATGGATGTAGCTCCGCCGAGCACATTGGCGCAGGCCGCGAGCTTCTCATCAACCAGCGCGCGGGCGATGGCCATGGCCTCGGCCTGTGAGGACGCCGTAACATAGATCATGCAGTGATCCGCTGCGGTCATTTTGCTAGACTTTTGCCTGCTTTAAGAAAAATTCACATCTCGGCGCGTATGAACAGCATCTGCGGCGTTCTCTAATGTAACGCCACAGCGAGGCCAAACGCCACGGATAGGAATCCCGTCATGGACGGAGGCGACCGCAACATCGTCCGACTGTCTCCGGCACAGCGTAAGTGGCTGGAGCGCGGCCTTACGCAGCCGGGCGGCAAGCTGCCGCTGTTCGATAGCGACGGCCGCAAGATCAATCCGCAAGTCGTCAAAAAATGCGTCGATGAAGGCTGGGCCGAACCGTGGTTCGCCAATCAGCTAAAGACCGATTTTCTGGTGTGCAAGCTCACGACGGCGGGCCGCTCGATGCTTCAAGAGTCGGCCGTAGCTTAGGCCGTTAATTCTCTTAGGCCGTCAATTCCAGAGATTCGCCGGGGCGCGCATAAGTGCCCGAAACAGCAAAGTAACTCTTCGCATAACGCGATGTCGCCGCGAGAAACTCCGGCGCAGGCGATGATCTGCCCTGCCCGGAGTTTTTCGCAGAGTGATAGAGTCGTTCTGACTCAGCGGCCGACAGCACTTCTGGCTCGGCCTTATTAGGAAGTTTGGAGCGACGCGGCGCGTACGACGAACGCTCATCTGTGACGGCAGACTTGGATGTCTCAGCGCCAAGAGTCTTGTTAAGTCCGGCAAGGGTCGCGGCATCAAGGAAGGAACGGAAGGCGATGCTGGAGCGCCCGCGTGCATCTTTAGACGGAGCGCGGCGATCGTTGCTGGCACCGTCGCGCTCGCCCACAGCCGAAACCTGCGGCTGGCGCGGCAGGGCTGCTGCCGGCGCGGCAATAGGCTGAAGCGAAAGTGCGTCGGTGATGGTGGTCATCTAGCCCCTGCCCGAACCCCTCGGGCCCCCTCTATTAACGCTTTATAAAGGATTTGGGGTGCTGCGACAACAGATCAATGCCCGCAATAGTTGTCCACAGGTTGGTCGGGTAATGACTTACCTAATTGACTCTAAAGGAAATGATCCGGAAAACGCGTTTCGGATCTAACGGGCCTCATTGCCAGGGCGGGGTCATACCTTCCGGCAGGGCGATCCGATTGACCTTGCCGTCGACGGGTTTCCCGCTTGCATCCAAATAAGGTTTTATCTCGGTGACGGGCGAAATGACGTCCTGGATGTCGTCGACTTCAAAGAACTTGTATCCGAGTGCCTTCAGACTCTTCTGCACCACCGCACCTGAAGCTGCTTGGATGCATTCAAAAAACACCATCGGCCGCGCGGCGGCCAGCACGCCCTTCATTCCGGCTATGCAGGCGGGTTCATAGCCCTCGGTGTCGATCTTTACCAACCCGACCTTAGGCCAGTGTTCTTTGGCCAAAAAACTGTCGATCGAAACCACTTGAACCTGTGTCGTGTGGCCCTTTTGGCCTGGGGCGAGCACGCCGATGGAGCCGCCGGTCGGCAAGTATTTCAGCGAACTCCCGATCGAAAACGGCAATTGCTCGTTTTTCTCGCCTACAGCCATCATAAAGGCGTTGCTCGTCGGAAAAGCATTGACGCGCAGATTCAGAGTCAGCCGGCCATAATTCATGAAGTGCGGTTCAAAACTGATCACGTGAATCTGCGGGTTCGATGCCTTGGCCGCCAAACTAAAAGCCCCGGTGTGGGCGCCAATATCCAGCGCCAGCTCGACCTTCTTGGCGAGCTGCGCCCAGGTCCTGAGGGTGGTCCGTTCGTAGCTTCCATTCCAGAAGAACCGCATCACCACGGCGTCGTCGTTGCCTCCGGCTAGCATCTTGAAGGTACCGTGCCCCGATGTGCAGTCCACCCAACCGAAATAACCAGGCATGTTCCCCAGGTGATCAAGCCCAAACGTGTTGTGATCTGGCAGCGTTGCACGCTTGGCAATTGCCTCAGCATTGAAATCGTCGCTCATCTCCTTAACCTTCACGCCCTTCGATCCGGCGAATTTCAAGTTCTGCTTTAAATCGCCCTTTGCGTGCCAGACAAGGCATTCAGGCCTGTGAGTGCCGGTCCAGTCCAGCATATGTTTGGGGCAATCCTTGATAGCCATATCAGGCACATGTCTTCGGAACCACTCCCGCGCAGCCACCATGTTGAATTGATCGTCAAACCATTTTGGAATTTTTGCGTCCTCGAAATGCAGAATGTAAGCCGCCAGGAAGTCGGTGAAATCGCGCCCACCGGGAGAGATGGCGATGAAGGCCCCCATGACCATTTGATGCGCCCAGGGATCTTCCGATCGATCGTACAATACCACGTCAAATTGCTCGGGTAGGGCCCCGGGTATATCGCCGTTCACAATGGTGTCCGTATCGATCAAGATTATTTTGCGCTCAACCTGCCACTGGATTTGCGCCAATCTGATCCAACGTCGTGGCGCAAATAGGATCTTGTCGCATGGCCCCATATCTTCGATGGTCCACGTGACGCGATCCTTCGGAAACATCTTGAATGCTTCGTCGGGATTGAAAGTACCCAAATTCATAAGATGAATATGAAAATCGCAGTCGGGCGATTTTGACAGCGCCGATTCAATCAGCTCTCGGGCGAACCTTTCGGCATAAACGCCGTCACCTCCTGCATAAAGCAGAGGCCGGGAAGATTGGTGCGGCAACGAACCCATCAATTTGGGAAGCCGTTGAATTTTTTCTCGGAGATCGGATCGTCGGTACAGGCTTCCGAGATCGCCCCAACTCATAACGTTCAACTTGCCGGGCCGATAGGAAAAGGCCCTCTCAGGGTCGCCGCTTGCAAGAGCGGCCCACATCTTTATGGAAATGCTCTCCCAATGGTCGGTAGGAATTTCAAAAATCTTGTTTAATGTCTCGGCGGTGGGCTTACCGAGGGCCTTCAACGCGATCGCTTCATAGGCGAGTGCGCGGATTTTTTCCGCTTCGCTGATATTTTCCGGCCCAAGTTGCTGCGCCTGGTGCAAATAAGATACCGCTTCCTCCGCCTCGCCCAGCTGAAACAGAGAACGGCCTAGGTTGGTCAGCAGCTCGCCGCTCTTGGGGCGCAAGGCGACGGCCTTGCGGAAAAGTTCAACGGCGTCCGCGAATTGTCTTTTTCCAAAATGACCAACGCCCAGTTCCTCGAAAATGCGCCCGAGACTGTCCTGAAATTTGGCATTGGCCGGCTGGATTTTAACGGCGGTCGAATAGGCGTTCGCCGCCTCCGTTAAGTAGCCCTGTTTGTGAAGAGCGAAGCCAAGATGTTCCAGAGCTTCGGCATAGTCAGGTTTGAGAGCCAGAGCTTTGCGGTAGCTGTGGATTGCAGGATCGAGTTTTTCCTGCTTTGCTAAGCCCGCGCCAAGCAGAAGATGAAGCGCAGGCTCTCGTGGAAACCGGCCGATCAGCCGCTTCGCCGTCGAGACACCCTTCTCAAATTGGCCCGCATTGAGCAGCGCCACGAGATTTTGGATGTCGGCTGAGTCGGGTGCATTCACGGTTGGCAGTCCCCTGATCTGCTCCGGTAAAATTGGTCGGGACGACAGGATTTGAACCTGCGACCCCTTGACCCCCAGTCAAGTGCGCTACCAGGCTGCGCTACGCATATCCCGCATGTATCCACGGTTTTTTCACTATGGTCAGTTAAATTTTGCCGTCAAGGGCTAGCCCAACTGTGGCTGAGTTGTGGATGGATTTACGGTCCCTTCCCGTCCTATTGCCCGACAATGTCGCCTATCGGATGTTCAGGCCGTCTGCCTCTACGCAAAGGCCAGTTCCGGTGCGCGATAGCCCCCCACCCAGGCACTTCGCCCCAGCGACCCCGCCATGGCTGTTCAGCTTCACGCAGCCGCGCCCGAATGGCGTAAATTATTTGGCCGCTTCTTTAACCGTCCGCTTTGTCCGGTTTTAGGGGGCAAGCCAGCACCCCCACCCCCACAAAGTGCTCGGGATTAGTGATCCCCATATGCGCACGCGGCGTTCGGAAAATACAAAAAAGGGGTTTATATTTGCACTTATGAGCCATGCAGGTGCTGACGTAACCG
>CANJLF010000010.1 GCA_947475295.1 Fidelibacterota bacterium
AACAACGGCAGCGGGTGCGCGAAAGGCTATCCCTCTTACTGGAATGCATTAGCCTTGACCCTTCAACCCGCGAACTACGGCTTCATTACCGCTTCACAGGAGTGAAGGTGGCGTCCCCACGGGGATTCGAACCCCGGTTACCGCCGTGAGAGGGCGGTGTCCTAGGCCTCTAGACGATGGGGACCCGGAACAGTCTGTGCGCAATCGGCGCAACCGCACCTTAGATAGTCTATGTCGGCGGGTGGGAGCAACCTCCGCCTCTACAGCGGAAAAGTCATATAGCCGTCGGTGGTGCCGTTGGGGCCGGTGCTAAGGAAGAAATCCAGCAACAAAGGCAATCCAGGCGTGACGGCATAGCGGCTGAGATCGGTAATGCCTTCCGCGGCCAGAACCTCGTCGTCGATGAAGAAATTGCCGGTACAGCTTTTGGCCGGGCGGGTCAGGATGAAATGGGCCGTATCGGCGACGATTTCCGGCTGGCGGCAGTGTTTGGCCAGCGCGTCGCCGCCCAGCTCGTAGCGGATGGCGGCGGTGTTGATGCCCGTGCGCGGCCATAGCGCGTTGACGGCAACGCCTTTGGCTTTGAACTCCTCGGCCAAGCCCAGCACGCACATGCTCATGCCGTATTTCGCCATGGTATAGGCCAAGGTTGAGCCGAACCATTTCGCGTTCATGTCGAGCGGCGGCGACAGCATCAGGATGTGCGGATTGGCGGCCTTCTTCAGATACGGCAGGCATTTTTGGCAGCACAAAAAGGTTCCGCGGGCGTTGACCTGCTGCATCAGATCATAGCGTTTCATCGCTGTATCGAGCGTGCCGCTGATGCTGACGGCGCTGGCGTTATTGATGAGGATATCGATGCCGCCGAAATGATCGGCGGCTTGTTTCGCCGCGGCTTCGACTTGCTGCTCATCACGGATGTCGACTTGGATCGCCAGCGCCTTGCCGCCCGCGGCCTCGATCTCGGTGGCGGCGGTGTGGATGGTGCCGGGCAGCTTGGGATGCGGCGCGGCGGTTTTCGCGGCGATGACGATATTGGCGCCGTCGGCGGCGGCACGCTTGGCGATGGCAAGGCCGATGCCGCGGCTGCCGCCGGAAATGAAGATCGTTTTGCCTTTCAGACTGCGGCCTGCTCCCGCGCCCGGCTTCGTGCTCGCTCCATCCGCCGTCATATCGCTCTCCATCCCGCGTAAGCCTCGACTATAAGACGCGGGAGGCGAAAATGCGCGGATATATTGGTACGTTTTGAGGGGGTTGGACGCGTGTCCGAAATCACGCCGCCTGTTGTTTGCGCTCCGGCGTTCCCACCACCGGCGCCTCGCCGGTGACATCCTCGGCGGCGTCGCGGGCGAACATCTCCTCCAACTCCTTCGCCGCGACTTTTGCGAGAGCCCGCATTTTCTCTTCATCGCCGTAATGCGTGTAGTGTTCGAACAGGCGCTTCTCGTCGTGGGCGTGGAAGGTCTTGACGGTCTTTTCGGCTTCGGCTTTCGCCATGCCGAGACCGATCAGCACCTCGCGCGCGACATCCAACGACGATAGCAGCGTTTCCCGCTGTAGCATGGTGACGCCCAGGTCCATCAGGCGGTAAGCATGCTGGCGGTTACGCGCGCGGGCGTAAATTTTCAAGTGCGGGAAATTCTTGACCACGGTCTCGGCTGTCCTGATCGAGGCATCGACGTCGTCGATGGCCAGCACCAGCACCTTGGCCTTGTCGGCTTTGGCGGCGCGTAAGAGGTCAAGGCGCGAGGCGTCGCCGTAATAAATCTCGCTGCCGAATTTCCGGACGAAATCCACTTGGGCAGCGCTGCTGTCGAGCGCCGTGAAGGGGATGCGCCGGGCCGCCAGGATGCGGCCGACGATTTGCCCGAAGCGTCCGAAGCCGGCGATGATCACCGGCTGCTCATCGACCGGCGCCACGTGGTAGGGCTTCTCCTGCGGCGGAACGAAGCCGCGCGTCAGCCAATCGTTGGCGAGGCTGATGAAGGGTGTGGCCGCCATGGAAGCGCTCACCACCAGCACCAGCAGTTCTTCCAAATCCTTGCCCATGACGCCGGCGGCCACGGCGGCGGTGAAAATCACGAAGGCGAATTCACCGCCTTGCGGCAGGGCAAGGCCGAGGCTCTTGGCCGAATGATGGTTCAAACCCCACATCCGCCCGAGCACGTAAACCAGAATTCCTTTGGCCGCCATGAGGCCAGCCACCAGCAAGCCGACGGTTCCAGGCGCCTCGCGCAAAAGTCCCAGGTTCAGGGCCATGCCGACGGAGATGAAGAACAGCCCCAGCAGCAGGCCTTTGAAGGGTTCAATGTCGGCTTCGAGCTGGTGGCGGTATTCGGAATTGGCCAGCAGCATGCCGGCGAGAAAAGCACCCAGCGCCATGGAAATGCCGACCGAGTTCATAAGAAGCGCGGTGCCGCTGACGATCAACAGCGCGGTGGCCGTGAACAGCTCCGGCGTACGGGTAGCGGCCACGGCGCGCAACACCGGGCGCAAGACGAGATTGCCGCCGATCACGACCGCCGCGAGCACGCCTGCGACCTTCAACAGCGTGAGCCATACCGAGCTGCCGCTTGTCACCGCATAACCCGCGCTCAACAGCGGAACCACGGCCAGCACCGGGATGGCGGCGATGTCCTGAAACAGCAAAATAGCGAAGGCCGCGCGGCCATGACGGTCCTTCAGCTCTCCCCGCTCGGCCAGGGTTTGCAGCACGAAAGCAGTCGAAGACAGTGCGAGGCCAAGGCCTACGACGGCGGCGGTGGCGAGACCGATTCCGGCGGCGACGGCAACGCCGCCGATGACCAGCCCGGTGAGGACGACTTGCGCGCTGCCCAGGCCGAAGACGGTATTGCGGAAGGTCCACAGGCGCGCCGGCTGCAATTCGAGGCCGATGATGAACAGCAGCAGCACGACCCCGAATTCGGCGAAGTGCATGATGGCGTCGACATCGTTGATCATTTTCAGCCCGAAGGGGCCGATCAGCGCGCCGGCGGCCAGGTAGCCCAGCACAGCGCCCAGCCCCAATGACCTGAAAATAGGTACAACGATAACGGCGGCAGTGAAAAATACGGCCGCTTGGGTGAGCATCTCCATGGCCGTCTCCCGGGAGCCTAAATGAGCGCCCAATATGAGGCCTGAGGCGGCGTTCTGCAAAGGGCGCGGCCGTAAAATGCCGGATGTCTTATCAACTTGAGAGAAGAAAAATCCGCGAGCGCGGGTTTCTAATCAGCCTTCGGCCTGCGCCGGGCGGTGTTTACCGCCGGCCGCCCACCGGGTCCCAAGTTCTTTGTCACCCGAGTCTGATTGTCCGGCTTCGAGTTCGGCCACACGGCTGCGCAAGGCCTCAACTTCATTCAAGAGGCCGCACAAAGCGCGTGCGGTCGGATCGGGCAGATCGTCGCAGGGCGATCCATAGGGCAGAAAATCAGGTTTCGTCGCGCCGCGTGCGGCCACGACTTGCGCCGGAATGCCGACCACCGTGACGCCGGCCGGTACATCTTTCACCACGACAGCATTGGAGCCAACCCGGGCGCCTTTGCCGATGGTAATGCCGCCGAGAACCTGCGCTCCGGCGCCGATGATGGCGTCGTCTTCGACAATCGGATGGCGGCGGCCTTGCGGCATGGAACCGGGCGCGATGCCGCCCAGCGTGACACCATGATAAAGGGTCACATCGTTGCCGATCACCGCGGTTTCACCGATCACAACGCCGGTTCCATGATCGATGAACAAGCGCTTGCCGATCACAGCGCCCGGATGAATTTCGATACCCGAAAGCCAACGGCCGATTTCCGAAACCAGGCGGGCGAGGAAGAGAAAGCCGCTGCGCCACAAGGCGTGTGCTAAACGGTAGAACACCAGAACGCGCAGGCCCGGATAAAGCAAAGCGATTTCGGCGAGCGAACGCGCGGCCGGATCGCGGGCCTTGATTGATGCCAGCATTGCCCGCAACCCATCGGCGCGCTGGCCGCTCGGCAGCGCGCTGCCTGACCACTCACTCCCTGACACTGGGCCTGACATCGGCGTCACTCCAATAAAAATCGCGCGGCTTTAGGACCTGGAAGCGGGGATCGCAAAACGGGATAATCCGGCGATGTCCCAATCTAGGTGCGCGCGGGCATAAGTCGAGTCCCATGCCGTATAGCATCGACTTTGCAAAGAAGGGAAATAATAATCTTCCCCGACCGGGTCACGTGGCCTATAAAGAGATAATTATTCTATAGCGGCCAAAAAACCGGAGGATGTCCTTCCGACTCGGCCGGGGCGCCCGCGATTTACCGCTGGGCGGCGTGGCCCCGAGGCCCTGCATAGCCTATCCCCGATCAACCTGTTTCGCGCGGAGTATCCTCTCATGGACCCCATCGACCGCAAGATCCTCGCCCTCCTGCAAGCCAACGCAGGCCTTTCCATCGCCGACATCGCCACCAAGGTCGGGTTGTCGCAGACGCCGTGCTGGAAGCGCATCCAGAAGATGGAGCAGTCCGGTGTCATTAAGGCGCGGGTCGCGCTGCTTGACGCCAAGCGCCTCAACCTGGGCTTGACCGTCTTTGTGATTATCCGCACCAATCAGCATGACGACGTCTGGCTGCAGAAGTTCGCCCGCGCCGTGAAGGAAATGAACGAGATCACCGCCATCTGGCGCATGGCGGGGGATATCGACTATCTCCTGCGCGTGGTGGTGAAAGACATGGAAGCCTATGACGCGTTTTATAAGCGCCTGATCAAACGCGTCTCGCTCAGCGATGTCAGTTCGACCTTCGTGATGGAAGAGATCAAATACACGACGGCGTTGCCGCTCGAGCCCGCCGCAGTTCTGAGCCCCTAAGACAGGCCTCTAATAAGGCGGGCCCCTAAAAAGCGGGCAGCTTTTTCAGCTTACGCCATAGCTTGATGGTTTTGGGGGCCGCCTCGGCGGCGGCCTTTTGGTGCCAAGCGCTGACGGTATTGCCGCCGCCGGCGATTTGACGCCGTTCTGCGCCGGAGCTCGCGTTGTTGACCAGCGTGTCGACCGTACGCTTGGCAACCGTGATGTCGTTCAGGTGCCCGAGATTGTCCTGCAGATCCTTCAAGACCGCGTTAAGGCGGTGGGTGCGTTTGGCGGGCAAGACCGCTTGAAAAAACTCAACCCCGTAACGGGTTTTTTTCACCGCGATGCGGAGTTCGTGACGCGCTTCCGCGGTTAGAGATTCAATATCATCATATTCGGCCCGGATATTGCGCAGGCGCCGGTTCAAGAAACGCTTGGCAAAGTCCACGGCCGATACGGCCTTGCTGTCGCGGCTATCATCGCTGCCGTCATGCCAGCCGCGACCCGTTAGCCAGGCATCCAGACGGCCGATAAAACGCCCCGTGCGCGCACCTTTCAAGGTTCTGGCGGCGGCCTGGTGCGCGCCGGTTTGAGCCGCACGCGCGACGCGCATCAAATGCGCCAGCTCGGCGTTCTCCGACACGCGTTCCGCAAGGGGCTCGGCGAGATCCTGAATGAACACGTCCAGGTCCCGCGCCGGCCCCAGTTGCGTGAGCAGCCATTTGGCCTCGACATTCAGCCAAGCGCGCTGGGCCGGGGGGATGTACTTCTTGAATGCCGAGAGCGCCGAGCGCAAGCGCCGCAAGCCCACGCGCACTTGGTGAAGGCCTTCGGGAAGCTGGGCATCGATCACCGCAGCCATGTTCTTTTGCCAATGATCGCGGCAGGCGGAGACGACGACAAAGATCGCGTCGTCGACCGTGGCATTCTCATTGAGGATGACCGGCGCGGACTTGAACCAGGCCGGGCGCTTGCCGCGACGGGTGGCTTTGCGGGCGGCGGGTGACCCCGCCCGATATCGTTTCGCGGTCAAGGATACGGCAGACGTCCGCGCGCCGCCGGGGGAACGCTCTGGCGACTGCTGTTTGGAGTTTTGTGAAAGCGCGCGCACCATGAACCGGCCCTAGCCCCGAAGGAAGGGGAGTTTACGCGACGGCCACCATAAATATCCACAGGCTGCGGCCGTATTTCGCAGCGAAATTAAGTCAGAAATATTACAGCTTGGGCGTGGCGGCCTGTGGATAACTTAGCCAAAGGCGCGGTTTAGCTGCATTTTGAATAGCCGCAGCTGGTGCAGCTGTCGCAACCTTCCTGTTGCAACAGCGCATAAGTGCCGCACTTGGGACAAGCGCGGAAGCGCTTGTCGCGCGCCGCGGTTTCCTTTTGCGCGACCTCTTTCAGACTGACAACTTTGCCGCTGTCATTGCCGGCCTCCGCAGCCTTGGCGCGCGTCAAAGCATTTTGCGGCAGGAAACCGATCTCGATCATGTGCTGTTCAATGATGTCGCCGATGGCCGCCAGCAACGACGGCACGTAACGGCCGTTCATCCACTGACCGCCGCGCGGATCGAATACGGCCTTCAATTCCTCAACCACGAAGCCGACGTCACCGCCACGGCGAAAGACCGCCGAGATCATGCGCGTCAGCGCCACGGTCCAGGCGTAGTGTTCCATATTCTTCGAGTTAATGAACACTTCGAAGGGCCGACGCACGCCGCGACCCTTGGCATCCTCGGCCATGATGTCGTTGACGGTGATGTAGATGGCGTGATCGCTCTCGGGCCAGCGCAGTTTGTAGGTCAGGCCGGGCAGCGTCTCAGGCCGCGCCAAGGGCGTAGATGTGTCGTCCTCCACCGTGGTCTTGCGGTCCTTCTTGACCTCCAGCACGGCCCCGCGCACGGCGCTGGGACGGTAGGTCGTGCAGCCCTTGCAGCCCATATCGTAGGCCTTCATGTAAACTTCGGCGAAGGCCGCGAACGGAAAGTCCTCAGGCACATTGATGGTCTTTGAGATCGAGCTGTCGACGTAGTCCTGTACAGCCGCTTGCATGACCAGGTGATCGATAGGTGCAAGGCCTTGCGCATCGACAAAATACTCGGGCAGGGGCGCGTCCTCACCTTTGATCGACCGGAATAGGCGGTAAGCGTAATCCGAGACGTCTTCGGCGCGCTTGGTGCCGTCGCGCATCATCACATTGCGCGTATAGGCAAAGCTGAACACCGGCTCCAAACCCGAGGAGACATTGTCGGCAAACAGCGAAATCGTGCCGGTGGGCGCGATTGAGGTCACCAGGGCATTGCGGATGCCGTGCTTGGCGATGCGGTCCCTAAGCGCCGCCGGCAACGAACGAATGGTTTCGCCGGCAAGATATTTTTCGCGGTCGAACAGCGGGAAAGGCCCCTTTTCCGCAGCGAGATCGATCGATGCGCCGTAGGCGGCGTCGCGGAAAGCGGTCATCCAGCGGCGTGTCATGGCCACGGCGTCGGCGCCGCCGTAGCGCAAACCGCACATGATCAGCGCGTCGGCGAGGCCGGTAATGCCGAGGCCGACGCGCCGCTTCTGCTCGGCTTCACGGCGTTGCTCCTCGACCGGATATTTCGAGGCTTCGACGACGTTGTCCATCATGCGGACGGCGACGGCAATCAAGTCCTTGAGCGCGGTTTCATCCAGGCGGGCTTGCGGCGAGAAAGGCTCCGCGACCATGCGCGCGAGATTGATCGAGCCCAAGAGGCAGGTGCCGTAGGGTGGCAGAGGCTGCTCGCCGCAGGGGTTGGTCGCGGCGATGGTTTCGCAATAGTACAAATTATTGCGGGCGTTGATGCGGTCGATGAAGATCACGCCGGGCTCGGCATTATCGTAAGTGGCCCGCATGATCTTGTCCCACAGCGCGCGGGCTTTGACGGTGCGGTAGACCTTGCCGCCGAATTGCAGCGCCCAGTCCTGATCGTTTTTGACCGCCGCCATAAAAGCATCCGTCGCCAGCACCGAGACATTGAACATGGTTAGGCGGCCGGGCGTTTGCTTGGCGGAGATGAAGTCCTCGATGTCGGGATGATCGCAGCGCAAGGTCGCCATCATGGCGCCGCGCCGCGAGCCCGCGCTCATGATGGTGCGGCACATGGAATCCCAGACTTCCATGAACGACAGCGGACCGGAGGCGTCGGCACCGACGCCTTTCACCGGCGCGCCGTTAGGACGCAAGGTCGAGAAGTCGTAACCGATGCCGCCGCCCTGCTGCATGGTCAGGGCGGCCTCGCGCAAGTTGGCGAAGATGCTGCCCATGTCGTCGCCGATGGTGCCCATGACAAAGCAGTTGTGCAGCGTCACGGTGCGCCCGGTGCCGGCGCCGGCCAGAATGCGGCCCGCCGGCAAGAAGCGGAAATCGGCCATGGCCCTCTCAAAACGCGGCGCCCAAGCCGCCGGATCGCGTTCGGGCGCCGCTAAAGCTTTGGCCACGCGCGCCCAGGTATCGGCCACGGCGGAGTCCACGGGCAGACCATCGGCGGTCTTGAAGCGGTATTTCATGTCCCAGATCTGCTGGGCGATGGGCGAAGACTCAGTCACGTGCTGTCCAGTCTCATATTCTTGTTTTGTTCTCTTCAGCCTAACAGATTACCGGCGAATTCCTAACGAACCTGAAATTTTACAGCGATTTCAATGGGCTTTGTTTTTCCGGAGTGGCTCGTCACCGGCCGAATCCAGGCGGGAATCGGCGGCCTCGAAGGTGGTCCGCAAGGTTGCCAAAAGCCCATCCCGGTCCAAGCCGCGGGGCAAGGCCGGCATGAACCGGAAGATGATCTCGCCGGGAATTTTCAGAATGCGCGTCTTGCCCCAGAAGTAGCCGGTGTTGAGCGCCATGGGGATCATCGGCACGTCGCATTGGTTATAAAGTGCGGCGATACCCGGCTGGTAAGGACGCTTCTCGCCAAAGGGCACGCGGGTCCCTTCCGGAAATACGACGACTTGGTGTCCGGCTTCGAGTGCGACTTGTGTCGCGCGCAGCATTTTGCGCATGGCGCCGGCGCCGGCGCCGCGATCTATGGCGACGAACCCGGCGCGCGTCATGTACCAGCCGATGAAGGGAATCCAGGTCAGCTCGCGTTTCAGAATGAAAATCGGATGTTCGAGGTCCATGAACAAGCGGTAGGTCTCGAAGGACGACTGATGTTCGGCGGCGATGATGCAGGCGCCGGGCGGAACGTGTTCCAGTCCCATTACACGGCACGTAATACCGGCGATGACGCGCGCCAGCACCATGATGCCGCCGATCCAAAAGCGGATGCCGTGCAAGGTCCAACGCGGCGTGATCAATGTCGGCAGCAAAAAGATTGCCGAAAACACCGTCCACACCAGGAAAAACACCAGGTAAAGCCAGGATCGCAACCAGACCATGGCCGGAATCGCAGGTGACGACGTCATAGCGTCATTCTAAAGGCCAATGCTGCACGAGGCGTGTTGTCGCCGGCGAGGCCGACACGCTGCGCCGCCCACGTCACGACGAATTTCGTGTATTCGCGGGCAATCAGGCTGGCGGTGCCCGGCCATCGCCACCAATCGGTTTTGACGTTAGGCGGAAAAACCGCATGCGGCACGATCACAATGCCCGGCATGGCGGCGTGAAATTCAAGAAGGCTGCGCCGCATATGATAGGCCGCCGTCACCAGGCGGATCGAGTGCACGTCAGCCGCGCGCGCCCAGGCGGCGGTCTCAAGCGCGTTGCCCGGCGTATTGCTGGCGGCCATGCCAACCGTAATGCTGTCGCGCAATTCCGGGCGCAAGTTGCGGGTCTGCGGCAAGAGATCGCCGGTCTTGACCGGCCCGCCGACGCCCGAAACAAACAGCCGCCCCGCGAGACCCTCATCCAGAAGCGCCAGCCCGGTTTCGATGCGCTCGCTGCCGCCGGTCAGGACGACAATGGCGTCGGTGTGCGTGGTTGTATCGGCGACCATGGTCGGGATCGTCGACGCAAACCACAGCAAGCCGCACGCCCATCCGACGACGGCGGCGACACCAAGACCTGTGATCAGCGTCCAAAACAGCTTTGCCATGACGGAAGATTATACCGCTGCTAGTGGTCTGATTCTAACATTCGCATCCCGGTCCTGTGCACTGTCTTGCGAATGTTAGAATCAATAGACCACTAGCAAATAATTGATACCAGTGGAGCTTTGGATTTGACATTCGCTTCGAAGTCGCGTGGCAAACTGGGGTGCGAATGTCAAATCCGCTCCACTATACTTTTGCCGACAAAGCGCGACGGACGGTGATATGGGCCGTCAGCATGGCCAGCAAGCCGGCGGCGAAGGGCAGCGCTGCCAGCGTCAGCCAATGCGCCGCCGGCAAGGCCGCATTGGGCAGGATTTCCGGATCAACGCGGCTCGCGAGCCACGCGACGAGGGCCAGCGCCGGCGCATATAAAGCCAAGCCGGCGGCCCCGCCCAGCATCCCCTGCAAAAGCGCGCGACGGGCGAATTGCCCGGCGATGTAGCCGTCTTTCGCGCCGACAACGTGCAGGACCTCGATGACTTGCACGAATTCCGCGAGGCTGGCGCGGGTTGCGAAGACGACTGTCAGCCCGAGCGCGCCGGTCACCAGGATCATGATCGTCATCGCCACCACGCTGAATCCCTGCGCAAGCCCCATAACGCGGTTGAGCCAGACCCGGTGATCGTCGACCACCGCCTGCGGCGCCGCGGTTTTAATCGATGCGGTCACGGCGGCGACGGCCTCGGGTTCGTCGGTCCGGAGTTCGACGTCGATCAAGGCCGGCAGCGGCAGGTCGGCGATCACGTCGCTTTCGCCCAGCCATGGTTTTAGAAGGGCGATGACTTTCGCGCGCGGCACGGCCTCGGCTTTAGCCACTGCCGGATGGCGCTTCAAGACATCGAGGATTTTGCCGACCGTCGGCGCCGCGCCTTTTTCGCCGAGATCCATGACCGGAACTTGCACGGTCAGCGTGCCCGTAACGCTGCGGTTCCAATCGTTCAGCAGCACGCCGATATAAGAATTCACGGTGACCGCCAGCGACGCCATGAAGACCAGCACCATCACCAGCCACAGCACAAAGCGGCCGGCGGTGTCGCGCTTGAGCGGCAGATCGGAGCGGATGCCAAACATCGTGCAGCCTACATTTCGACGGCGGTTTGATCGGACGGCTGCGCCGTCAGCGGCGGCAGAATCGAAACCGCACCCTTGTCCAAATGCAGGCGCGGGAATGGAAAGCGCGCCACCAGCGGCTCGTTGTGCGTGGCGATGATCACGCTCGCGCCTAGCTTGTGCAGCTCGACGAACAACTGCATGAGGCGCATGGCGATGGTGTCGTCGACGTTGCCGGTGGGTTCGTCGGCCAGAATGAGTTTCGGGCGGTTGACGACGGCGCGCGCGATCGCGACGCGTTGCTTTTGTCCACCGGAGAGGGTCGCCGGGTGCGCGTTCTTGAATTCCTCGAGGCCGACCCAGTTCAGAAGTTCGCTGACATTGCGCTGTACGACGGTCTCGCCGACGCCGGCAATGCGCAGCGGCAGCGCGACATTGTCGAAGGCCGACATATGATCGAGCAATCTGAAATCCTGAAACACCACGCCCAGCCGCCGGCGGAGGGTGGCCAGGCGGCCGCGTGCAGCGCGGGTGACGTCTTCGCCGAAGAGCGTGAGGCCGCCGCGCGTCGGGCGCTTGGCTAGGTACATCAGACTCAGCAGCGAGGTTTTGCCGGCGCCCGATGGGCCAGTGAGAAAATGAAACGAGCGCTGCGGAATGGCGAGGGAAACATCGGTCAGGATTTCTGGGCCGGTGTCATAGCGCAGGCCTACGCCCTCCAGCCCGACGGTGTCGCCGGTAAAGCCCTCGTCTTTCTTGCGCAAAAGCGCCATGCAAATATACCGTTCCTCGGACCTGGACTGCGGTGGCCCAGCGAAGTGATTTCAATCGACGCTATGCCCGCCATAGGTGGCAGCCGAAACCTTAATTCCAGGCGACTTTGTTACATAACCCCGGAGCCAATCGCGGGTCTGCCTAAAGCGCTCGAAACCCAAGATTTTACGCCTTCCTTAAGGCTGTGTTTAGCTCCTATTAACATGCCTATATGTACTATAAAAAACTCGCCCAGGTGTAAGTAGGCTTTGAGCTAAGCCTTTTTCGCCGCCGGCGAAATAAATCTGCCTGGGCAAACCTGGGCGCCAGTGGGTTACGGAATGCGCATCACCTGTCCCAACTGCACGTCGCATTTTGAAATCCCAACAGAGTTGTTGGGCAAGAAGGGCCGCGCTTTGAAATGCGCGAGCTGCGGCCATTCCTGGTATCAAACGGCGCAAGTTGAATCGATGGATCTCGCGTCCATCATGGGCGAGGAATATGCCGCGAAGGCGCAAGCCGCTGCCGGCGCCGCGCCGCAAATCCGCAATGAAGTCGCACCTGCCGCTGCCGCCGCTGCTGTTGCAAAACGCGCAGCTGCCGCCGGTGGTGCGCCGCGCGTACAGGCCGCAGCACTCGGCGGATCGGCGATTGCGGGTGCGCCCCCCAGCGGTCCTGCAGTTCCGCTTGGTGCCGTCTCAATGATGAACCGCGGTCAGCCCGCGCCAGCGCGCGGTGCTCAACCCGCAGCGCAGCCGCAACAATCGTGGATGCAAAAAAATTCACCGCAGCAGCAACCACCCGGACAGCCGGGCGCCGCTGGTGCGCCTGGTGGTCCTCCCTCGGCGGCGGCTTTAAGTGGTCAATCGATGCGCGGCCAAGCGGGCGCCGGCGCCGTCGGTCAAGGCGCCGTCTCGTGGATGCAGCCGCCGCAACAGCCCGGTGCTCAAGGTGCGCCGGGAGCCGCGCGAAGCGCGCCCGGTCAGCCGGGTGCGCAAGGCGCTCCGGGTGCCGCCGGCGGCCCCGGTCAGCAACCTATGCCCGGCATGCAAGCAGGCCCCGGTGCTCAAGGCGGTCCCACGGCGGCGGCTTTGGGTGGTCAATCAATGCGTGGTCAGGCCGGGGCGGGAGCCGTCGGTCAAGGCGCGGTCTCTTGGACGCAACCACAGGGCGCGCCCCGAGCTCAAGGCGCTGCCGGCGCTCCAGGTGCCGCCGGTCGTCCAGGAAGTCAGCCGGGTCCTCAAGGCGCCCCGGGTGCTGCCGGAGGTCCTGGTCAACAGCCCCATCCTGGTCAATCTGGGCCCGGCATGCAGGCTGGACCTGGTGCGCAAGGCGGCCCGGGAGCCGCGGCTTTGGGCGGTCAATCTATGATGGGTCAAGCCGGCGCCGGTTCGGTTGGTCAGGGCGCGGTCTCATGGATGCCGCCGCCGCAAGGCGGTCCGGGAGCGCAAGGTGCTCCGGGCCAGTCGATGCAGGGAGGCCCGGCTTCACAAGGCGGCGCTACGGCGGCGGCATTGGGTCAGTCCATGCGCGGCCAGCCCGGGGCTGGAGCGGTTTCCGGCGAAGCCGCGGTGTCATGGGTGCAGCATAGCGGCGCCGGCGGCGGTTCCGCAGCGCCAGCACAATCGATGCAAGGCGGCGCGCCGGCGACAGGTCCGGGCGCGCCCGCCGTCTCACAACTCGGCGGTCAAATCGCCGCGCCGGGACTGGGCGCCAAATCCATGCTCGACGGCACAATCGCGACGCCCGGATAGGGCGCCAAATCGATGCTCGACGGGACGACTCAAAGCGGCGGCGCGCCGGGTCAATCTATGAAGGCCGAAGCCGGCGTCGGTGGCGCTCCCGGTCAGTCCATGAAGGCCGAGGACGGCGGTGCCGTCGGCGGCCCCGGTCAATCGATGAAGCACGAGGCCGGTGGTCCCGGCGCACCTGGTCAATCCATGAAGGGCGATTCGGGCGGCCCCGGTCAGCCGGGCCAGTCCGTTGTCGATGCCGGCGCGAGCGGCGGCCCCGGTCAGCCCACCGCAGCCAAGGATGCCGCCGCCGGTTCAAGCGGCGGGCCCGAAAGCGCCAAGGCCGCAAAAGCGGAAGCCGAACTCAAAGCCGGCGAGCCTGGAAAGAAGAAAGACGACCCGCAGCTTAAAGCCGGCGAGCCTTCGCGTAAGGCCGAGGTTGAGGCCGGTTCGTCGGGCGGGCCCGGCGCACCCAAGGAGGAGGCCGGAGGTCCGGGCGCGTCTGGCGGTCCCAAGGCCGGCGGTCCTGGCGCCAAAAAAGCCGATGAAGACGACGAATTGGTGGACCCCGATGCTGATCGCCCGAACTTCGGCGCGGCCGGCGTTAACGGCGACGAAGCCGAAGATGAGGACGAAGAGGATGACAATGCGTCTGCCGGCGCGACTGCGCGCGGCGGCGCTAAGGGCGGCAAGGCGGCCAAGAAAAAGACCGAACGCAAGCCGATCGATCCGGCCTATGTCACGGTTGCGACCATGGCCCTCGCGATCGTGACGTTGGCCGGCATGATCTGGCTGGGCCGCGGCATTCTCATGGAGATGTGGCCCGGAATCTCGGGTTTCTACAAAAGCGTGGGTATGGAAGCCGCTAAGCCCGGCGACGGTTTGAAGATCGCGGAATCGTCCAAGCGCCTGCAGCGTATCGGTGGCGTCGAAACCTTGGTCGTGAGGGGTTTCATCTCGAATATCTCGGAAGTTCCGACAACCGTCCCGAATTTGAAGCTGGAACTCTATAACGAGAAAAAGGAAGTCATCCAGGACGCCGCCGCCAAAGCCCCGGTCGGCCTGTTGGATCCCAACGGTTCCGTAGAATTCGAAATCCGCCTGGAGCTTCCGCAGCTCAACCTCGCCAAAGGCGGTTACGGCGTGGTCTGGGACCAGGGCGAGTAGCGCGCACGCGCCGACAGCTTTTCCGAATTAGAACGGCTTCTTCAGAACTGTTTTTTCAAGCGGCGCAGATAATCCTGCTCGGATTCCGGCCGTGTCAGGTCCGACGAACGCTTGCGGATTTCATCGAGGATGACGCGCACGCGCTGGGCCATGCCCTCTGAGTCCGGCCCCGTCGGCAAATCCACTTTCTCGCCGCCGCGGCGTTCGTCACGCGTGCCCAGTTGCGAATACTTCGCCATGCCGGGCGACTTGTCGACCATGCCGCCAAGACCCTTGTCCATCAGCGCCTGTAAAATCTTGTCTTCGGCTTCGCTGATGCCCTGTTGCATCTTGTCGGAGGCCTTGCCTTGCGAGCCCGCGGCGTCTTTCCATTCGCCCTTACCCAATTGGTCGATGGCGTCGGCCATGCTCTGCTCGGCGTCTTCCAGGGAGTCCGGAGACTCGCCGGTCATTTCTTCCAGCTTGTCCTTCACGTCGTCGAGCTTCTTGCGTACGGCTTCTTGCTTTTCGGCGGCTTCAGCGGCTTCGTTTTTGTCGGCATTCGTTTTGCCGTCTTTGGACTTGTCGAAGCTGTCGTTCATGAGATCCGCCTGCTCTTCGGCGGCTTCCTGCATCTGCTTCATGAGTTCCTGAGCCTTTTTGACTTCAGGGTCATTCGGGTCTTGTTTCTTGCTGTTCTCGCGCATGGCGTCGAGCTGTTCTTGCAGATTGTCCAAGGCTTTTTTGGCCGCTTCTGCCGCGCCCATCTCGGACATCTTGCCGAGTTCGTCCATGGCTTCTTCCAGCGAGGCGTCGGAATTCTTCTGATCGCTCTTCGCCTTGGCGCTCTTCGAGTCCGGATTTTTCTCGGCCAAGGCCTTGCTGTACTCGGAGATGGCGTCCTTAAGTTCCGCAAGCTTCTGTTTGATTTCCTCGGGCGTCGCGCCGCGTTCGACCGCTTCGCGCAAAGCTTTTTCCGCCGCGGCCAGCCGCTGCTCGGCGTTGACGAGATTGCCGTCCTCGATTCTGACGGCGGCATGCCACAAGAGATCCGGCACGCTCCGGGATGCGTCCGCGTGCGGTTCATTGGCCATGCGGTACTTGGCGGTGGCTAAGGTCAGGTGGACGAGCGGCTCGCCGCCAAAGCCTTCGGGGTGTTGTAGGATGCGGGTCACGCTTTCAAGGGCCGGCGGAATTGTCTCGTCGGGCGTGTTGGCGACGCCTTTGCGCCATTTGACCAGTTCTTTGGCCACCGGATTGTTGAATGTGCGCAGCGGCAGTCTGGCCCCTATCTCTTCGCTTTTGCTGCTATTGCCGGCATGATCAACGGCAACCAACTGAACATTCACGCGCTCGCCGGCCCACAGGCTCGACGTCAGGTCGTGAACCGAGAAGTGCGTAAAGATATTGCCGGCACCGGCCGGCATGTTGAGCGGAAACTCCAACGACCCGGGCTCGTCTTCGCGGGTGATGACCGCCTTGACCGAATCCACGCCGTAGTCGTCGCGGACTAAGTAGTCGATGCGAAAATGCCAGCGCGCGGCTTCGCTCGGCTCCTGGGTCATCGCAACCGTCGGATAGGCATCGTAAACTGTCTTGATATCCCATCCCGCGAGCATGCGGCCCGCCTGGCGGACTTCAAGACGCTTGGCGGGCTTCAAATCAATCTCGAGGCGCTCGGTTTCGTCGGCGAGTTTTTCGAGCGGCGTGCTCATGTCGTCGAGCTTCAACACCGTATCGCGCCCGGTTCCGGTGACGATCGTCAGGGCCTTGCTGCCCACGGGGATGTCGATGGTGGTCAAGGGCTTCGTGCCTGCCGGCAGCGGCGTCTCGACATAAATCGGCGAGAGATTGGTGTAGGCCGGCGGTGTGATCCACAGTTTGACGGAGATATTCGACGCGTCGCCGCCCAGCATCGGCAAGACGCCGCGCCAGACACGATTGCTCATGTCGCTCCAGCCGCCGATGACGGCAACGAACAAAGCCAGCACCACAGCGGCGCGCAGCGCGAAGCGGTCGCGGGTGGCAACGCCAGGGGATGGACCCTTCACACGCAGCCGGTCGAGATCCTCACGCGCCCTAGCCTGATGCAGGCGCCACATCCATTCTTGGATGGCGTTGGCGCCGGAGACCAGAGTGTCTTCGACCGTAGTGAGGGGACGGTGCATCACCGGCGACGTGGTTTCCAGGCGCGCGCGGGCCTCGTCGCGCGTCGGCCACGCGAAGCCGCGCAAGCGGCGCCACGCGAGATAACCCGTGCCGGCCGCGGCCGCCAAAATCGCCAGCATGTGGGCGACCCAATGCAGCGACGGCAGCACGTCGGTCAGCAGCACAATCGCAAATAGGCCGAACAAGATTCCGATTACCCACAGGCGCGACCAGATGCGCTCCCAAGACAAAGCCAGCCACGCCAGAACCAGCCGGCGTTGCACGGCAGCGCCGGGCGGCGCGACCTCGGGCGCGGTTGGAGAGGTATTTTCTTGGGTGTTCTCTGTGGTCATAGGGGCGCAGTCTAGGTCCTTGGCGAGGGCGCTTCAACCGACGGACATTCACATTTAATTTAGTAACGACGCCGCCGATAAAGGCCGGACTTTGCGTATGCAATATAGGGTTTTAGGCCTTCAACGAAGGCTATTCAACCCAGGGCGGCATCTGCTCGAGGGCCACCATCTCTTCGAAACTGGGCCGACGCCGGACCACGGCATATTGGTCGCCGGAAACCATGACCTCCGGCACCAAGGCCCGGGCATTGTAACTGGAGGCCATGACCGCGCCATAAGCCCCGGCGGTCAGAAAGGCCACGAGATTCCCGGCGCGGAGCGGCGGCAGGGGGTAGCCTTTGGCGAAGCAGTCGGTGGTTTCGCAAACCGGACCAACCACGTCCATGGCCGTCGTGGTCGAGCTGGGGGGTGCCTCAAGCACCGGGATGATTTCGTGGCGGGCGCCGTACATCGCCGGGCGCACCAGATCGTTCATGCCGGCGTCGACGATGATAAAGCTGCGCGAGGTGCCTTCTTTCACGGAAATCACCCGCGACACCATGATGCCGGCGTTGCCGACAATGACGCGGCCCGGCTCAAAAGTGAACGCGCAGCCGATGTCGCCGACAGTACGCTTGACCATGGCGCCGTACTCTTCGGGGCTCGGCGGCGTTTGGTTGCTGTTGTGGTCGTAGGGCACGCCGAGGCCGCCGCCGAGATCGAGGTGGCGGATATCAAAGCCGTCGGCGCGCAACATCAGGACCAGATCACGCACGCGCAAGAATGCGGCCTCAAAGGGCGCCAAGCTGGTGATCTGCGAGCCGATATGCACAGCCACACCCGACGGATCGATGCCGGGCAGGGTGCGGGCCTTGCGGTAAAGCGCCGGGGCCATGGTCCACTCGACGCCGAACTTGTCTTCTTTGCGCCCTGTGGAAATTTTATCGAGGCTGCCGGCGTCGACATCCGGATTAACCCGGAGCGCGATCCGCGCGGTCTTGCCCATGACGGCGGCGATTTTGCTTAAGGTGTGAAGCTCAGCTTCGGATTCAACATTGATCTGGCCGACGTCACTGGCCAGGGCCAGGCGCAGCTCGGCTTCGGTTTTACCGACACCGGAGAAGACGATCTTGGCGGGCGCGGCGCCGGCCTTAAGCGCGATCTGCAACTCGCCGCCCGAGACCACGTCGCAGCCCGCGCCGAGACCGATCAACGTGCGGATGACCGCGAGATTGCTGTTGGCCTTGATCGCAAAACATACGGTGGCATCGAGACCGGCGAGCGCTTCCGTGAACACGCGATAATGCCGTGTCAACGTCGCCGTCGAATAACAATAGAACGGCGTGCCGATCTCGTCGGCGATGCGTGGCACGGCGACATCCTCGGCGTGCAGAACACCGCCGCGATAACTGAAATGGTGCATGGATGCCGTTTGCTACTAAGGTTTTGCTACTGAGGTTTCGGGTACTGGCGCGGATAGGTCGAGCCGTCCGGCGGCGTCGGTTCGGCCTTTTTGCCGCAAGCGGCGAGGCCGGCCAGCAGGCACAGCGTCACGGCCGCGAAGCCCAGGGTCTCGGCAAAGTTCTTGGCGAAGCGCTTCATGGTGTCGCTAATCATGGGGCTTTACCTAGGGTTAAGAAACGCGCACGAGCGGCCTCGACTTGCTTACGCACATTATCAGGCGCGGTGCCGCCGAAACTCGTGCGGCTGGCGGCCGAAGCCTCAGGCGTTAGGACACTAAAGACTTCTTTTGTGATGCGCGGCTCAGCCGCCTGCATCTCGGCTAAGCTCAGATCGGCAATGCCGACACCTTTGCCTTCGGCAAGCTTCACGATCTTGCCGGCGATATGGTGAGCGTCGCGGAACGGAATATCCAACACCCGCGTCACCCAGTCGGCCAGATCGGTCGCCGTGATCAGGCCGTCCACGGCCGCGCGCATTTTTTTTGCGTCGGGCTTCATGTCGTCCACCATGCCGGTGGTCGCGGCCAAGCAGAGCTCCAACGTATCGAAGGCGGCAAAGACAATCTCTTTGTCCTCCTGCATGTCCTTGGAATAGGTCAGCGGCAGGGCTTTCATGACCGTCAGCAGCGCCATGAGGCCGCCGAAGATGCGCCCGGTCTTGCCGCGTACCAGTTCGGCGGCATCGGGATTGCGCTTTTGCGGCATCATCGAGCTGCCGGTGGAAAAGGCATCGGTGAAACGGATGAATCCGAACTGGGCGCTCGACCAGTTGACCATTTCTTCCGCCAGCCGCGACATATGCATGGCGAGCACGCTTGCCGCCGCCATGAATTCCACGGCGAAGTCGCGGTCGGAAACGGCGTCCATGGAATTGGCCATAGGCCGGTCGAAATTGAGTTTCTCGGCGGTCAAGGCGCGGTCGATGGGAAACGAAGTCCCGGCAATGGCGCCGGCGCCCAGCGGGCATTCGTTCAGCCGCTTTCTGGCATCCATCAGGCGGCCGCGGTCGCGGCCGAACATCTCGACATAGGCCATGAGATGATGTCCGAAGGTCACCGGCTGCGCGGCCTGCAGATGCGTGAAGCCGGGCATGATGGTATCGGCGTGCGCCGCCGCCTTGTCGATCAGAACCGACTGCAGCCTGCGGACCTCGTCATCCAGCGTGTCGATGGCGGCGCGCACCCACATCCTAAAGTCGGTTGCCACCTGGTCGTTGCGCGAGCGCGCCGTGTGCAAGCGCCCCGCCGGCGCCCCGATCAGGTCCGCGAGCCGGCCTTCGATGTTCATATGAACGTCTTCAAGGGCACGCTTGAACAGGAAATTGCCGCCGGCGATTTCCTTCTCGATCCGGGTCAGGCCCTCCTGGATCGCGTCGCCGTCGTCCTTGCTGACAATACCCCGAGCGACAAGCATGGCGCAGTGAGCGCGGCTGCCGTGCAGATCCTGCTTGGCGAGG
Source organism: Fidelibacterota bacterium (assembly GCA_947475295.1). GTDB lineage: Bacteria > Pseudomonadota > Alphaproteobacteria > Rhodospirillales > Rhodospirillaceae > SHVO01. The sequence goes on from CANJLF010000010.1 coordinate 19,938, forward strand.
CGTTGGTCAAACCCGATGGAGACGTTAATCTCTTCCATGATGGCGGCGGGGCCGGCGGAGAACCGTCCCCCCCATATTTTGCTGGTCATGTGCTAGCCTTAGCTCACCTTAATTTTACTGGTCACGTCTGAAAGCCCAGGGTAAGCCAGTGTATCATGTCGAGCGGGTATCGCCGTGAAAGGAGAGAACATGTCGAACGACACTTCCCGCGGGTCTAAAAGCCCCCGGACGATCGCGGCGGCTGTCATATTTGCAGCGCTGATTATCATTGCCGTGGTGGTTGTGGCAAGCGGCCCGACACCGCAGCCGGCGACCCAACAGGCTGAAAAGACGGCGGCTAAGCCCGCCGATACGGCCGCGGCTAAGTCCGAGCCCATTTCCATTGCCATGCTTGAAACCCCGCGGCCCGTGCCTGCGACGGTTTTCAAGGATGCCGCCGACGCCGACCTGACTCTGGCCAATTTCAAGGGTAAGGTTCTGGTGGTGAATTTCTGGGCGACGTGGTGCGCCCCTTGCGTCAAGGAAATGCCGACCCTCGATGCGCTCGCGGCCAAACTCGGCGGGCCCGAATTCCAAGTTTTAACCATCTCGCAGGACCGCGAAGGCGCCAAGGTCGCCAGACCCTTCGTTGAAAAGAATCAGTGGACCCATTTGCCGCTCTACGTCGAAGCCGCCGGCAAGTTCATGAAGGATACGCGGCTGAACGGTTTGCCGACGTCGTTGATCGTCGATAAAAACGGCAATGAAGTCGCGCGCGTGGAAGGCGAGTTGGATTGGAATTCGCCCGAAGTTGAAAAGGTCTTGCGCGACCTGATGGCGAAAAGTTAGTTCGCAGCTAGTCAACAGCCCGGCGTGCGAGCGTAACAGAGATGCCGTTGCGCTCAAACCACCGCCGCCACACCACCGCCGCCGCCACCGCAATATAAATGGCAGCTGTCACGTCGCCGGCATAATGCGCGCCGATGATGATGCGGCTTGCGCTGATCATCACGGCGATCAGGAAAAACAGCGGCCTTAGTGGCGGATAAATGAAGGCCAGCGACAGCATGGCCGTCCAGATCGATTGGGTATGACCCGATGGAAAGCCGCAGTCGGTCAGATTGAGATCGAAGGGATGGAATCCGCTGGTGCCGTCGCGGAACAGAAGGCGCGGGCGCTCGCGCCCCACCGCCAGCTTGAGCGCATTGATGAAGATGCCCGAGCTCGCCATGGTCACGATCATGAACATCCACGCGCGGATGGTGGTCCCCAGGACTTCGGCATTGGATTTATGACGTATGTAGGCGGTGGCGATACCGAGCACCGCGACCGTGTACCAGATCGCGCCGTTGGCGAAATCGGTGATAAAACCAAAAAACTTCGCCCAGGCGGTGTCCTGATAATCATGAAAGAAAAGCGCCACCGGAACGTCCGCCCAAATCATTAGGGCGGCCGTCACCACGGCCGTGGCTAGGCCGGTCCAGATCAAGCGCCGCCGCAGGGTTGGGGCATTAATCATGGGCGTTGCCCGGTCGCGGTGATGACCGTCAAGTGCAGCCACTGTCCGCGGGAGTAGTTGTAACCGTCGATGTCTTCAAGCTGCGTGATGTCTCGATCCGCCGCCGTCAATGCGACGCGGACGTCATCAAGCGCGTCATCGGTTACGACCGCGAGCGCTCCCGGCGCCGCGAGAAGATGGCCGGCGACGCCGGCGGCGTCCGTCAGAACCGTGGATGTGCCCAACAGGAAAACCGCCGATGGTTCGTGGAAGCCTACCAGGGCAACAGGACTAGTCGTGGGGTGCGCCGCGATCGCGGTGGCGATGCGCGGGCTGACGGCGAATTGCCGGAAATGCGGCAAAACGCCCCAGGTCAGGGAGACGGTGAGCATAACGCCCGCCGCCGTCAATCCCGTGGCAGCGGATAACGCTGTTCCGCGTCTAAATCCGACTATGACAAAAGCGCCGGCAAGAACCGCCGCCGCGGCAGCGCCGAGTGCGCCGGTCTTTGCTCCGTCGCCGAACATCCGGTTGGCATACATAACGCCCACGGCCATCGCCACAGCGAGGCACGCCCAGGCGATGCGGTAGGCCAGGCCGGCGCCGCGTCCGATCCAAGCCGCGAAGTCTTTAGCGCCGCCGCCCTCGGTCAAAGCCCAGCCCGTCAGCAAGGCCAGCGCCGGATAGAGCGGCATGGTGTAGTGGGGCAGCTTGGTCGGCACGATTTCAAAGATGATCCACGCCGGGATCAGCCAAGCCAGGCAAAAGCGAACGGCGGGGCGTGTGCGGTGCTGCGAAGCTGCGACAAGCACAAAAGGCGCCAGAACCGACCATGGCCACGCGGTCAGAAGGGCTGCCGCGATATACGTGCCCGGCGGCGCACCGTGACTCTCCTGGCCGCCGATCAGCTTGGGCAGAAGGTCTTCGCGTAAAGAGTTGGCGACGAAGTTGCCTTGCGCGCCGCCCGACACCGCAATCAACCATGGAAGTACGATGATCAACGTCAGAAGGAGGCCCGGAGCGGGGCGTAGGCTTTTCAGCCAGCTGAGATCGCGGTCGGCAAGACAAAGTGCTGTGAGGGCTGCGCCGGCCACCAGCAAGATGATTGGGCCCTTGATCAGAATGCCGATGCCGAGGCCGAGCCAGAACAGCAGCGCCGTCGACAGCGGCGGATTTTCCCGGCGGGCGACATAGATTTCGGCCAGCATGGTCAAGGCCAGCGTGGTCGCGGCCAGCAGTGTCGCATCGGTCTTGGCGATATGCGCTTCCACCACGACGATGAAACTTGTGGCCAGCGTTGCGCCCGCGATAAGGCCCGCCATGGGGCTGAATAGTTTGCGGCCACAGCGATAAACCGCGAGGACCGCGAGCCATGCCGCCAACGCCGACGGCAGGCGATAGGGCCAGGCGGCTGTGAGACTTTGCCCCATGACTTTTACCGCAGCAGCTTGCAGCCAATAAATCCCTATGGGCTTTTTATTGCGGGGTTCATCCTGGAATTGGATATGAACCCAATCGCCGCTCTCGATCATCTGCTTGCTCGCCTGCATGAAGCGGGCTTCGTCGCGATCGGTCGGCGGAATGGACGCTAAGCCAGGCGCGAAGAGGACGGCGCAGAGCAGCGTCAGCAATACAATCGGTCGGAAACCTTTGAGCAGTGTTGCGGGCTCAAGGACTGACAAGATGTTCCTTGCCCTTAGCGGGTTGGAACGGGCTCGGCGCCGCTGTAATCGTAGAACCCTTTGCCGGTTTTACGTCCTAGCCAGCCGGCCTCGACGTATTTCGCGAGCAGCGGGCAGGGGCGGTACTTGGTGTCGGCAAGGCCGTCATGCAGCGTGGTCATGATGGCCAGGCACGTGTCGAGCCCGATGAAGTCGGCCAACTCTAACGGCCCCATGGGGTGGTTGGCGCCCAGCTTCATGGCGACGTCGATGGCGCGTACGTTGCCCACGCCTTCGTACAGCGTGTAGATGGCTTCGTTGACCATCGGAATCAGGATGCGGTTGACGATGAAGGCCGGGAAGTCTTCCGACGATACCGTATTTTTGCCGAGCTTCTCGGCGAAGGTGCGCACGGAGGCAAAGGTGGCTTCTTCCGTGGCGATGCCGCGGATCAGTTCCACCAGTTTCATCACCGGCACCGGGTTCATGAAATGCAAACCCATGAACCGCTCGGGGCGGTCGGTCACGGCAGCCAGACGTGTAATGGAAATCGACGAGGTGTTGGAACACAACAGTGCATCGGCCTTGAGGTGCGGACACAGCGCCTTAAAGATTTTCTTCTTGGTCTCTTCGTTTTCCGTGGCGGCTTCCACGACCATGTCGCGGTCGCCGAGGATCGCCATGTCGGTGCCCGTCTTGATACGGGCCATGGCGGCCTGTTTATCGGTATCGCAGACAAAGCCCTTGTTGACCTGGCGGGCGATGTTCTTGTCGATGTTCGTCACGCTCTTTTTCAGTTGGTCTTCGCTGATGTCGAAGATCACGACATCAAACCCGGCAAGGGCGCAAACGTGCGCGATGCCCGAACCCATCTGGCCGGCCCCAATGATGCCGACTTTGGCGATGGTGATCGGGGTTTTGGATGCACGTGCGGCATCGGTCATGTTGCTATGTCCAGCTGATGTATTCATATGAATCCGCCCCTCGCGGCGGCAACGGCGGTTTTCATAAGGCTAATGTTAAAGGGCCTTGGTAAGTTCCGGCACGACCTGAAAGAGGTCGCCGACGAGGCCGTAATTGGCCACCTGGAAGATCGGCGCTTCCGGATCTTTATTGATGGCGACGATGACTTTGGAGTCCTTCATGCCGGCCAGGTGCTGGATGGCACCCGAAATGCCGACGGCGATGTAAAGCTCCGGCGCGACGATCTTGCCGGTCTGGCCGACTTGATAATCGTTGGGCACGAAGCCCGCGTCGACGGCAGCGCGGGAAGCACCCACGCCCGCGCCGAGTTTGTCGGCCAGGGCTTCGATGATCTTGAAGTTCTCGCCCGATCCCATTCCGCGGCCGCCCGAGACGACGATGCGGGCCGAGGTGAGTTCGGGGCGTTCGGACTTCGATAGCTGCGCGCTGACAAAGGTTGAGAGGCCGGGGTCGCCGGCTGCGGCGACGTTCTCAATGGCGGCGTTGCCGCCATCGGCCTTGGCCTTATCAAAAGTCGAGCCGCGCACGGTGATGACTTTCTTGGGGTCCTTCGATTGCACGGTCGCCAGCGCATTACCGGCATAGATCGGGCGCACAAATGTATCCGCCGAAACCACGGCCGAGATGTCGGAGATCTGCGCGACGTCGAGCAGAGCGGCCACGCGCGGCATTGTATTCTTGCCGGAGGTCGTGGCGGGCGCGATCAGATGGCTGTAGTCGCCGGCGAGGCTGACGATGAGCGCCGCCAGGGGTTCGGCCAGGGCCGCGGCATATTGATCGGCGTCGGCGACGCGGACCTTGGCAACGCCGGCAATCTTGGCGGCGGCGTCGGCGACCTTGGCGCAGCCTTTGCCGGCAACCAGAATGTGAATGTCGCCGCCGACTTTTTGGGCGGCGGTGATTGCTGTCAGCGTCGCGGGCTTCAGCGCGGCGTTGTCGTGTTCGGCAAGGACCAGCGACGTCATGCGATCACCTTTGCTTCGTTGCGCAGTTTATCGACCAGCGCCGCCACATCCGCGACTTTGGCGCCGCCTTGGCGCTTGGGGGGTTCTTCGACCTTCAACGTGACCAAGCGCGGTGCGATGTCTACGCCCAAAGCGTCGGGTGTTACGGTGTCGATGGTTTTCTTCTTGGCCTTCATGATGTTGGGCAAGGACGCATAACGCGGTTCATTCAGGCGCAAATCGGTGGTGACGATGGCGGGCAGCTTGAGATTGATGGTCTCCAGGCCGCCGTCGACTTCGCGCGTGACCACGACCTTGTCGGACTCAAGCACGACCTTCGATGCGAAGGTGCCTTGCGGCCAGCCCAGCAGCGCGGCCAGCATCTGGCCGGTCTGGTTGGCGTCGTCGTCGATGGCCTGCTTGCCGAGAACGACGATGTTGGGATTTTCCTTGGCGACGAGGGCCTTAAGCAGCTTGGCGACGGCCAGCGGCTGAATTTCAGCATCAGTCTGCACGAGAATGCCGCGATCGGCGCCCATGGCGAGCGCGGTGCGGATGGTTTCCTGGGCTCCGGCGGGCCCGATGCTGACGACGACGATTTCCGTCGCCTTGCCGGCTTCCTTGAGGCGGACTGCTTCTTCGACGGCGATTTCGTCGAAAGGGTTCATGGACATCTTGACGTTGGCCAACTCGACCCCGGTCTTGTCCGCTTTGACACGAACCTTGACGTTGTAGTCGACCACCCGTTTTACGGCGACGAGTACCTTCATGCGATCAACCTGCGTGTTTTGAAATCCAGCCGGGGCGCTGCCCCAACCCGCGCTTTGCGCGAGCCCCCCTGCTTCGGTGTATCTGAAAAAGGGGCCACACAACTAGTCCGTCGTTACTACCCTGTCAAACGAAATAATGTTGCGCTGCAGCATATATGTGGTGATTTATGCTGCTCTGCACACTCTTTCGGTTTACCTGCGATTGGCGCCAGGAGTCCACAAGACGTCGCCCTGGTCGCCGGCGTTGACGTGACGCGACAGGACAAACAAATGGTCCGATAGGCGATTGGCATAGGTCAGCGCCAGGGGATTTACGGCTTCGCGTTCCGTCAGCTCAGTGATTTCGCGCTCGGCGCGCCGGACGATGGTGCGGGCAAGATGCAAATAGGCCGCCGTGGGACTGCCGCCGGGCAGCACAAAAGAGTCGAGCGGCTTTAGGGCAGCGTTCATGGCATCGATCTCATGCTCCAAGCGATCCACTTGAGCCTGGACGACACGTAACTTTTTACTTGAGTCTTCGCCCGGTTCGGACGGCATGCACAGATCGGCGCCGAGATCAAAAAGGTCGTTTTGAATCCGCAGCAACATGGCATCGCAGGCGCCGCCGTCGGGCAGCTTTGCCGCATGGAGACGCGCGATCCCGAGGGCGGAATTGGCTTCATCCAGCGAGCCGTAAGTCGCCACGCGCAAGGCGTATTTGCGCACACGCGAGCCGTCACCGAGGGAGGTATCGCCCTTATCGCCGCCGCGCGTGTAGATTTTGGTCAGTCGCACCACGGCCGTTGCACCCCGTTTTGAGCCTACATCTTACGCGGCGATTTTTTACTCCGCCACCGCTACCATATCGCGAGTGCTGGCGGTGATCGGTTTTATGGCCGGGGCCGTTGAACTATGATGAACGCCCTGTCGCTCCGGGCCGTGCCTCTATAAAGGTTACCCGCGTGAACCGCGTCTACCCAACACTGTCCCTCTATCTCGGCCGGCACTTTATCGTGTCGTTCTTCAGCCTGCTCGCGGTGATCACGGGTCTGGTTCTGCTGTTCGATACGGTCGAGCTGATGCGCCGGTCCGTCGGCGCTGCGACGGTCGATTTCAGTACGCTCTTCTCCATGGCTGTTCTCAAGCTGCCGCACACCGCCGAGGCGACGCTACCGTTCGTCGCCATGCTGGCCATGATGTTCGTTTTGTTCCGCCTCTCGCGCAGCCATGAGCTGGTGGTTATCCGTTCGGCGGGCGTTTCGGTGTGGCAATTTCTCGCGCCGCCTTTGGTGCTCACGGCGATTTTTGGGATGCTGAATCTCACGATCATCGATCCGGTCGCGGCCAATATGTACGACTCTTACCAGCGCATGGACGAAAGCCTGATCCGCGGCCAGGACACGACGCTCAACATCGGCGAAAGCGGATTGTGGCTGCGGGAGTCCGCGGGCGGGATTGCGACCGTTGTTTATGCGGCGTCGGTCCATCAGGACAACGACACGTTGACGCTTACCAAGGTTTCGATTTTCCAGACCGACAACAAGGAAACTCTGAACCGGCGCATTGAAGCCGCCACCGGACGTCTCAGCGACGGTGCGTTCTGGCTCGAAAAGGCGTGGGACATCGTGCCCGGCAAGCCGGGCGTACTTTACAATGAGCTCACGCTGCCGACCTCCATCACCATGAGCAAGGTGCAAGACAGTTTTGCCGCACCCGAGACCATGTCCTTCTGGGAGCTGCCGCAGTTTATCCGGTTTTCCGAACAGGCCGGCTTTTCGGCCTTGCCGCATAGGCTGTACTGGTATTCGCTGCTGGCTTCGCCGTGGTTGCTGTGCGCCATGGTGTTAATCGCGGCGGCCTTCAATCTGACCGCCAATGTGCGGCTCGCCGGCTGGACGGGACGGGGTGTGGCGGGCCTTAGCGTCGGTTTCATGCTCTACTTCTTCAGCCGCTTTCTCTATGCGCTGGGACTGTCGGCGACCTTACCGCTGGTGCTGGCGGCTTGGGCGCCGGCGGCGGTCGCAAGCTTGCTGGGCCTTGCCTACATCTTTCATCGCGAAGACGGCTAATGATTACTCGCATCGCCAGCGAAATGCGTGAGCATCCCAGCCGTTGGGCGCTGGGGCTGCTTTTGGTGCTGATGCTTGCTCCGGTGGTTTTTCCGTCGTTGGATTTCGCGCCGAGCGCTTGGTTCTATATCCCCGGCGCGGGCTTCACCTGGAGCGCCGACGGATTTCTGGAATTCGTGCGGGCTTGGGTGCCCGACATCATTGTCGGTAGCTTTGTTGTTTGTGTGGTGCTCTGGATCGCAGGTCTTTGGCGGGAGCAATGGCCGTGGCGCATTTCGACGCCGCGTATTGTTTACCTGCTGCTGACATTGCTCATCGGGCCGGGCTTGATCGTGGAAGCGCTTCTAAAGACTGAGTGGGGACGGGCGCGGCCGAAAGACATTGTGATGTTCGGCGGCGAGGCCGCTTACACGGCGCCCTGGCAGATCGCCCACGAATGCGCGCGCAACTGTTCTTTCGCGTCCGGCCACGCCGCTTTGGCTTTCTGGGTCACGGCCTATGCCTTTCTGTTGCCGCCGAAGTGGCGGGCGACCGGCCTGTTTGCGGGTGTGGTCTTCGGCTTGGCCGTGGGGCTGGTGCGGATCGTGCAAGGCGCTCATTTTTTAAGTGACGTCGCCGCCGCCGGCTTTGTCGTGCTGCTGGTCAATGCGGCCCTGACCCGGCTTATTTTGAATCGCCCAGCCTTGAATCGTCCTGTACGAAATGCGGCGGGCGCATGAAGAAGACCTCCTTTACCAAACTCGTAAGTGGCCTGATTGCCGGTAAAGCCTCTCAGGCGCAGATGTGGCGACCTTTGGACCAGCCCTATCCGCGTCTCTTGGATTTGGATCCGGCCGCGCTTGGCCTCTCTAGCCAGGACGGCATTTATGCGGTTTGGCACTTAGGCGTGCGCCCCCAGTGGTTGCGTGTCGGCGCTGCCTCAAATCTGGCCGCGGCACTGTCTCAACTTGCACATACGTCCTGGATTATTGCGCATAAAGATAACCAGGGCGTTTTTGTCGCCTGGGCTTTTCCGCCGCAAAACCAAAGCACGGGGTTGATCCGTTATTTGGCGGAGACGCTGTCCCCCGCATTTCAGACCGAGCCATTCCCTGAGGATCGGGCGTTTGATCCTGCTGTGCGTCCTATCGAGTGCCTGCTGCCCCCCGGAACCCAATCATGAATGCCACGCCCGTTTCCATCCACGGCATTGCCACAGCCTATCCGCCCTATTGCTTCCGTCAGGACGACGTTATGGCGAAGGCCGCCGAGGTTTTTGGCCACCGGCCCGAACTCATGCAGCGCATGGCGAAAAGCTATGGCAATGCCGGCGTAAAGCAGCGTAATTCCTGCGTGCCGCTGGAGTGGTATGCCGCGCCCCATGGCTGGCCCGAGCGTATGCAGTTATTTGAAGAAAATGCCGTCAAGCTGCTGACAGAAGCCGGGCGCAAGGTTCTAAAGTCCGCCGGCGTGGCGCCCGAAGATGTGGCGGCGACGGTTACGGTGTCCTCTACCGGCATCGTCACACCGTGTTTGGACTCTTTGCTGCAAGAGCCGCTGGGACTTGTCCCTACGGTGCAGCGTCTGCCGGTCTTCGGGCTGGGCTGCGCGGGCGGAGTCATTGGTCTTTCCCGCGCTGCGGCCATGGCCCAAGCTTTGCCGGGCCGTTGGGTGCTTTTTTTATGCACCGAATTGTGCGGCCTGACCTTCCGGCCCGCCGACGACAGCAAAGCCAATATCATCGGTACAACCATCTTCGGCGACGGCGCCGCTGCGGTGCTCTTGCGCGCCGAGGACCGTGAAACGCCGGCTTTGGCCTGTATCCGCGCCTGGGGTGAACATACCTGGCCCGACACCCGCGATATCATGGGCTGGAAAGTCGAGGATGACGGACTAGGCGTGGTGTTCTCGCGCAGCATCCCCGATCTCGTGCGCACGCAGATGCGCGGCGTCACGGATGCTTTCCTCGCAAGGCAGGGCATGAATCAGCGCGACCTCGCGGGCCTGATCGTCCATCCCGGCGGCGAGAAAGTGCTGGAGGCATTGGAGGCCTGCTACGACCTTCTCGATGGTGGGCTGGCCGATGCCCGCGCGGTGCTTGCCGATCACGGCAATATGTCTGCCGTGACCGTACTGGCGGTGCTGGAGCGCACCTTGGCGCGCGGCGCTTCCGGACGGCATTTGATGACGGCGCTTGGTCCCGGCTTTTCCGTCGGGATGTGCCTGCTTGATCTGACGTGAGCATGTCGGCGGCACTCTTAAGCTATGTGATCATCGAGCGGCTGCTGGAACTGGTGATCGCCCGGCGCAACACCCGGCGGCTGCTGGCGCGCGGCGCAGAGGAGATTGGCGCTTCCCACTATCCGATCATGATCGCGCTGCACGTGTCGTGGCTTGCGGCGGTTCTTTGTTGGGTCGCCGTAATGTCGCCCGATATCAACGCTGCGTTTCTCGTGTTGTATTTGCTCGTACAGGCTTTGCGGATTTGGGTGATGATCACGCTTGGACCTTACTGGACCACACGCATCATCACCCTCGCCGACGCGCCTTTGGTCAAGCATGGGCCTTACAAGTTCATTCGCCATCCCAACTATGTCGTGGTGGTTCTGGAAATCGCTGCTCTGCCTTTGGTGTTTGGCGCCTGGCAGATCGCCGCGATTTTCTCGCTGCTGAACGCGGCTATGTTGTGGGTGCGCATCCGGGCCGAGAACCAAGCGCTCAGTCGGCGTCGTTAGGCGTCGTCGCCATAACCTGTTTGGCGATGTCGTAGGGAAAGCCCGCGCGCGCCAAGGCTGCTAGGTCCTTGGACGTCTGTTTGCGTCTGGCGGCGGCATCCCCCTCTTGCGTTCGAAAAGGTCCGAGACGGCGGCGGCGCGCATAGGCGAGGGCGGCCTCCAGGGCGGCGTCATCGCCGTCGGCAGTGACCGCTGTAGAGGCCAGCGCGGCGGCAATCAACTCCCGTCCGACGCCTTTCGCCGTTAAAGCGGCGCGGATTTTGCCCGGGCTTTTGCCAAGGCGGCGCAAGGCGGTTGCCCGGCCCTGGGCATAGCGGGCGTCGTCCACTGAGCCATTTCGCACCATGCGCGCCACAATCTCGTCGGCCCAGGCGGCAAACTCGCCGGCATCCCCGCCGTGGGCGCGCCGCGCCCGTTCCGCCCGCCGCAGGAGGACACGCTTCAAGTGGGCGGCGGTGGTGGCAAAGCGCTCGATATGGAATTTGGCGATGTTTTCCATGCGCCGCTTGGTCATGGGGCGGGGCGCTGTCGGCTTGCGCGACGCGTCAGACCTGTTCTTGGTAGGGCTGGGCGAAACCATGAGATGGATATACCCTTGCCGGACCCCGGCGGTCAGCCTAAATCCAGCCGGTCCTATTTTCAGATTGAAAGCGCCATGCACGACCGTGTTGCACCGTCCGCCGCCAAATTCTCCATTCCGCCGCCGCGGACCATGGGTAACGTCAACTGGCGCGGCATGTGGGAACTCTATCTCAAGGAGGTCCGGCGGTTTTGGAAAGTGATTTTCCAGACGGTCGCGGCGCCGGTCATCACCACCCTCATGTTCCTCTTGATGATGGTTTTCGCCTTCGGTCGTGGCAGCACACAAATCGTCGGGTTTCCCTTTGAAGACTTTCTGGCCCCCGGCCTGATCGTCATGACGATGATTCAGAACGCCTTCGCCAACACGTCGTCGTCGATACTGGTGTCGAAGGTGCAAGGTAATATTGTTGATGTGCTCATGCCGCCTCTCAGCGCTTTTGAGCTGACCATTGCCTGGACGCTGGGCGGCGTGACGCGCGGCATCGTGGTCGGCATCGCTTGTGCCATCAGCATGTTATTTTTTGCGCACCTGCATCTTTACAGCGTCGGGATGATTCTGTTTCACGCCGTCGCCGGCTGTTTGTTCATGTCCATGGTCGGCGTTCTTGTGGCGGTGTGGGCCGACAAATTCGATCACATGGCCGCCGTGACAAACTTCGTCGTCACGCCGCTGACGTTTTTGTCGGGCACCTTCTACACCGTCGACCGCCTGCCGCCCTGGGCGCAGTTCCTCGCGCACTACAACCCGTTTTTCTACAATATCGACGGTTTCCGGTACGGCTTTCTCGGCCATGAAGGCGCCCGCCCGGTCACCGGCATCGCCGTACTGATCGGCGTGAACGTGGTCATGTTTGCCTGCACCTACCGCATGATCAAAAGCGGCTATAAGCTGAAGGCCTAGAGCGTTTCGGCGGCGCCTGCGTCGCAGTTTTATGACACGGCCTCCGAGCTGCCCCTGATGTCGCCTGTTGGCCCGTAGGAGCCCCAGGACATTGACAAAATCGCGGTTTGGCGTATGAATCCCGGAACGTCGGGCGGTCTTAAGGCCGCCCTCATTTTTTTTCCGTTTCGTGATGTTCAAGTCGTTGGAGCTTGAACGAAATTATCGCCAGTCTCGAGGGGCGACGTTATGAGCATTTCCGCAGTGATGCCGACCTACGCACGGACCGACCTGGTTTTCGACCGGGGTCAGGGCGCTATGCTTTACACGGTCGATGGCCGCGGCTTCCTTGATTTCGGCGCCGGCATCGCCGTGAGCGCGCTGGGCCACGCTCATCCGCACCTCGTCGCCGCGCTCAAGGCCCAGGCCGAGAAGCTGTGGCACACGTCCAACCTTTACCGCGTCGCCGGTCAGGAAAAACTGGCGGCGCGCCTCGTCGAGAACTCGTTTGCCGATAGTGTGTTCTTTTGCAACTCCGGGGCTGAAGCCATGGAGTGCGCCGTGAAGATGGCGCGGCGCTATCATCAGGCCCAAGGGGACAAGGTCTCGGCCGCCAAAGATAAGTACCGGGTGATCACAGCCCGGGGCGCTTTCCATGGCCGGACGCTGGCGATGATATCCGCCGGCGGCCAGGACAAGCATCTCGACGGCTTCGCACCCAAAGTTGACGGTTTCGATCAGGTGGCTTTCGGCAATCTGAACGAAACCCGCGCCGCGATCACGCCGCAAACCGCCGCCGTGGTGGTTGAGCCGATCCTGGGCGAAGGCGGCATCGTGCCGGCCGATCCGGAGTATCTCAGAGGCCTGCGCGCCATGGCCGATGAGTTCGGCCTCCTGCTGATTTTCGATGAAGTGCAGACCGGTCTTGGGCGCACGGGCAAGCTCTTTGCCCACGAATGGGCCGGCGTTACGCCCGACATCATGGCGTTGGCCAAAGGACTAGGCGGCGGCTTCCCGGTCGGCGCCTGCTTAGCAACCGAGCGGGCGGCCAAGGTCATGACCGCCGGCACGCATGGGTCCACCTTTGGCGGCAATCCGCTGGCCATGGCGGCTGGCAATGCTGTGATGGACGTGCTGTTGGAGCCAAGCTTTCTTAAAGGCGTCAATACCGTCGCGGCCTATCTGTGGAGCAAGCTGACGCCGGTCGTCGCCAAACACGACAAGGTCTTCGAGGGTATCCGCGGCAAAGGGCTGATGATCGGTCTGAAATGCAAGATGCCCAACGGCGAAGTCCTGGCGCGTTTCGTGAAACAGGGGCTTTTGGCCGTGGGCGCGGGCGACAATGTCATCCGCATCATTCCGCCGCTGATTATCACGGATGCCGAAGTCGATGCCGCCGTCGCGATGATCGATCGCGCCGCTGCATCTCTAGCCGCCTAATCGTCAGCTGATCACAAGGCACACTTCATGCCCGCCCCGCTGAAACACTTTTTGGATTTAAATCTTCTGCCGCCGGAAACGCTGCGCGCCATCTTGACGTCGTCTGGCTCCCTGAAGGCCAAGCGAAAGACGGGTGACGCTGCGAATAAGCCATTGGCGGGCCGCACCCTGGCCATGCTGTTCGAAAAGCCCTCGACGCGTACGCGCGTGTCGTTTCAGGTGGGGATGCAGCAGCTGGGCGGCAGTGTGGTTACCTTGTCGCCGCAAGACACGCAGCTGGGGCGTGGCGAGTCCATTGCCGACACGGCGCGCGTCCTGTCGCGCTACGTCGATATCATCATGTTGCGCACATCGGCGCAGGAGAAGCTGCACGAGTTGGCGAAGTTCGCCACGGTGCCGGTCATTAACGGCCTGACCGATGAATCTCACCCCTGCCAGATCATGGCGGACGTCATGACGTACGAGGAACGCAAAGGGCCCATCAAGGGCGCGGTGGTGGCTTGGTCGGGCGACGGCAATAACGTCGCTACCAGTTTTATCCACGCCGCCGCGCAGTTCGGTTTCGAATTGCGCTTGGCCTGTCCGGCTGGTCTTGAGCCTTCCGAAAAGGCCGTGGCCTGGGCGCGTTCCAAGGGCGCCAAGATCACCGTCGGAACCGATCCCAAGGCGGCAGCCAAAGGTGCCGACTGTATTGTCACCGACACCTGGGTTTCGATGGGCGACGATGCTGCCAACCGCCACAACTTGCTGGCCCCATTTCAGGTCAACGAGGCGTTGATCGCGCTGGCAAAGCCCGATGCTTTGTTCATGCACTGCCTTCCGGCCCATCGCGGCGAGGAAGTCACTGACGGCATTATCGAAGGCCCCCATTCGGTGGTCTGGGATGAAGCCGAGAATCGCCTGCATGCCCAGAAGGGCGTGCTGTTGTGGTGCCTAAGCTGATGCCGGCCCAAGCCGGCGCCGCGTTTGGCGCCAATCCCGCTGCCGACGTCTGCGTGCCGTTTCTTGTAAACGGCGGAGCTTTCCGCGGACGATTGGTGCGGCTGACGGCGGCGGTCACCGATATCCTCGCACGTCACCAGGACCCAGATGCGGTCTCCAGGCTTTTGGCCGAGGCCGTCGTGGCGGCGGTCGCGCTAGCCGGGGGGCTCAAGTACACCGGCGTTTTTACGCTCCAGGTTCAGGGCAAAGGACCGGTTCACATGCTGGTCGCCGATGTCACCAGCACCGGCGATGTGCGCGGCTGCGCCAAGTTTGACCCTGGAGCCTTGACGGCGGAACTCACGCGCCTGCGTCCCGACGGTTTGCCGCCCCATTTGCTTGGGCCGGGCGGGCATCTGGCTTTTACCGTCGACCAAGGGCCGGATACCGAACGCTATCAAGGCATTGTTGAGCTATCGGGAGAAAGCCTGGCGGAGGCGGTACACCACTATTTCCGGCAATCCGAGCAGCTCGAATCCGCCCTGAAGGTGGCCGTGGGGGCACCCAGCGCGCCGGGCCAGCCCTGGACCGCGACGGCGTTGCTGCTCCAGCGTATGCCGGAAGAGGGGGGCTTGCGCCTGGCCAGCCGCGACGAGATGGAAGATGCGTGGCGGACGGCCGTGATCCTGATGGGCAGCGTTAAGAACGCGGAATTGCTGGATTTAACCCTGGCGCCGGAGAGACTGCTGACGCGACTTTTTGTAACCATTGGCGTTGTACCCTCGGCACGCCGGCCAATACGTTCCAAGTGCCGTTGCTCGCAAGAGCGCAGCGAACGTATTCTGGCCTCATTTCCGGTAGAAGAAGTCCGCTCCTATGCCGAGGACGGCCGGATTCATATGACCTGCGAATTCTGCCGTGCGGACTATGTATTCGCTGTCGAGGATCTTGATACCATCGTGCGCAAGCACCAAACTGAACACGACCGAGCTGGAATCGAAAGAGGTAGTCTCCCATGACGCGTTTTCAATTCGCCCGAACATTTGCAGTCCTGCTTGTATTAGCGGGCGCACTGTCCGTCCTCTCCGCCCAAAGTGCTTCGCCGACGTTGCTGTTCGCCAACAAAACGGTGCTGAACGTCGATGCCACGTCCCTCGACCTCAGGATCGAGGACACCCCGCCGCGGGAATATCCGCATGTGAACTACCGTTCTCAGGTCCGGATTGAGGACGGCGCGCGCGAGTGGGCCGCCACGCGCTTCGCGCTCACCGGCAATAGTGTCAACACACTGCGGATCACGATCCGCAAAGGCGACATCCTTGAGAAGCTTCTGCCCGTAAAGAAGGGCATCAAAGGCTTTTTCACGAAGGATCAGGCGGCTGAATACGACGCCACCTTGGATCTTGAGATTGCCATCGTCGATCCCAACGGCAAAGTCCTGTCGTCGGCCAGCGGCAACTCCAGAAACACGCGGACGGTTACCGAAGGGGCGACTGATGCCGATAAGCAGCAGGTCTGGACCGGCCTTGTCGTCGCGTCTTTCGACGGGTTGGATGCGGAGTTGCAGGCACAAATGCGCCAGGTGATGGCGCAGTATATCCGCTAGGATACGTCCTTACGATTTGCCGATGATGGCGAGGAATTCGCGGCGCGTGGATGCGTCGTCGCGGAAAGCGCCCAGCATGGTTGACGTCACCATGCCCACGCCGGGTTTGTGCACGCCGCGGGTGGTCATGCACTGATGCTCGCCTTCGACCACGACCGCCACGCCCTTGGGGTGCAGTGTGTCGTTGATGGCGTTGGCGATCTGCGCGGTCATCTTTTCCTGAATCTGAAGGCGCTTGGCGTAAGCTTCCACGACACGCACGAGCTTTGAGATTCCCACCACGCGCTTGTTGGGCAAGTAGGCGACGTAGCATTTGCCGATCACCGGCACCATGTGGTGTTCGCAATGGCTCTCGAAGGGAATGTCCTTCAATACCACCATCTCGTCGTAGCCTTCGGTTTCCTCGAAAGTCCTACGGAGGATCTCAACAGGATCCTGCTGGTAGCCGGCATAGAACTCCTCATAGGACCGCACCACGCGTGACGGCGTATCTTCCAGCCCTTCGCGGTCCGGGTTGTCGCCGGCCCATAGAATGAGTGCACGGACGGCCTTCTCGGCCTCGGCGCGCGAGGGCCTGATAATGCTGCCGCCGGCCTCGGTGGTGGATGGCTTCTCAGGAGCGAAAGTCATGCGCGCATCCTTGATTAGAGAGGGTCGCGGCGGGTCAGTTTATGACCGCCTTCTCATGGGGACTATCGAGAGAAAAGGCCGGGATTTCAATATCGAAGCGCTCGCCGCCCGTGGTCGTCATCTGATAGCTGCCGGCCATGATGCCGGAGGGTGTACCCAAAGGGCAGCCGCTGGAGTATTCGAAAGATTCACCCGGCTTCAACACCGGCTGTTCGCCGACGACGCCGGGACCGCGAAACTCCTGCAAACGGCCGTACTTGTCGGTGACGCGCCAGTGGCGCTCCAGCAATTGCACGGTTTCCAGGCCACGGTTCACGATGTTGACGCGGTAAGCCCAGACAAAGCGGTCCTCATCGGGCGCGGACTGTTCTTCGAGATAGAAGGGGCGCACCGAGACGCTGATGTTGCGGGTGATTTTCTCGTACATGGATGAAGAAACGCTCAATCAGTTTTAACGGTTCCAAAAGTTGAACGGATATTATGACACTCTCTTGCCGGTCGCAGTCGCTTTAGAAGCATATAGGTATCGCCAGTTACAATAAAAGGCCTCCGGGCGAAAGCATCTAGCCCTGAAAAGCTTGAGTCAAATCGGCCAAGAGGTCGTCGACGCTCTCCAAGCCCACCGAAAGACGCACAAAGCCGTCGGTGATGCCGACATGGGCGCGATCTTCGGGCGAAAGGCGCTGATGCGTCGTTGTGGCTGGATGGCAGATCAGGCTTTTGGCGTCGCCAAGGTTGTTGGAGATGTCGATGATCTTCAGGCGATTGAGCAAACGGAAAGCCGCTTCTTTGCCGCCCGCCAGCTCGAAGGAAATCACCGAACCACCGGCGGTCATTTGCGCTTTGGCGAGATTGTGTTGCGGATGGCTCGGCAGCCAAGGATACAAGAGGCGCGTAATGCTTTTTTGTTTCTCCAGCGCCTTGGCAATCGTCAGCGCGTTTTCACAATGGCGCTGCATGCGCAGATCAAGCGTCTCTAATCCCTTGAGCAATACCCAGGCGTTAAAGGGCGACAAGCTGGGCCCGGTGTGGCGCATGAAGGGCGTGATTTTGTCGATAATGAATTGCTTGGAGCTGAGCACCGCGCCGCCGAGGCAGCGCCCCTGTCCGTCGATATGCTTCGTCGCGGAATACACCACGACATCGGCGCCGTATCTGAACGGCTTCTGCAAAATCGGTGTCGCGAAGACATTGTCCACGACGACCAGCGCGCCGGCCTGATGGGCGAGATCGCAGACGGCCTTCAAATCGACCATCTCAAGGCCCGGGTTGGACGGCGATTCCAGGAACACGGCCTGGGCCGGCGTCGCAAGGGCCGCTTTCCACTGCGCGAGATCGGCGCCGTCGACAAAATCAGTTTTGATTCCGAAACGCGGCAGCAGTTCGGCGCAGATATACTGACATGATCCGAAAATAGCGCGCGAAGCCACCAGACGCTGACCGGCGCTGAGATGGCAGGCGAGGGCTGCAAATACCGCCGCCATGCCGCTGGCCATGGCGCGGCATTCCTCGGCGCCTTCGATTAGCGCGAGGCGCTTTTCAAACATCGCGACTGTGGGGTTGCCGAAGCGCGAATAGACATAGCGCTGAATTTCGTTCTTGAACGACTTCTCGGCTTCTTCGGCGCTGCCGTAGACGTAGCCGGAGCTGAGAAAAATCGCTTCGTTGGTTTCGCTGAACTGGCTGCGCTCGGTGGCGCCGCGGACCATCTGCGTCTGCGGATCCCAGTTGCGCTGGCTCTCGTAGTCGATACTCATGATCGTCGTCCTCGGCCATAACGTGGTGGGGCGCAAATAAAAAAGCCCCCGACCGGATCCGGCACGGGGGTTTCGAGCCCTCGACCTTTTAGCGGTTTTTAACGTGGCCGCAATCCGGTCTCAAATCACCACGACTGTTTTCCTACTCCCGGGCGGGATATGGGTCAAGAGTCTTCGCGGGAATCACTTTTTACCCCGCATTTCTAAGGAAAATATTTCCCCGACGGCTCACTTGTCGTTGAAATAGTTTTGCTTACGCAGATATTCGTCCTTGTTCTTTGTGAACCAGTTCCAGGTTTCCTTGAGGCCGTCCAGCAGCGAGGTCGTCGGATTGTAGTCGATGATTTCCCTGGCGAGCGTGATGTCCATGACTCGGCGCGGAAAGCCCGCCGGCTTGGTGGCATCAAAATGGTAATTGAAGTCGAGGAACGAACGCAGGGTCTCCACCAATTCCTTGATGCTGTAGCCCTTGCCGTCGCCGAGATTCACAAAGCCGCCGCGCGTGCCATGATAAAGCGCCAGAACAGTACCTTCCGCCACATCGCGGCTGTAAGCGAAATCGCGGACAGCGGACCCGTCGCCCCAAACGACAACTGGATCTTCCTTGTTCATGATGCGCCACATGAGCGTCGGGATAACCATGGCGTTCTTGGGATCGAAGTTGTCGCCGGGTCCGTAAACATTGCTTGGCCGGACGATGGCAATGTTCTCCATGCCGTATTGAATCTTATAGGCCTGAACCTGCAGCTCGCCCATGCGCTTCGCCCAGCCCGGGAACATGTCCATCGGGGGCCCCTCAAGATTTTTGGTCTCCTCGAAAACCTCGGCGCTGGCGTAGGCGCCGATCGAACTGGTGTAAACCGCCTTCTGAATTTTATTGATGCGGCAGGCTTCGAGAAAATTGGTGTTCATCATCAGGAGCGGCACAAAGAAGCTGGCGGGCTTCGACTTGACCACCTCGACTGATCCCTTGATGCCGGCGACTTGGAAAGCGAAGTCCATGTCGCGTGTCGTCTCGCGGCAAAAGCCGAAGTCCGTCAAATCGCCAAGCACGTGTTCGGCGCGGGAATCCACGATCACTTTATCGAGCGAGACGATGCGGACCGACGCGCCGGCGTCGCACAGCATTTTGACGATCTCGCGGCCGATCAGCCCGGTTCCACCCGTAATCACCACGTTTTTCTTAGCAAAGCTTTTCAGAACTTCCTGCTTAATCATCGCGGTTCCTTAGAAAAAAAATGGGAGGACAGATCGCCGATTTTCCAACGCCCGATATACTACTTCGCACTGCGGGTCGTCATTAATATTCAAGCCGGCTAAGTCACTTACAGGCCGGCAGCCTTGGCCATAATGGTCATAAGATGCTTACGTGGGCCTTTGAAGTGCAGGACTGGCCGCTCCTTGAAGAAGGCGATATCGGTGGCGTCGAGGGCTGACGGAACGTCCTTGCCGACATCGACATCGTAGGGCGTGTGGTTGTAGTCGTTTCGCGGCACAATGCCGACAAGAGCGCCGGAGCGCGTTTGAATCAGGTCCGGGCTTAGCTGGCTGCCTCCGGTCGTTGCGGCGGCCATTAGCGAAAGCTGGTCGCCGTACCACCCAAGATGCTCAGGCTCGAGATGCTCGTACACGCTCAGCACATCGTTATAAAAGCCGCGGCACAGATCGGGTTTGTCCTTTTGCAGAAAAACCACGCCGCCATTGAACGGCATGTTCTTGCTCCAACTGCGAACCGTCAGATATACGTCGGCGTAGCCGTTGAACACCGGATGAATGTCCTTCATCACCAGGATATCGAAATCCAGGAAGGCGATGTGGCTAGCCCAGTTGTGATCTTCCAGAAAGGCGCGGTAATGCCGCGCCCGATCCAAAAGCAATGTAGCTCCGATAACCGGCCGGCGCTTGACGACATCGAAAAGCTGCAAGGCACGCGCATCGGCGAGAACTTCGTCGGTCAAAAGGGTCAGACTTGCTTCCCGACCGTGAGACTTGCGAATGGATGATGTATGAAAAACCAGCTGTTCAATCACGTCATCGTTAAGCGCAGGCGCACCGTAAGCGGCAAAGGTGGCAAAGGTTATGGACATGCGTTTCCTGCGCCGACGGTCATTGCATTAAGCCTGGGCCACTGAGCCTGATCGACTATTGAGCGGTGATGTTGATAAGCGCATTCGGCAGCCAAAGCGCGGTTCTCGAGGCATCCTTTAATCCGAAACGGCGCGAGATTTCTTCCGAACAAGGCGGTATCAGAATGCGGCCCTGGAATAAGCCGGACTCAAGCATCTTCATGTAATTGATGGCGCCCTTTTCTATTCCTTCAAAGTCATCGAATGCGAAGACGG
The DNA here is from genome assembly GCA_947475295.1 of Fidelibacterota bacterium. Lineage (GTDB taxonomy): Bacteria > Pseudomonadota > Alphaproteobacteria > Rhodospirillales > Rhodospirillaceae > SHVO01. The sequence goes on from CANJLF010000010.1 coordinate 40,694, forward strand.
TCGTCGCTTTACACAGCGAGGCCAGTACCGGCAGTTCCTGTTCGGCGACGCGGCCGTCCAAATGCACAAAGTCAACTTTTCCCGCCAAACCGCTCGCCAGCATGGCGGCGAACATGTCGGAACTCATTTTTTTTGGATACTGAACGATCGGGCTTTTGCACAGCGCGGGCAGGGGGAAACTGTTGCTGAAGTCGCACGTGTGGATTGTGCCGGGGCGCCTTCCCTGGTCGAGCGCCAATCCCATGGCGATCGTAGATTTGCCGATAAATGTCCCGACTTCGAGGATCAGTTCTGGCTGGAAAGTGCGCACGGCGGCAAAGAGGGACCAGGCGGTTATCGTGGAAATCGAGCCGGTGTCGTACTCGGCCTGTTTTCGTAAGGCTTCGAGCGAATGCAGTTTGGATAGCAGTTCACCCTGCTGGGCATCCTCGAAGGCCGTGTTTTCGAATATGGCGGTCCATACGGCCCTTCCGAAAAGCCGCACGGATAAGCTTAAAGGTTGCAAGGGAATCCCCGTGGCATGTGTTTGTTAAATATCCCAGTATTTCAGTGGGATATATCTATCAGGTTACGCTTAACCTTGGAAGCACTGTGGACTAAAACAGCGTCCGCCAGGAGCTAAATTCGCGCCTCATTTGGGCCCACCTTTGCGCGCAGATAGAAGGTCCCCTACGTAAGATACCAATACAATTTTGCCCGGATGCTGTACTTAACGGGTACCGCTGCTGGCCCCCGTGACCAAGAACGGGATTACCGGAAATTAACAGGTCTTTATACATTTTATTAGTGATTCCCAGGCTTGATAATGCTTAGTCCGGATTTGCTGGACGCTCGTGGAGAGATGGATGTCTGAAAACACCGCCCTGGAGGTTTTGAAGCGGATCGAGACCGACCGCTTTCAGGTCTCCTATGTCCAGAACAACCGTTTTGGGCGTCGGGAAATCGTGCTTCTCGGCAAGGGCACCGGCAAGCACCGCGCTGAACATAGCAAGGTCAACATTCTGGACGGCAACGGCGCGTTGATTGAAACGCGGCCGATCGACGACAAAATTGCGGAATTTGTCCTGAAGCACTTTGAAGCCCGCGGCGACACGGAATCTTTCTCGATCTATGCGCGGGATCTGCAGAGCGGCGAGTTGAGCGGGCACCGGGCGCGCGAGATCGCGCCGGACTCCGTCAGACACAAACTGACTACCGAGGAAAAGACTTTCACCGCGACCGGCGCCAAGCTTTGGTATCACAAGCCAATCTTCGACAAATTTCGCGACACGGGTTACGGCAGCATCATTCGGGCAACTGTGACCAACCACCAGGTTTGTTCTTCGCGCTGCCAGTTCTGCTCGACGATTTCGCGGAATAAGAAGGACAGCGTCACGCTCGATGAAGCCATCGCCTTTGTCGATAGCCTTTACCACGAGCAGGCCCGCTTCAACCGCGAGAAGTTTCCCGAGCATAACGAGGCCTACCGCAAGGCCACGGGCTCGGACATTCGTTTGCGCGGTCTCATCCTTTCCGGCGGCGGGCAGCCCAATCTCTGGCCTCATTTCACCGAGTTCGTGGAATACCTCGCGACCTTAGATATTGACCTCGGATTGATCACCAACGGCTTTCCGCCGAAGGTGCCGGAGTCTGTATACAAGCATTTCAAATGGATCCGCATTTCGGTGACCCCGGAAGATGCATCGCCGTTTTATCCGGGCGGCCGCTTTGACAAGCAGTATCTGCCCGAGACGATCAAGCATAACCCCGACGTTACGGTCGGCTATTCCTATGTCTTCGGTCCGTGGACGACCGACGATATCATCAAGCGCATCGCCGCTTCGATGGACGAGAACGGTTTCAACTACTGCCGCACGCTGACAGATTGCAATTTGAGCCGCGAGATGCAGCTGCTCGCCCACCGCGAATTGGCCGAGCGCCTGCATCGCCTTGGCTTTGTCGATGCGATGGGCCGCCCTACAGGGCGCATCTTCCATCAGCTTAAGTATCACGGCACGCCGGCCGAAGCCGAAGAGCTTTGGGATAGCGGTCAATGTTTCTTGCAGCCCTACAACGTCTTCTGGGACACAACCGGGCACGAGGAAAACGGGCACTCCTATTGTTATGCCTGTGACTCCGTGACGGTTCTGGTGGATGCCGACGAAGAGGGTACGGTGTCGACGTCCGAGCGCAAGTTCAACTCCAGCAAATGGGGCACGGTGAAGAACACCGAGGTCTACCGGCTGTTCAACGAGCCGGTAAAGCCGTTCTTTGACCCGCGCAAGATCTGCACATCGTGCCTGTTTATGCGCAATAACCGCACGGTCAAAGAAATCATTACCGCTCCGGCCGATGCGACACCGCCCGATATGACCGGCCTCGACCACGTCAATTTCCCGTAGATCCACGAGTACCTCGATATGACTTCTTCAGATCCGACGCCGGCTAGCGTTTACGATGCCGACTACTATGAGCGCGGCGTTCAAACCGGCAAGTCGGGCTACCAGAACTTTTCCTGGCTGCCTGAACTCACCATGAAGATGGCGCACCAGCTGATTATTACATTGCCCATCGCCAGTACGGATAAGGTGCTGGATTTCGGCTGCGCGAAGGGCTTTCTGGTGAAGGCTTTGCGCCTGCTCGACATCGACGCCTACGGAGTAGACGTCTCGCAATATGCGATCGATCAGGTCGATCCGATGGTCCGTGGTCTTTGCTCAGTTATCAGCGAACAAATCGATACGGCCTGCTTTAGCCGCGACTATGACTGGCTGGTGGCCAAGGATGTCTTCGAACATTTGACGGAAACGCAGCTGCGCCAGCTTCTGACCTGCGCCAGGCCCAAGGTCAAGCGCATGTTCGCGGCTATTCCGCTGGGCAAAGAAGACCGCAGCGGCTACGTCGTTCCGGCCTACGATAATGACGTGACGCATGTCATTGTGCAGCCCTTGGGCTGGTGGATGGACGTTTTCAAGGAATGCGGCTGGAACGTGGATAGCGCCACGCACAGTTTCCGCGGCGTCAAGGATAACTGGAGCGCATCCTGGCCCATGGGCAACGCGTTCTTCACGATCTCACGGCAATCGGCCTGAGAGATGCACCTCTCCGTATCGCAGATCGCATGGGAGTCGGGCAAAGACCCGGCTTTCTTCGACCTTCTTTCCAGCGCTGATTTCACCCGCGTCGATATCGCGCCGACAAAGATCTGGCCCGATTGGACGATTTCCGGTCCATCGCCTTCTGAATATAAGGCGACGCTCGCTGCACGCGGCATGGCCTGCTCTGGCATGCAGTCGATTTTCTTCGGCTGCAAGGGCCTCAACGTGTTCGGAGACGATGCTTCCTGGAAGGCGCTTTGCGCGCATTTCCGCGTGGTCAGCAAAATGGCCGGCGAGCTCGGCGTCAAAGCGGTCGTCTTCGGCGCGCCGGTGAACCGCGATCCCGGCGACAACGCCGACGACATCATGCCGCGTGCGCTGGAGCGTTTCGGCAAGCTTGGAGATCTGGCGCAGGCCGAGGGAACTTGCCTTTGTCTTGAGCCCGTGCCTGCCGACCTCGGCAGCAGGTTTCTGCGCACGACCAAGGAAACCGCCGACTTTGTACGCCAGCTCAACCACGTGGGCGTGAAGATGAATCTGGATACGGCGGTCTTGGTCGCGGAAGGTTGGAACGCAGCGGAAACCCGTGCGGCAGTCACGCAAAATATCGATGTCATCGGCCATGTGCATGCCAGCGAGCCGCAGCTTGGACCGTTCACAGCGCCACAAGGGCTGCATAAGGACGTGGCGCAGGCCTTGCGTGACAGCGGCTATAAAGGCGACGTCGCCATTGAAATGCGCGCAGCCGCCACCGCCGATCAATCACGGGCCAACCTGATCGAGGCGCTTCGGTTTGTTGCCGGCGCCTACCGTTTACATTGAGACCAGCCGCCGTGTCGCCGCACCGCTTTGGACTGATCGGCTACGGCCACTGGGGCAAAAATCTTGCCCGCGCGGTTGTGAACCATCCGCAGGCTACGCTCGCATCAATCGCCGACGCCGGCGAAAAGGGCAGGGCGGCCGCCAAAGCCGCACACCCGACGGCTGAAGTTATCGGCGACGCCGAGACTATAATTGCCGACAAGTCCTTGACGGCCATCGTTATCACGTCGCCCGCCGCAACCCATTTCCCCTTGGCGTTGCGCGCGATCGAAGCCGGCAAACATGTCCTTATCACCAAGCCGGTCACTGAAACCGCCGCCCAGGCAGCGAAGCTGCGCGATGCCGCCGCCCAGCGTGGCGTCGCGGCCGTGGTGGATCACACGTTTCTCTACCATCCTTGCGTGACGCGATTGAAAACCGCGCTGACCGAAGGTTGGCTTGGCGCTCCTCTGATTTACGATACAGTCAGAACAGGTCTTGGGATCTACAAAGTAGACGCCGATATCATCGCGGACCTGGCGGTGCATGACCTCGCGATCATGGACTACCTCTTTGGCGCACCGCAGTTCATTGCTGCGCAGTCCTACGCCGCCGTTGCGGGCTTTCTTCCCGACAATGCACTGATCACCGCGACTTACGCCTCGGGATTGCGGGTTCATATACGGTCAAGCTGGCTGTCGCCGCTGAAGCAGCGCCTCGCGGTCTTGGTGGGCGCCAAACAAATGATTGTTTGGGATGATGCGTTGGCAGACCAGCGCTTGCGCGCCTTTGATAGTGGCGTTGATCTTCTGCCCGCCGCCGAAACCGCCGGCCGCGCGCCGCTCAGCTATCGCAATGGTGAGAGCAGAACGCTGCCGGTGCCCGACATCGAGCCCTTGCGTGCCGAGGTTGACGACCTGATTGCCTGCATGACCAGCGGCAAGAAAGCCATCAGCTCGCTGGATGCCGCGAGCCGCGTCATGGCCGCCGTCGAAGCCTGCCAACAGTCTGCCGCCCGCGGCGGCATCCAAGTCGCCTTTCCTTCCGTCACCTGAAAACACATGAACGCCGCGCCCACCACCCTGACGCTTCAAGAGGCCATTGCCGGGCGTCACTATGACGCCGCTTTGAGCGCCTTGAAGGCGAGACTGCGCGATGAACCCCAGACTTTATTGGACGCGAAAGATTGGTCAAAATTCTTCACACCCTATGACTGGTTTGAAGCCGAGGGTGAATCCGAACGGTATTTGCAATATGCGACGGACTTAATCACGGCAGTTGCGGACCGCGCGGAAGGTTTGAGTGACCAGGCGCTCGGTAAAAACCTTGCCACGGCTTTCATTTACGGCACGCATTTTCGATTCACCGCTCATAGCAGCGGCGATCCGCGACCGCTGATGCGCGGCCGGGCACGCTTGTTTGGCAGGGCTTTGTCAGACTCGCCGATTCCCCGCACGCACACCTTTGCTACCGCTGTTGCCGGCAAGCGCCCGCGCTTAGGCGTTCTGTTTAAGCATCTTAGGCAAGACCCCGAAACGACATCCATGCTGCCGTTCTTCGAAGAGGCAAAGGCGCAGGGCATTGAGGTTGTTTTGTTCGTAGGTTCCGACGCCATCGATCAGAAGCTGCTGCAATACGTGAGCCCGCGTTGCGATCAGGTTTATCGCCTGCCGGATGATTTGGGGCAGGCTATCCTCCAGATTCGGCAGTGTAATCTCGACATCGTCTTCTTTGGCAACGACATTACCGCCAAGCCGAGCTCGTTTGCTTTCCTGAGTTTCTTCCGCCTTGCCCGCCTTGGCGCTTTCTGTGTGAGCACGATCAGCACAACGGCTTCGCCGGCCATGGACGTGTACTTTGGCTCTCCCTATCACCTGAAGTTCGGCTTTGATAAGCACTTCGACGAGCGGTTTATTGCTTTACCCGACCCCAGCTATGCCTTTTCTTATCCGCTGGGCCGGGTGCAAACCGGCATCCAGGTGACGCGCGCGCAAGTCGGCGTCAGCGATGAGACCCCCTTGTTCATTTCCGGCGCCAATCAGACCAAGCTTCATAAGCCCTTGATTGCCGCATGGGCGAGGATCCTGCACCGGAGCCCCGGCGCGCGTTTATTGCTCTATCCCTTTCCGCCGCACTATGGCGCCGCGCGTCAAGACATCGCGACCCGGGTCATAGCGCATTTCGCTGAATTCGGTATTGCCGAAAATAGAGTCATTATCACCGACGGTCTTCCGCGCGATGCCGTGATTAGCCTGCTTGGACAGGGCGATCTGGGCCTCGACTCTTTTCCCTATACGGGCGCGACGACGCTTGTCGACGCCGTCGAAGCCGGGCTCCCCACCGTCAGCTTGAAGGGCGGCGCCTTACGCACCAGCCATGGGGCCGCCATCCTGCATGCGGCCGGGTTCGACGATCTGGTGGTCGACACGGTTGACGATTACGTCGACTTGGCCGTGCGCTTGATGGAGAACCGGCCCCTGCGTATGGCCTTGAAGGCCCGTTTCGTCGAGGCAAATCGCGCCATTCCGCCGTTTCTGCGGCCAAAGGACTTTTCAATCGCCGTGGCGCAAATCTATCATAAGCTGCATGGCGAGCTTGCCGAGGGGCGCGCTCCGGTTCGTGAAGGCCGTATATGACGAAAACCCACCTTATTTCCGGCGTGACGTCGGGCATCGGCCAGGCCATCACCAAGCGCCTGCAGGCCAAAGGCGAACGCGTTGTGCCGATCGTGCGCTCCGCCGCCCACGCCGAAGCAATCGGCGCCGATGCGCACATCCTATGCGACTTCGGCGAACCGCAGCGGGTGAGGGATGCGGTGCGCGATTTCAGCGAGCAGCTTGACAGCTTCATCAACTGCGCCGCGACGACCATCGGCAAGGCGATCTTTACCTCGACGCTGGAGGAAACCCAGCATCTGCTGAATGTAAACCTCATCAGCCCGATGATGATTTGCGCCGAATTGAAAAAGAACATGAAGGACGGCGGCGCCATCCTGCTGTTCAGCTCCCAGTCGGCCTACAGAGGCGGATTTGACGACGCTTACAATGTTTCGAAGGGCGGCATCAATACATTCATCAAGTGTATGGCTCTCAAATTTGCGCCGGCGGTGCGCGTTTTCGGCATCGCGCCGGGAATAACGCTGGAAACCCGGATGACGCGGGAACGCAAAGCCGACGACCTCGCGCCCATCAAGGAACAGATTCCCTTGAAGCGCTTCGGCAACATCAACGAAATGGCGGAGCTGGTGGAGTGTTTGCTTGGGCCCGCGGGCTCCTATATCACCGGCGCCGTGATCGATATCAACGGCGGCAATTATCTGCGGTAGGAAATCATGGACACTCTAGAGCAACGCAAAACCGTTATCGAACTATACGCTGCCGGCAGATTGCCAGAGGCCTATCAAGCTGCATCCGCGCTTGTGGCCGCAGCGCCCGGTGATTTGCAAATCCTCGATCTGCTCCATAAAATTCGCATGGAGTTCAACAGCAGTAAGCAACTAGAGTTTTTGACCGACCTCAGTAAACAGGTCCGTTGGATCAATAACTCGGTCTCTCAGGGTTTGGTTCATTCGATCCTGCAGGACCCCAAGTTCGACGATCCATTACGGCTTGAGCGCTTCGGCGCATGCGCGGCCTCACAGAATGAAGAAGACGGCATGCTCGCGGAGATTTTTCGCCGCATCGGCACGACCAGCCGCACCTTCTTTGAATTCGGCGTGGGCAACGGCCTGCAAAACATCACCTTGGCGGCGTTGCTGCAGGGCTGGTCCGGGGCGTGGATCGAAATTAACCTGCCCAAGGCCCAGTTCATCCGCGAGCGATTCGCCGACGCTATTCGCGCGGGCAAGCTCGTTCTCGGAACGACGGCTGTCAACGCCGAGAACATTAATCAGATTTCAAAAGAACTGAAGGTGCCCGACGAGATCGATCTGATGAGCATCGACATCGACGGCAACGACTATCACGTCTTTAAGGCGATGGACCGCGTTCGTGCCCGTGTTCTCGTGATGGAATACAACCCGCTGTATCCGCCGCCGATGCGCGTTGTGATGGCCTATGACCGGAATTACGCCTACAATGACAATACTTACGTCGGTGCGTCGCTCCAATCCGTCACTGAATTGGCGGAAGCCAAAGGCTACCGGCTTGTGGCCTGCAGTATTTCCGGTGTGAACGCGGTTTTTGTGCGGTCAGATCTTGCCGCCGGGAAATTCGCCGAGCCCGCAACCCCCGCCCATCTGTTCCATACCGCCCGCTTCCAGCTCAGCTACTCGGGCGGTTTTGGCGCCGGCCATAAGTCCAACATTAATAAATTCGAAGAACCGAAGTGGTAAACGGAAGCTCAAAGGCTATGTAAGCTGCGGGAATCCTGGGCGTTACCTCCGTTGCCACCCAAGCAACTTTGGTCTTCTAGTGAATTTCGTGCTAATAGCCTATAACACAAGCAATATCTGTTTCCGCATGGACGGGTCATGAGAAAATTAAGTTTCGTAAATCCGAATTTTCAGCAGGGGCCTAAAGAGCTCAACGCTTATTACCTGCCCTACAGCGCGGGTGTGCTGCTGAGCTACGCCTTCAAGGACCCAGAGATCCGTTCATCCTGGGAAATCGCCGACTTGATTTGGCGCCGCGACCCCATCGAGGAAACCGCGCGTAGGCTGGCCGATCACGATGTCATCGCGCTCAGCACCTACGTCTGGAATCACAAATACAACTACACACTCGGCAAGCGGATTAAGGAACTCAACCCGAAGGCCCTCATCGTCGCCGGAGGTCCTGAGCCGGCCATCACCGACCCGGAGCTCTTTAGAAAGAATCCGTGGATGGATATGTGCGTGACGATGGAAGGCGAGATCACGTTCAAAAAAATCCTTGAGAATTTCGGCGGTGACTACTCAAAAATTCCCGGCATACTGATCAACGACAACGGCAATGTCGTGAACACGGGAACCTCCGCACGCATTGAAGTCTTGGACGATATTCCGAGCCCGTACTTCGCCGGCATCTTCGACAAGCTCATTGAACAGTATCCCGACATCGAGTGGCACGGCACCTTGGAGACCAATCGCGGGTGCCCCTATTCGTGTACGTTCTGCGACTGGGGCAGCTTGACCTACAACAAGGTCAAAAAGTTCGATTTGGATCGCGTCTTGTCCGAATTGGAGTGGCTGGGTGAACGCTGCGGCTACCTCACCGTCACCGACGCGAACTTCGGCATGTTTGTCGAGCGTGATGACGTGATCATCGACAAGCTCATTGCCGTGCAACGGAAATGGATGAAGTTGAAGAATTTCTCCATCACCTGGGCGAAGAATCAGAAAAACGAAGTCGTGAACATTGTCACGAAGCTGATCAAGGAAAGCCCGTTTTACGGGGCCGGCCTGACTGTCAGCGTTCAAAGCATGGATACTAACGTTCTGGAGATCATCAAGCGTAAGAATCTTCAGCAGCACAAGATCGACGAGATCTTCTCGCTGTGCGCCAAGAAAAACGTGCCGGTATATTCCGAGTTGATTCTGGGACTGCCCGGCGATTCTGAAAAGACCTGGAAAGAATCCGTCTGGGCCGTGTTCCGGTCCGGCAATCACTACGGCGTGAACATTCTGCATGCGGCGCTTCTCGAAAACGCTGAAATGAACCTTCAGCAGCGCGCGGCTTATCAGATGGAGAGCGTCTCTGTTTATGACTACATGAGCGGAACCTACTCGGACGGCGAACTGGATGAGACCGTCGAGATTGTCATCGGTACGAAAGATCTGCCCAAGGACGCCATGCTCAGGACCATGGTTTGGAACAGCTTTATTCAGGCGTTCCACATCAATGGACTGACGACTTACATCGCGCGCTACCTACACGCAACCGGAACCGATTACAGCGTGTTTTATGACAAGCTTTACGCGCACCTCAATAGTGAGGCGTGGTTCCAGAAAGAGTTCAGCGACACCAAGGGTTACTACGAGGAGTGGACGAAGAACGGCTACGTCCATCACGCGCCGATCGGCCGCGTTGAAGTCAGAGGCTGGAATTTGCACAACCGCCTCACCTGGCGGATTTATAACGAAGGTAAAGTTCCCTACGTCTTCGAAGTCGTTCAGAAGTTCCTCGAGAAGGAATTTCCGCTGGCCATTTTGCCGCAGTTGATCGATTTCCAAAGATCCTCGGTTATCGAATACGAGAATTTGACGAGCCTGCCGCTGGTGCGGTCCTTCGACTACGACTTCTTGGGTTTCCTACATGAGGGAAGCCCCTTGAATGCGCGCGTGTCCTATTCTTTCGACACGACCGAAAACAAGGCGATGAGCTTCCAGATGTTCCTGGAGAACTTCTGGTTCGGTCGTAAGAGGAACTTCGGGCGCGCCAGGATTAACACTCTGGAGAAAATCGCCTCCCGCTCCGTTGCCTAAAGCCGGCGCAGCCGGCCCTTTCCTTCGTCCTTTAAGGCCCTGGGCGGCTTTCCGCCGTTAGGAAATATTTAGGGTACTGGCCCTACCCTATATCCTGGCGCGGACTGGGGACATCTCTCGACTAACAGATGCTTATTCGGTGCCAGCAGGCAGCCCGGCCGGCTGTCCGTTTGCATGCGTCGCCCGCAGAAGAGGTTGCAGTGTCGGAAATTGAGGAAACAGTTTTTGCTTTTGACGCAGCCAAGGACTTTGAAGGGCTCCAGAACTATTTTCTCGGCAGCAAAGAGCCGCCCCACGTCTTTGCCGGCGCCGTCTGGTCGTTGCTCGACAAGCAGCGGGTGCGCAGCGCCTACCTCATTTCAAAATTGCTGCACATAAAAGGCGCCGTTAACCCGATCATGGCGCTCGCGATCTATCTCGGCGCCACCGATGTCGGGAACACCGAAGACGCCGAATTGGGACGACATATCCTGCGGCATCTTTTTAACCGGCAATCGCCCCAGGATCAGGAGCTGACGCGCCGCGCGCTGGAGCCGTTCATCCTTAACGAGCTTTCGGCGGCGCTGGCGGAGCCGGACCTTTCGCCGCGCATGCTAAGGCTCTTGAGCATTTTGAAGGAGATTGTTCCGGAATTCCGTACGCTGTTTGATTTGACCGCACCCGCTCCGCCGTTCGATGTCAAAGCCCTCAGTGAAGCCGGCCGCGCCAGAGCCAAATTGGTGCCGGTTTCTCTGCCGCCTGCCGGCACACCACGCCGCCGCCGCCGCGCCATTGTCGCCATACGCGAATTGTTTTTTCCGCAATTCAAGAACTCGCGCGTCTTCGAGTCAGGCCCGACCATCGTAGCCGCTATGAAAGCCTATGGCTGGAACGCGAGCTTTGTCGGTATGAAATTCGATAAACAGGAAGAAAATGATTGCCGCGTTATCGTCGAGACGTGCATTCGGGAAAAAGCCGAGGTGTTGGTTCTCGACGCCGTGATCCTGCATTTTCCGGCTTACCTGCACATCCTCGCCGACTTGCGGGTGCAGATGCCGAATTTGAAGATCGTCGGGTATTATTTTGATGCCTGGCCGATCAAAACCGCGCAGCTCAAAAGGGACTCAATCCTTTTGGACCTCGTCTGGACTATCAATCCCGGTCTGGACGCCTGGAACGAGCCCGAGCTCGTCGGCAAGGTCTTTGCCGCGCCTTTCCCGCGAGGTGGGGACTACGGCGGCCCGATCCTGCCGCTACTGCCCAAGATGACATTTATCGGTGGTGTCGCGGGATACAACTGGCACCGCGCGATTTGGATCGCGGCCATGCGGTCCGAACGCCTACCCGTCGAATCTCATATGACCGAATTTACGCACGACGGTCTGACCCCGGTCGAAAGCTATTTGCTCTACATGCGCCGCTTGGCCGACAGCAGATGTTCGCTCAACTTCAGCATGCGCGGAAATATGGCCTTTATCGTCACGGGACGGACCTTCGAGGTGCTGTCGGCCGGCGCGCTATTGGTGCAGGAACGCTGCCCGGAGATGGACTGCTATTTCATCGAAGGTGAACACTATTTGCCGTTCACGACCTTCGCGGATCTCAGGTCCGTTGCGAAGTTCATCCAGGACAACCCGGAAGAGGCCGAGGATATCCGCCGCAAGGGCAACGCGTTCTTCCGCGAACGCTATATCGACGACAAGCTGATGGCCTACCTGGATCAGCGGCTTTTTTCGCCGATGTAATCGCGTACTGACAGAAATAGGGAGTTTTAGCGGCTCCATGTAGATTCGGCTTTAAACCAATAGAAGCGTGCAGCCCGGCCAATTTTCGTGATATCTTAAGGCCTTGCAAGCTCCAAGCCGCTTTCTTTGCGCCGGGTAGTTTGACGGTAAAATCTGCTGCGCCTCGGCCTATCAAGCAATTTTTTGAAATGTGCGGGACGGCCTTTCGAAGTGCTGGCTCTAGACGAATGAAGGAGTTGCCAAATTGACTAAGGGAGTGAGAGGCGACAACGCGGTGCTTCTGCGCCGGTTGTACACGTCTCTTTATCGCATCCGTAGGGTCGAGGAAGAAATCGTGCGGATTTATCCGACCGATAAGATCAAGAGCCCTTCGCACATGTCGCTCGGCCAGGAATCGGTTTCGGTCGGGGTCTGCGAAGCGCTGCGCAAGACCGATATTGTCTTCGCGACCTATCGCAGTCATGCGGCCTACCTTGCCAAGGGCGGTGATCTCAAGCGCATGACGGCCGAGCTGTACGGCAAAGCTGACGGCGCCGCGCGCGGCAAGGCCGGCTCTATGCATTTGATCGATATGTCCACCGGCATGATGGGGACCTCGGCCATCGTCGGCACTTCGCTCCCGCTGGCGGTCGGCTACGCTCTCGCCGAACGCATGCGCGGCAAAGATACGGTCGTGGTGGTGTTTTTCGGCGACGGCGCCCAGGAAGAAGGCGTCTTTCATGAAAGCATGAACTTTGCGGCGCTTAAGAAGCTGCCGGTCCTGTTCGTGCTGGAGAATAACACCTACGCCATCCATACGCCCTTAGGGGCCCGCGTACCGGCCGCGAACTTCCGCGAACGCGCCGCAACATACAAAATGCCCACCCAATTGATCGAAGACGGCGACACTCTGGCGCTGCTGGAGGCCACCGAAGCAGCCGCGGCCCGCATGCGCGCCGGTGGCGGACCGGAGTTCTTCGAGGTTATGACCATGCGCTGGCTCGAACACGTTGGACCCGGCGACGACCTGCACCTCAATTACCGCACCAAAGCTGAACTCGATGCCTGGAAAGCCAAGGATCAGGTGAAATTGATCGGCGCCATGCTGGATGATGCCGCGCGAGGCCAAATCCAACGGGAGGTGGAAGAGGAGGTGCAGGCAGCCTTAGCCTTCGCCGAAGCCAGTCCCTATCCCGCCGACCACGAATTATACGAGCATGTTTACCATGACTAAGCTTGGGACTAAGCCTGGCCGCGAGATTTCCTACGCCGACGCGCTGTACGAGGCGGTGGCGAGCGAGATGGATATCGATCCGTCGGTCTTTGTCTTTGGATTGGGTGTTGACGATCCCAAGGGGATGTACGGCACCACCAAGGACCTCCATGTCCGCTTTGGCGCCGACCGCAATTTTGACACGCCTCTGTCCGAGGACGCCATGACCGGCGTCGCCATTGGCGCAGCCATCGCTGGCATGCGGCCTATTCATGTGCATCAGCGGTTTGATTTCCTGCTGCTCTGCATGAACCAGTTGGTCAACCTTGCGGCAAAATCGAGTTATATGTTCGCCGGTGCCGTCAGCGTTCCGATCGTCGTGCGCAGTATTATCGGGCGCAGCTGGGGGCAGGGCGCGCAGCACAGCCAAGCTCTCCATTCCATGTTTATGCATGTCCCGGGATTAAAAGTGGTGGCTCCCACCACGCCCCACGACGCCAAGGGATGCCTGATCGCGGCGATCCGCGACAACAATCCGGTGATTTTCGTCGAGCACCGCATGCTTTATGGCAACCGCGGTGTCGTTCCGGAGGAGTCCTACGCCGTGCCTTTCGGCAAGGCGCGTACGCTGAAGGAAGGTGACGACATCACCATCGTTGCCGTCAGTCACATGGTGGTCGAGGCTTTGCGCGCGGCGTCTCATCTCGAGAAAGTCGGCGTTCACGCCGAGGTCATTGATCCAGTTTCGCTAAGCCCGCTCGATATCGATACCATTATTCAGTCGTCGGCAAAGACTGGACGGCTTTTGATTGTCGATAACGCCTGGACGGCCTGCGGCGCATCGGCGGAGATCGTGGCCCAAGTCGTCGAACATTTCCAGCAGACCCGGGCGATCCAGGTGAGGCGCATGGGCTTCGCGCCGGTGCCGTGTCCGACAACCAAGCCGCTGGAGAACTTGTTCTACCCCAATGCGCGGACGATCGCGGCTAAGGCCTATGACATGGTCAAAGGCGCCGACCAGCATTGGCTGCCGGAAGGGCCAGAAGCCAAAGAAATTCTGGAATTCAAAGGCCCGTTCTAAGGGTCTTTCTCACAATGCTGTGTCTAACAAAGGTATCCTATGGCGAAGCGTGATGAACTTCTGACGGCGGTCGAGCGTAGCATCCGTGCGTACTGCGAAGCCGAGCACGATTTCAAATTCAAGCCCAATGACCCCGTGGTTAGGCTGCACGAGCCGACCTTCTCGACCGACGAGATTATGGCGGCGGTCGAGTGTTTGCTGTCGACCCAGGTCACCATGGGCCCCAAGGTCGTGGCCTTTGAGAAGGAGTTTTGCTCCGAATTCAAATTCGCTCACGGCGTCATGAACAATTCAGGCTCCTCGGCCAATCTTCTCGCCGTGGCCGCGTTGGCAAACCCGGTTGCCAAAGACGGCCTCAAGGCCGGCGATGAAGTCATCGTTCCGGCACTATCCTGGTCGACAACGGTTTGGCCGTTGATCCAGCTCGGCCTCGTACCTGTCATCGTCGATATGGACCCTGAGACGCTGAACATGGATCCGGAGCAGATCGAGCGCGCCATTGGTCCCAAGACCCGCGGCGTCATGGTGGTGCACGTTTACGGCAACCCTTGCGACATGGATGCCATCGTCGATATCTGTAAGCGCCGCAACCTGGTGCTGATCGAGGATTGCTGCGAGGCACTGGCGGCGACTTACGGCGGCAAGGCCGTCGGCACGATCGGCCGCGTCGGCACCTTCAGCTTTTATTTCTCGCACCACATGACCACCCTTGAGGGCGGCATCTGCGTGACGGACGACTTCGACCTGGCTGAGCTGATGCGCATTCTGCGCGCCCACGGCTGGGTCCGCGAGACCGAAAACCGCGACGAATACCTGAAGAAATATCCCGAGTTCGACCCGCGCTTTTTGTTCGTCAATCTCGGCTATAATTTGCGCGCGACCGAGCTTCAAGGCGCCATTGGCTCGGTGCAGTTGCCGAAGCTGGCCGGTTTCGTCAACACGCGGCGCGAAAACACCGCCGCCTGGAAAAAAGACCTCGCGCGCTACAGCGAATTCCTGGCCTTCCAGAAAGAGACACCGAAGGGCCGCTCGTCGTGCTTCGGTTTCCCGATGACATTGACCGAGAAGGCGCCGTTCAAGGTGCAGGAGCTTATGGCCTATCTGAACAAAGCCCACATCCAAACGCGCCCGATCATTGCCGGCAATATGGCCCAGCAGCCGGGCCTTAAGCTTTATGCGCACCGCGTGGTCGGCGATTTGCCCAATGCCAGCTGGATCATGCGCAACGGCATTACCTTTGGTAATCATCAAGCCGTCGACGCCAAGGCCCGCGACTATGTGAACGGGCAGGTTGCCGAATTCTTCAGGTCCAAGGGCCTGTCATAAGGGACGCGGGGGGGTTAGACGGGAATGGCCAAACCACGCGCGCTCATTACCGGCATTACCGGCATGGTGGGGTCGCACCTCGCCGAATACCTGATCGCCCATACCGATTGGGATGTCTACGGCATGTGCCGGTGGCGCAGCCCGCTCGACAATATCGCCGGCCTTATCCCGCGCGTGAACAAGCGTGATCGCGTTCATCTGGTATTCGGTGACTTGCGCGACACCCTCTCGATTATGGATGTCGTCGGCAAGGCCAAGCCAGACTATGTCTTTCATCTCGCGGCACAGAGTTTCCCGAAAACCAGTTTTGATTCGCCCTTGGACACCTACGACACCAATATCCAAGGCACCTGCCGCGTCCTTGAAGCTATCAAGCAGCACCGGCCTGACGCGATTGTTCATGTTTGTGCGTCGTCCGAGGTTTTTGGCCGTGTGCCCAAGGAAAAACTGCCGATCGCGGAGGAGTGTTCCTTTCACCCCGCCAGTCCCTATGCCATCTCCAAGGTCGGCACGGATTTGATAGGTCGCTATTACGCCGAGGCTTACAACATCTGCGCCATGACTACGCGCATGTTCACGCACACCGGACCGCGACGCGGCGACGTCTTTGCCGAAAGCAGCTTCGCCAAACAGGTGGCCATGATCGAAGCCGGACTGATCGCGCCCGTCGTTAAGGTCGGTAACCTGAACTCGCTTCGGACCGTCGCCGACGTGCGCGATGCGGTAAAGGCTTACTACATGCTGGTAACAGTAAAGCCCATCGCCGGAGCCTATTACAATATTGGCGGCACCAGCGTGCGCTCGATTGGCGAAATCTTGGATTCGCTAATCGCGTTGTCGCCCAAGCGAAAAGATATTCGTGTCGAAGTCGATCCTGAGCGGCTTCGCCCGATTGATGCCGATCTGCAGGTTCCGGATACAACAAAATTCACCGCCCATACCGGCTGGCGCCCCGAGATATCTTACGAAACGACCATGGGGGACTTGCTGGAGTATTGGCGGGAGCGCGTGCGCAACGAGGGCGACCGGTTCATTGTTCGTTAACGCCGGCATCGTTCACTATCGCGCAGCCGCTTAAGCTGAGCAGAGTAGGAAAAGCATGATTATCAGTCGTACGCCGTTCCGCGTTTCGTTCTTCGGCGGAGGCACGGACTATCCGACCTGGTATCGGGAGCACGGCGGCGCCGTGCTCACCACCAGCATCAACCGCTATTGCTATATCAGCTGCCGCTTCCTGCCGCCGTTCTTCGACATCAGGAGTCGTATCGTCTGGTCGCAGATCGAGCAGGTCATGAGTAATGACGAGATTCAACATCCCGTCGTCCGGTCGGTTCTGCAGTTTATGAATATTTCGGAAGGCGTCGAAATTCACCACGACGGCGATTTGCCGTCTCGTACCGGCCTAGGATCGTCGTCGGCTTTTACCGTCGGCTTGCTGCACGCACTTCATGCCCTCAAGGGGCTGATGATGTCCAAAATGGATATGGCGCGAGACGCAGTGCACGTCGAGCAGGTACTGCTGAAAGAGGCCGTCGGCGTTCAGGACCAGATCGCGACGGCTTTCGGTGGTTTTAACCGCGTCGATATCAATCCCGACGATTCTTTTGTGGTGCGCCCCCTCATCCTGCCGCCGGGACGCCTCGCCGAACTGCAGTCGCACATTCTGATGTTCTACACGGGCGTTTCCCGGATTTCATCGGAAGTTGCTAAAGAGCACATCGCCCAGATCCCGCGGAAAACACCGGAGCTGCTTCGCATGCAGGAAATGGTCGATCAGGCCACCGCTATTCTGTCGGACGGTTCCGACATCAACGATTTTGGCCGGCTCCTGCACGACGCCTGGCAAATTAAACGCACCCTTAGCAGTAAAGTGTCTACCGGCTTTGTCGACGAAATCTATGACAAGGCCCGTGCCGCCGGCGCGGTCGGCGGCAAGCTGCTCGGCGCCGGGGGCGGCGGTTTCATGATTTTCTTTGCTCCGCCTGAACGTCATCCGTCGATCGTCGCCGCCCTTGATAATCTTCTGATGGTGCCGATAGAGTTCGAGCACGGCGGCAGCCAGATCATTTTCTATGACCAGGAACACCACACACAAACCGCTTTGAAACGCCGTGATTTCGTGCGCTTTGGCGTCAATGGCGACCCTAAGGGTTGAGGAGCAGGCAGCGTGACACGCGGCGCTCTCGTCATTACCGGCGCAAGCCGGGGCATCGGCGCGGCAACCGCAAAGATGGCGGCTGCGGCCGGCTACGCGGTGTGTGTGAACTACAAGGATCGTAAAGCGCCCGCCGAGACGGTGGTTGCCGCGATCAAAGCGGCCGGCGGCAAGGCCATTGCGGTCCAGGCCGACGTGAGTGACGCGGCATCCGTGACGGCCATGTTCGCCGCCGCCGACCGCGAGCTTGGCCCCCTGACAGGCCTGGTTAACAATGCCGGCGTAGCGAGCGCGCGAACGCCATTCGGAGACATTTCCCCAGCGGTTTTCAAAGACGTGATGGACGTGAATGTGCTTGGCAGCTTTCTTTGCGCCCAGGCCGCAGTGGCCCGTATGTCGACAGCCCGCGGCGGGCGCGGCGGCGCGATTGTGAACCTCTCGTCCGTCGCAGCCAGGACCGGCGGCTTTCGTCTTGCTCACTACGTGGCCGCCAAGGGCGCCATTGTCAGCCTGACAAAGGCGATGGCTTTGGAACTGGCCGAGGTCGGCGTGCGAGTGAACGCGGTTGCTCCCGGCGTCATCGCGACTGACCAAAACGACCTGAGCGACCCGGAACGCGTCGCCAAGCTCAAAGCAAGCGTCCCCTTGGGGCGTGCCGGAACACCCGATGAGGTGGCGCACGCCATCATGTATCTGCTGTCCGATGCCGCAAGCTACATCACCGGAACCGTCCTGGAAGTCGCCGGCGGTCGCTAGCTCCTTCTTTACTGCGACAATGTCGGCCCAATATGTTTGCGCCACCACGCTATGGTGCGTTGGATGCCTTCATCCAGGCTCGTCTGCGGCGACCACCCAAACATCGCTTTGGCCTTGCCGCAATCCAGACTGAGCGTTGTCTTGATGGTGGGCTGACTAAGATCATGCTCAATCCGCAACGTCTTTCCTGACGCCGTGACGATCTTGTGAACCAAGTCCTTAATGGACACCGCTTGCCCCGCGCCGACATTGAGAAGGGCGAGGCCGTCTTTCTGCTGATCAATGGCCCGTTCGCAGAAATTGACGAGATCGTCGACATACAGCAGGTCGCGGGCTTCTTCACCCGTGCCCCACACAACAATGTGATCCTTCGCCGACAGCACTTTGGTGATCGTGGCGCCGAAGACGTGACTGCGCTCAAGGTCAAATTTGTCGTGAGGCCCAAATATATTGGTGTGACGAATGATCGTGTATTTCGTCGGACCTATGCGCGAATAAAATTCGCACATTTTCTCGACATAAAGTTTTGTCCAGCCGACGCCGAAGTAGCGCGGATGAAGCTCCCGGCGCGGATCAAAGGCGTCTTCCGCCTGGGGCTCCTCCGAGGACTGCAGCATGACCGTGCAGGAAAAAAACAGAACCTGCCCGGTCTTCTTCGTGTGAGCGGCACGAAAGAGCAGCGAGTTCATCACCGCGTTGTCGGTCACGTGAATAAAGGGGCGGGTGACAATGTCTTTTGACCCCGATGTGGTGGCGGCCGCCTGAACGACGACGTCGATACCGTCCAAGACCCGATCCACGTCCGCCGCGTTGGTCAGATCGGCTTGGCGCCAGGTCAAATTGGGGTGATCAAAAACCGGCCGTTTGTTCCAAACCCCGATAACTTCAAAATCATCGCGGCGCGCTAGGATTTCGGCGACGTTGCGGCCAATAAAGCCGGTAGCACCGCAAACAAGTATGCGTTTCTTAGCCATTCTCGTTAAACTCGCATTTATGGTGGTTTAAAAGGGATTTAAGGGCAGGCAGGGGCAGAAAAATGGTAGCAGGATGTATAATTTAAAGAAAGGGATAGCGCCCGTCCCACCCTCGCGATACGGCATACGTTAGACGATTTCCTTGGAAGGACCCTATGTCACGGCCCCAATCGGCTGAAGCCCACATCGCGCTTGGAAATGCGCACGCCGGACGCGGCGATGCCACCGCCGCAATAAGTGCATTTCAGGCGGCGCTCAATGCCAAGCCCGCAAGCGGCGAAGCCGCCATGGCTCTCAACAGTATCGCGCGGTGCTACGCCCATATCGGGCGTTTGAATGAGGCTGTCGACTACGCAACTCAATCTATGTTGGCTGCGGCCAGTACGTCCGCGACGACATATTTGGCGACGCTTCTGTATCAAACCGGTCGTCAGGGCGAAGCCGCTAAAATATTCGCGCGGTCCGGCGTTCAGGAGAACGCCAGCCCGACGCTGCTGATGTGTTTTGGACAACTGTTTATTCAGTTGGAACAGCGCGAGATGGGCATCGCGGCCTATGATCTTAGTGCTGAACGTCGCCCCCTGCGGACAGTAAAAAACGACGCGCCGCCGGCGGCCTGGGCCGCAAACTCTCCCTACAGCGTTCAGAACCCCAGCCCGCGATATGCCGAACTTATCGAGCAATACAAAATTCTCCATCAACAGGCGCAGAGCAAGCTCAGAGGCCAAGGGCAGATGTTCGAGGGGATCGTCGGCTTTGCAATTGTCGCTCCCTATGTGCGGCGGTTCCGGCAAAAGGTCGGCGCCAAAACGATGCTTGATTACGGCGGTGGCCGGGGCGCGCAATATAAGTTGGGTGAAATCAAATTGGGGTCGGAGACGTTCAGCTCGTCCTTGGCTTATTTGGGCCTGCAAAACGCGGTATGTTTCGATCCCGGTTTCGACAGCAATGCTCCTGCCGACCAATACGACCTCGTCATATGCGTCGACGCGCTTGAGCACTGCGACAGGCAGGACCTACCCTGGATTGTTCGGACGCTGTTTCAGAAGGCGAGCTCAGGCGTATTTGCGAATATTGCGTCATACCCGGCGGGCAAAATTCTGCCCAATGGAGAAAACGCGCATTGCACCGTGGAAGACGCCTCGTGGTGGATGGGGTTATTCCGTGCCGTTGCCGATGAATTCCCCGCCGTTCCCTACGAAGTCATTGTCTCCAAGGACCTGCAGCAAGCTGACCGTGTGGCTTTCGGGCGCGGGGTGTAGGGCTGCTTTCAGTCCCGTGTACGCTGGTGTTTAGACGTCAAATCCATTAGGAACATGTGCAGCAAACAGAAATCAGAGGTCGGCGGAGATTTATGAGTTCATCGTCTTCACAGCACAGCGCGGCAATTACCGAAGCCATCAATCAGAATGTCGCGAATCTTGAGAACCTCAAGAAACATATCGCAGCGATGACCCAAGCCGCAGATATCATTATCGACGCCCTTAAAGCCGGCCGCGCGATCTATTTTTGCGGCAACGGCGGTTCGGCGGCCGATGCTCAACATCTGGCGGCTGAATTGTCCGGCCGATTTCTCAAAAACCGCCGGCCCTTGCCGGGTGTTTCGCTCACGACCAACTCCTCGGCCCTGACGGCCATCGGCAATGATTTCGGCTACGATGAGGTGTTCTCGCGGCAGCTGGAAGGTGTCGGCCAGCGCGGTGATGTTCTGGTGTCGTTGTCGACCAGCGGCAATAGCCCAAACGTTGTTAAGGCCATCGATGTCGCGCGCAAGCTCGGCATGAAGAGTATTGGCCTGACCGGTGAGCGCGGCAGCAAGCTGTCGGAAATGTGCGATATCTGCCTGCAGGTTCCCTCTGCCGCCACCCCGCGTATTCAAGAGATGCACATTTTGGTTGGGCACATTCTTTGCGAGCTGGCGGAGAACGCCGTTACGTGAGCGGACCTCGGTAATGAACGCCCGATCATGAGCGTGAGCCGGCAGTGCGTCATATTGGTCGGCGGCAAAGGGTCGCGCCTTGGCGCCTTGACCCGAGAGCGGCCCAAACCCCTTCTTGCTGTAGGCGGGCGGCCATTTCTCAGCTACCTCGTTCAAGAAGCCGCGCGCCACGGATTTACGCGCATTTTACTTTTGGCCGGGTTCAAGGCGGAGGTCTTCGCCGACGAGGTTGCAGCCTTGCGCGCGGCAGCGCCGGCGACGGTTGATCTCAAGGTTATCGTCGAGCCGGAACCGATGGGGACCGGGGGCGCCTTGAAATTCGCAGGCCCGCATTTAGACGAGACGTTTCTCCTCCTCAACGGCGATTCGCTGTTCGACATCAATCTTCTGGATCTCAGTATCGCGTTGCCCGATGCCGGAGTCGCGCGTTTAGCCCTCAAGGCGCAGCCCGACGTCAGCCGCTACGGCACGGTCGAGCTAGCCGCGGACCGGGTTCGGAGGTTTGCCGAGAAGAGCGCCGCCGGTGGCCCCGGCCTCATCAACGGCGGGGTTTATTGGATGCGCCGTGCGATTTTGGATCACATTGGGCCCGGCGCGGTGTCTTTAGAGACCGACGTTTTACCGACCCTCGCGGCTTCCAGCCGCCTGTTTGGCAAAGTTTATGACCGATTCATGCTGGATATCGGTTTGCCGGACACGCTCGAACAGGCCCAATCCAGCATCCCCGCGCAAATGCGCCGGCCGGCGGTGTTTCTCGACCGCGATGGCGTCATCAATCGAGACGTCGGTTATGCCCATCGCTCGGACCAGATTGTGTGGGTCGAAGGCGCTCTGGCGGCGATCAAGTCTCTCAACGACGCGGGATACTACGTGTTTGTGGTGTCCAACCAAGCCGGCGTGGCGCGCGGCAATTACACCGAGACCGACGTTAAGGCGCTGCACGCCTGGATGGCCGAGCGCATGGCGGAGCAGGGTGCGCATGTCGATGCTTTTTCATACTGCCCCTATCACCCCGAAGGCATCGTCGCGGAATATGCCAAGGCCTCGCCGCGTCGCAAGCCGGCGCCCGGGATGATCTTGGATCTCCTGCAAGCCTGGCCGGTGCAGAAGGCCGACAGCTTTCTGATCGGCGATAAGGCCATCGACGTTGAAGCCGCCGCCGCCGCCGGCTTGCCGGGCTATCTTTTTGAGGGCGGCGATCTCAGGGTGTTTGTTGCAGATCGTTTGGCCCGTCGTCCGTAAACGGCCTACATCCCCATTTTGCGGCGGACAACAATCGGATTGCCGGTGACCAACGCGACAATGTGCGCCAATGTTGTCAGCATAACGATTATCAAAACCATCATGATAAACCGGTACGGAAGCAGCCGGGGTTTGGCCAGATCAATCGGTTTGCGATCTTGCCAATAGCAAAAGCCGAACACCAAAAGTTCGCATGCGAACAAAACGAGGGTAACGCTCAAACCCATAAAAATCGCTCCAGTACGACGATAGAAATAGCCGTCAGCCGCGGCCTACTTGCCGGGATTGCTCTGCGGCGCCGCGGGCGGTGCAGCCAGGTCCGGATCGCCTGGCTCCCACGGGACGCTCCCCTCATTTATTAGACCTGCCAGGCTCACTTGTGCAATTTGTGAATGCAGTTTGATGCCCTGACGGTAGCAAAAGGCGGCCTTATGAGAGTCCTGTGTGAGACCGCCCAATCCCCTGTAGTACATGTACCCCAGTTCAACGTAAGCATCGGGTGCCCCACCTTCAGCCGCACTCGCAAAGTAAGGTTTAGCGGCCTGCCAATCGGCCGTGAGTCCGCCCCGGCCTTTGGCCGTCATTTCACCGAACCAATATTGTGCGGCATGCGCCCCATGCTTCGCACCGCGCAAAAACCACTGTGCCGCTTGCGCTTCGTCTTTAGCCACGCCGACGCCGCTCATATAGGCTACTCCGATATAGAATTCACCGTAGCCGTGCCCTTTGTCGGCGGCGGCCCGGAATAGCGCCATGGCCTTATCCATATCGATCGGAGGCCGCGATTGCGTATCGGCCCCATCGGCAGATCTTTCCGCTGGCGTGTATCGAAGCGCCAGCAGCACCATGGCGTCGGTGTTGCCCTTGTCGGCCAGCGCGGTCAGATCCATGAAACTCAATTTTGCCAGCGCGTCATTGACGGTTTGCGGATAACTCTCCTTTAGCAGCGGGCACAGGTTGTCGCTGGGGGCAGGTTTTATCACGGGCGCCGGTTTGGCGCCGGCCTTGAGTGCGGCCTCGGCCTGTAGCGATGGCGAGCTTGAAAAACCCAGGGCTGAGATCAGCAATACGAGTGATGTGCGGTAGTTCATTCTACAATCCATAGAGGTCGAGTGTTAGGGTGCTTTGTTAGGGGCGGTGTCGACGACGTTCCCGTTGATATCGCCCTGCGCCCACTCGCCCAGCCGCGCCTTAAATGCGTCCCGGACGGCCCGCGCGGTTTCCGGCCCGTCAACAATATAGGGCGTCAGCAGGATGATAAGCTCCGTGCGGCTTGCGTGATTGGCGCCGTTCTTGAAAAAATTTCCCAGAATCGGAATATCCTTGAGAAAAGGCACGCCCGAATCACCTGTATTGAAGCTCTCGGTAATCAGCCCGCCCAACAGCGCGGTTTCGCCGTCATTCAGGGACAATGTTGTCTGGATACTGCGCTGCTGGATAATTGGGCTGTCAACTTTAGAGACATCATTGATGGCTGCTGAACTCACTTCCTGCGATACCATGAGTTCCACACGACGGCTGGAATTGATCGTGGGTTTGATATTCAAAAGCACGCCAGTATTCCGGTACTGAACATCCTGAAGAATATTGCTGGTGCCGCCGACGGATCCCGTCGGCGCGGTCTGCTGGGTTGTGATAATCGGGACCTGGCTGCCGACCTGGATACTGGCGGCAGTGCCGCTGGTTGTCACGAGGCGCGGGGTGGAGAGAACCGTGATTCGGGAACTCGAAGCCAGGGCGTTGATGTCGGCGGTGATTTGTCCCTGACTGCGGAGAAGAGTCGCAAACAGGCCGGTATCGGACCGAATGGTGCTGCGGTTGGGCCCGGCGACGACGCCGTTGTCGAAGCCCAAAACGACCCCGAGGGATTCGTTGTCATCGAGCGTTACCTCGGCGATCGTCGCCTCTATCAGCACCTCGAGCGGCGCTCTGTCCATTTGTTCCAGTAGACTGCGGAACTGGGCATATTCCTCGGCCGTGCCTTGAAAAATAATCGCGTTGCGCGTCTCATCAACCATGATTTTCTGTTTGCCGGCCGGTATGGGTTGTGCCGGCGCGCCAGCCGCCTGCGGAGCAGTATTTACGTTTGCAACGGATTGCTGCCCGAGAATGCGGCCAACCAAATCCGCCACCTTCATAGCCGAGGCATTCTGGACCTGATAATAGTACATGCCCTGTGTGTTAATTGTCTGCGAGGGTTGGTCGAGGTCGGTCGCCCACCGCAGCACATGCTGCATGGTTGTCTCGTTGGTCGAGAAAACAATGATTTCGTTCAAGGCCTCGATCGGAATAAGCCTGATGGCGGCGGCGTTTCCCGATCCCACACTGGCGCTGTATCCCTCGGCCACCAATACGGTCACCATTTGATCGGCCAGTCTCCCGGCACTCCAATAGGCCGGCGATATCTTCAGGCTATGGCTGCCGGCCATGGTGGGCTGGTCGAGGATTTCAAGGGTCTCCAGCGCGGCGTTGATATCCTCGCGCTTGCCCATCAGCAGCAGGCCGTTGGAGTTGCCCACACCGGTGAATCGCACGCGGTCTTTGAGCGCGAGTTCCAGCCATCCTTGCATGAAAGCGCTTTGCACATTGTGGACGGGCGTGAAAAAGAAAATCGGCCGCTGATCGGCCGGTACGGAAGACAATGCGCGCGAGCGAATAATCCGCGGAACATCCTGCCGGGCGGTGGTCGCCTCGATGACTCGGTAAGAATTCGTGCTGCTTTGGTAGACGACCTGTAGCCCGTAGTTCGCCATCACTTCCGAGACGTAGAGGAAAAGCTCATTGGGCGAGATGGGCTCGGCCGTGCGCGCGGTAACCAGTTGGTCGCGTTTCGTCACGGCGCTATCGATCTCGAAATTTACCTTCAACAGCTCGCCAAACACCGTATTTATAAAAGCCGGTAGTTTTATGCCCTCGAAATTGATGCTGATGTTCTCGCCGGTGAGTCTGGGCGGCGCCGAACTCGAAAAAGGCTCAGCCAAAGTCCGGCCAACCGGCGGCGCCAGACCCTCGGATGACGTCAGGCTGGTGCGCTTATTTTCGTCGCCCGCCAAAAGCGTCGTTTCACCAGTGTCGGCGGACTTGTGAATACTCATCGGCGGATGAAGCAGGTGTTCGGAATTGTCCGCGCAGCTGGCCATCGTGCTCGCCAAAACAATCATCCCAATCCGCTGGAAATGGACTAGAGGCGAGCTTCGGAATTCGGATTTGGGCATGGCTTCTACTTCTTCTCAGGTTGAAACAGTTTGATCTCTTGTTGCTCACCGCCGGTGTCGATCTGCAAAGAGCCATTTCCAACCGCGAGTATTTTTTCGCCGTTGGGAAGCATGTCGCCCGGCATCACGCGTTGAATGCGGCCTTCGTCGCCAAGCAAAATTACCGCTGCATAAGCTTTGCCTGTGCGCGTTGTGCCGACAAATTGCCACGCCTTCTTTGCCGCCTCGGGTTTGACAGCGGCAGCCGCTTGGGGTTTTTTGCCGTCCCAAATATCGAGCGTTGTAAATAAAGCGCGCTCCGGCCCGGTATGATACGGCGTCCAATTGGGCACCGACCACGTATCCCTCAAATTCGGATTGTCGGTCACCCGCGATGACTGGAAATAGCCATTCATCCATCCCAGCAAGGCAAAGAAAAATAGTGCGGCCGCATGAGGTAAAAACGGCTGCGCCTGCGGAAGATATAGCCGCACTTTTGCTAGTGCTTGCTCCATCATGGCCCCACCTTGGCGCCGGGTTCACCGGTCCGGATGAACGTCGAGATATCCATTTCAAGGCGGCTGTTGATTCCCGCCCGAACGATGGCGCGGTCTACAACAATGATTTTGTCGGCTTCGGCGGCATCGGCCAATACCTGAAGAACAATGGCTTGGTCGAAGGGCGCGATGACTTTGGCGGTCATGCGCTGCAGGCCGGCGAGCGTGGGCGTTGTCTGTCCATCGCGCCCGACAGCGGGGCTGCGGGTAATTTGCACGGGTTGGATCGTACCGCCGTATGTGCTGAAATGGGTTCGAATCCAAGTCTCAAATCCGGCTTCCGCCAATCCCGCAGTCGGAGCTTCCCAAAGGCGGACGCTAATTTGGGTTTTCAAGGCCTGTGTAGTCTCGAGGCGTTTCGGCCAGGCATCGCCCGTAACTTCAGCCTGAAGACGGGCCAAGCTGGATTTTGACACTACGAGCTGCTTGCCCATCTGCGAGGTCAGGCTCCAAAAACCATAAAGCGTGGACAGCAGCACCAGAATGCCGGCCGTGCCCAAGAGCAGGGCCAAGCGTTCGTTGCTCACCATTTCCTGGCTGACGTGACGCCGGAAATAGTCCAGTGCGGGTGCGAGTGCGTTCGGGAGCTTCATTGCTGTCACCGGCTTACGGTTCTTGTCGGTTTTGGCAACACGTCCATACGCATTCTGATCTGTCCCTCTTGTCCGCCGCGGGAAGCGGTCACGTTGGCGAACGACCCGCTTTTTTCAAACATCGTAATAAGGACAGTCGCGTCAACTTCCGTACTCGGGCGCAGCGCGAACGACAGCGTACCTACGTCATAGGTCCATTCGGGAATCTTGACGTTCATGGTTTGCAGCAACCCAAGAGCAAGGGTCATAATTTCGTACTGACTGGGATAGACTTCGAGCGCGAGGTAATCCTCAATCTCATCTAAATTAGCAATCGCGGTGCTGCGTAGTTTGCGAATGCCTTGAGTTTCTACAGACAAGGTTTCTATGTTGCTTTTGACGCGCGCATTGGCAATCGCGAGCGTCGCAAACTCCATTCCTAAATAGATAAACGGCGCGGCGACCAGGGTGGCAAGTGCTACGGCGTAACGGGGATCTTCCAACAATGACCACGTTGCGCCCAAATAGCCGTCTTTATGGATCCAGGGAACTTCCAAAAATTCGGCCGGAGTGGGCTCCGGCACCGGACCGGCTTGTTGATCCAACGGAATGCCTGAGGCCCGGAGGAACATGTCCCACTCACTTTGGCTTGGGCTACGCGGCCACCACCGGCTGAAGGCGAGGAACCCCTGCTGCCAAACCTGAGCCTCAAATCCCTCGATAGCAGAAACCAGCCTTACGCCGTTCTGCAGCGGCGTACGGACAAAGGTCTCCGGGTAAGGAATGCAGCGGCGTTCGTTAATCCCCGCTTCCGCGATATTTTTTTTCAGGTCGTCGTCATTCCATGCATAGACGCTCGCCCGGTTTTCAACCCATTGAGCGACATATTTTACGTTCGGAAAAGGCGCCCAGCGCCGAACCTGCACGCGCAGCATCGCTTTCCTCTTATTGTCCGGAATATCCGGCGGGAAAGTGAATACGCTCTGGCGCGTTGATCGACGGCTAACGACCCAGAAGAACCGGCTGCTGGAGCTTGGGTTTCCCAAGGTCTGGCCCGGACGATAAATCAATACTTTCGGGGGTTGGGAAATGAGCTTCTGGGTCGAGGTGATCCAACGCAGAGCGGTACTGAGCAGGGATTCTAGTTGCATAATCTACTCGCCATGGTCGCGTCTGAGATGTCGGTTCGAGTGTAAGGGAATAGCGTGTGTGTAACCCGGACGGCCTGTCGACCAAATCCACAATGAAACAGGTTCCGGGGACGAATGTATAGAAGAACGGCTCATCCGTAATAAGGATATCGGCCGCCGCGCCGAACTCCCTGATATTTCTGAAAGGGCGCTGTGCGCGCGCCTCGATCGTCTGGTCGGCCTTGTCGCGGGTTAAGCCGCGTATATTGGCGACCAAAGCCGCCGCCGGCGCGGTATTGGGATTAAATCCGGCGCCGCGACAGGTCGTAAGCAGGGGCGCGGCCATATCGGCTTTCCAGACCGTGTCGAGTTTGTCCCAGCCAATAATTCGTTGCGCTTCAAAGGGCGTCAATAGCAGGCCGTTTGCCGGGGGCACCAAACCAAGCCGGTCGTATTGCGTTTTCTCCGCGCCCGCGAGCCGCGTGAGATCGTCTTCGTCGATATAGTCGAGCAGGGTATCGATAAGACGGTTAATTTCAGGCTCCGGAATATCGAAAGACGTAAGTGTGCGCCGCAGATTTGTCGGCGTCGTAATATTGAGATTGAGCAGGCCGCCGCCATCCTGCAGCGTCACGACGACGTCCGGATTGCTTTCGGAAACATATGGGCGTGCATCAAATTTAAGGGTGCGGCCGGAATCGGAGGGACCGGCCATGACGGCATTAAAGTCGTTACTGTCGGCAAAAGTGATTTCCTGACCGACTTCTAACCCTCGATAGCTCGTTGGCCGTGTTCCCAGCATATAGATTAGTTCGTTGGTGATGTTCGATTGAGCGAGTTCAAGTTGGGTTCGGCGCGCCAGCGTCCGAGAATTGGCGACGGCGTTCGCGACCCACACGTTGAGGGCCGCCGCGACCAGCCCCATAATGGCAATCATCCAGAGCGTCAGGGGCAGGATGAATCCCTCGGCGTTCCTGCGAACGTCTTCCAGGCCTTCATCACAATGATCTGTGCCCGCCCATCTCATTTCATTTCCAGAAAATTTATCGCCTGTGAACGAAGCGAAAATCCAAGGCCTGATAGGAAGCTGACGCCGTCACCCGATTGTAGCGCTATGCCTCGCTGCAAATACGTCAGGACGGTAGGGTCATCTGCTTCTATTCCTTAGTTAATTTGCTGTAACTGCAGCTGCGCCTGTAACCGGTCACAAAGGCGCGCCATGACGTCCTGCCACTGCCCAGGCGCATTTTGGCGGATGATCGTCGCTGTGGGGTACCATGGCGTGGGGTCGCTGCCCCGCATCCAATACCATAGATTGCCGGTAGCGGCGGGCACGATAATCCACGTCGGGCGTCCCACGGCGGCGGCCAGGTGTGCCGTCGTGTTACTCACCGAGATTACAAGATCGCAAGCTGCCGCCAGAGCGGCCACGCCGTCGATATCCTCGCGCAGATCGAGGTCGGGGATATGCGTGATAGAGACGCCCAGTTCGGCCTCGGCCTCAGCGCGCTCAATCGTTGTGTCGCCATATTGGAGGTCGACGAAACGCGCGCCCGGCATCCGCAAAATCGGTGCCCATTGTTTGAGGTCGAGTGTTTTGTGGTGACCAAGAGCCGGATTGCGGCTGATCCATGAGATGCCAATGATAGGGCCGGTCGTCGATGGCGCCTCCAGTAACGTCCGGTAGTGTAAGCGCCGTGTTTCGTCGACAGCGAGATAAGATTTGCGCTTCGGGAAACTCTCCGCACTGGTTCGCAACCAACGGCCTAAGCTTGCTAGCGGACTTTGCCAGCGAATATCGGTGCGCTGCGTCTCCACATCGGGCGGATTGCGTTTGACGACGGCCTTGAGTCCCGGAAAGGAACGCTCGAACAAATTTACCAGCCGGGCGTCGGTTTCCCAGACTACGGCATGGCCTTGCGCCATCAGGTCGGGAAGCATGCTGGCATACAGGATCTTGTCGCCAAGGCCCTGTTCGCCCCAAACCAGCACCGCGCCCTCGTCGCGCTCGCCTCTCCACCAGGGATAGGGAAAATTCCGCAGCCCGAGTGCAGGAATGTTGCGCCGCCACCGGCACTCGTAGCCGTCCCAACCGGCTTTGAAATCGCCACGCATCAACATGATCAAAGCGGCATTTTGCTCGGCTTCGAGAAAATCGCCCTTCAAATTTTGGGCGTGCTGAAATTTTTCCAGCGCCTCGTCTTCGCGGCCCAATCTCTGCAGTGCGACGCCTTCGTTGTGGCGCGCTTCGGCGAGGTCCGGATGTAGCGCAATGGCCGCGGCGTAGCTTTCCATGGCTTCATCGAGCTGCCCGAGGTCGCGCTGGACCGCCCCTAGATTATTATAGCCGGCGGGATCCTTCGGATCGAGGGCGATGGCCTTTCGCGCATGCTCGATAGCCTGTTCCAGGTGACCTAGGTCGTGGAGGACAACGCCAAGATTGACGTGCGCCTCGGCCATATCGGGAACAATCGAAAGCGCCTGGCGGAAACTTGCCGCGGCGTCGTCAAGCCGGCCGGCGGCCCTGAAAAGAGTTCCGAGATTGTAGTGCGCGCGCGCATGGGTGGGCTGAAGCGTTACGGTCCGCCGGTAACTGGCAACGGCCTCGTCAAAACGGCCCAGGTCTTGCTGGGTATTACCAAGGTTATTGTAGGCCGATGCGTTGTTAGGCTGGAGAATGAGGGCTCGCTTGTAGCGTGCCGCCGCATCCTCCAACCGCCCCAAACCGCGCAGACCATTAGCCAAGGCGAAATGCGCGCCAAAGGCGTTTGGCTCCAGCCTCACGGCTTTTTCCAAAGCTGCCACCGACTCTGCGCCGCGCCCTAAAGCCTCCAGGGTTATACCAAGATTGGTGAGGTAACCCGCGTGCGGCCCGCTGAGAGCCAAGGCCCGCTGGATATGTTCCACCGACGCCGCCGAACGGCCGCGCTGCTGTTCAATCACCCCCAGAAGATGCCAGGCATCGGCATGTTTTGGGTGGATGGCTAACACCTGCCGGTAGCCACGCTCGGCCTCATCCAGCCGGCCGGCCTTGTGCGCTTCAAACGCCGATGCGAAGCCGGCCGGGGTCATTCCCGTCCGGCTTTCGAAGTCGTCATTAAAAGGGTATTGATGCGCGTCATATCATGTTCAGTGTCTAATCTATCGCCCGTAACGGCAACCATTGAAAAAGCTTAATACCAAGTCATGACCCGCAAGGCCCAGCCTTCCGCAGCCGCCGTGGCGCAAAAGATGAGCGCGATAACCAATGCGCTTGCCGCCGCGGGCGCTCATCACGCGCAAGGGCAACTCCACCTGGCAGAAGATTTCTATCTCAAAGCCCTGGCTTTGGACCCAAACAATGCGGATGTAATGCATATGCTGGGCTTGGTTGCGTTTCAGACCGGCCGTGGCCCGGAAGGCATACGCTTAATGAAGCGCGCGGCGCGAAAAAGTCCGCGTAATGCAGCCATATTCGTGAATCTGGGTGCTGCCTACCGCCAGGCTGGCCAAAATGCCGAAGCTCGCGAGGCTTATGAAACCGCCATCAAACTCAATTCGCGCCTGTGGGAGGCGCACTACAATCTCGGTAAGCTTCTGACCGATCTTCGGGACTACGAGGGCGCTACAAAGTCCTTTCAAATCTGTATTGCCATCGACCCCGCGCATCCCGACGCCTTCCTGAGCCTCGGCAATACCCACAAATTTCTCGGCGACGGCGAAAAGGCGCGCGGTGCCTATGAGCATGCCATAAAGCTCGCGCCGAAAATGGCCCAAGCCTACGGCAATATCGCGGCCGTTTTGGTGGATCAAAGTATGTTCTCCGAAGCGCTCACGTTCATGGATAAGGCGATCGCGATTAATCCCGAGCCTGGTGAATTACGTCACAAGCGCGCGCTGATTGCGCTGCGCCTCGAACAATTTTCGGTGGGGTGGGCAGATTACGAAAGCCGCTACCTCGCCGAAACCGAACCTGTCCCACGGTTTCCTGGACCGCCCGCCGATTGGGCGGGCGAGGATTTGTCGGGCAAGACAATCCTGATTTGGACAGAGCAGGGCGTGGGCGACGAGATCTTGTATGCCAGCATGGTTCACGAAATTGTTGCGCAGGCGCGGCAATGTATCGTGGAATGCTCGCCGCGCATGGTGCCGGTCTTCGCACGTTCGTTTCCGCGCGCCAAGGTCGTGCCTTATAAGGCACTCGGCGTTCGAACGACGCCGCCGTCAGAGTTTGATACGCAGATTTCGGCCGCCAGCCTTGGGAAGTATTTTC
The DNA here is from genome assembly GCA_947475295.1 of Fidelibacterota bacterium. Classification (GTDB taxonomy): domain Bacteria; phylum Pseudomonadota; class Alphaproteobacteria; order Rhodospirillales; family Rhodospirillaceae; genus SHVO01. The sequence goes on from CANJLF010000010.1 coordinate 73,069, forward strand.
GGCCGAACGTCGCGAGTTTTCCTCGCCACCAAGGCTATCTGAAAGCCAATCCCGCGCTCACCGCGGCCTTGCGCGCCCGCTATCAAGCCATTGCCCCGGGTAATTTGATTGTCGGACTTTCCTGGCGCAGTAGAAATACCGAGATCGGCGAAGGGAAGAGCGCAGATCTTTCGACCTGGGGCGAGGTCCTCCACACACCCGGTGTGACGTTCGTCAATCTACAGTACGGCGACTGCGCGGAAGATTTAGCGAACGTCAAACGCGCCCTTGGCGTGGATATCGTTCAAGACCCAGATATCGATCCGCTGAAAAGCATGGATGATTTCTTTGCGCAAGTGGCGGCCATGGATATGGTCATCACCACATCCACTGCAACGGTCCATGTCGCAGGCAGCCTCAATGTCCCCACGTGTCTGCTGCTGACCGCCGGCCCTGCCAGCTTGTGGTATTGGTTTCTCGATCGCGCGGACAGTCCTTGGTATCCCGCGGTGCAGATTTTCAGAAGCCCCCCTGCAGACAGCACGTTTGGCAAAAAATGGTGGAATGCCGGGGTCATCAGCGTTGGCAAAGCCTTAGCGACTAAGAGCATCGAGCACCGCGCCGGTATCACCGCGCGGCCGGCATAGGGCTTCGGCAATACCGTGGAACAGGCCCCGAAAATAATCATAACCCTGCTGCATCAAGCCGTCGCTCATCATGAGGCCGGGCGTCTGGACGATGCGGAAGCACTTTATGAAAAAGTCATCAAAATCGATTCACGCAATGCCAACGCTCTGAACCTGCTCGGCGTCATCGCCCAAACGCGCAAAGAATTCGCCGAGGCCAAATCGCTTTTCGCGCGTGCGATTGCAGGCGACCCGAAAATCGCCAGCATACATTTCAATCTCGGGAATCTTTTGTCGACGACTCAGGACATCGACGGAGCGCGGAAGTCCTATCTGCAGGCGATAAAACTGAACCCGGGCTTTGTCGAGGCGCACCTCAATTTGGGGGTCTTGCTGCATGCCGCGAAACGTGAGGAGGAAGCGCTCAGCTGCTTCCGCAATGTCATCGCCCTCGCTCCGCGTGATCCGCGTGGGCACTTTAATCTTGGACAATGTCTGGTCGCCCTCGCGCGCGTGGACGAGGCGGAAGCCGGCCTTAAGCGCGCCGTTGAACTAAATCCAGCCTATCTTGAGGCTCAACTTGAACTTGCTGCCATCTATACAAATGCCGCGCGCCTTGAAGCGGCGATTGAGCATACGCGCAACGCCCTCAGTCTCGATCCGCGGCCGGAATATTACAGCAATCTTGGCGATCTTCTGCGGCGAACCGGTGAAGTCGATCAGGCCTTGTCGGCTCATATGGCTGCGCTCGAGCGGAGACCTGAAGATCCGATTCTGCTGCACAACTACGGCGCCGCGCTATATGCCGCGAGGCGCCTGGACGAAGCCGAGCAGGTTTTTCGAAAATCGATCGCCTATGATTCGAAGTTCATCAAAGGCTACGCCGGGTTGGCAAAAATATTTGAGCACCGGGAGTTATTTTCCGAGGCCATTGCGATACTCGAGCAGGCTTTGGCGCTCGACCCGACCTCGCCGGATCTCATTTTCAAACTTTCATACAGCTATTTGGTGATTGGCGCTTTCGCGGAAGGCTGGAGAAACTATGAGTATCGATTTCTCGGTGCAGAAAAACGGCAGGCAAAACGGGCCATTCCTCCACCCTATTGGGCAGGCGAAGACTTGCGCGGCAAGACCATTTTGATTTGGACGGAACAGGGAATTGGCGATCAGATTTTGTATGCTGGCATGATTCCGGAAATCGTAGAACAAGCTGGGCAGTGCATCATCGAATGCACGCCGCGTCTCGTGCCGATTTTTGCGCGCTCATTTCCGCGAGCGACCGTGACGAGCTACCAAAGTCAGGCGTTGGCGACAACGCCGGCGGCGGGCGTTGACTATCAAATTCCTGTCGCCAGCTTGGGACAGTTTCTGCGGACTGATTTTGAAAGTTTTCCAAGCCGCCCTGGGTTCTTGAAGGCCGACGTCGCGCGAACACAGTCACTGCGCGCGCGCTATCAGGCGATCGCGCCCGGAAATTTGATCGTCGGGGTGTCGTGGCGAAGCAAAAACGAAGACATCGGCAGCATTAAAAGCGCGGATTTGTCGGCCTGGACGCCGGTGTTGACGGTTCCCGGCGTGACTTTTGTCAATCTCCAGTACGGCGATTGCCGGGAAGAGTTGGCAGCGGTGAAGCGCAATGCGGGAATCGAAATATTTCAAGATGCTGAAGTCGATTCGCTGCGGGACATGGAGGGCTTTTTTGCGCAGGTCGCGGCGATGGATCTCATCATCAGCACGTCCAATACTGCGATTCATGTGGCCGGAAGCCTCAATGTCCCGACCTGGTTACTGCTTTATGGAAGCCCCGGGGACCTTTGGTATTGGTTCCGGAATCGCACCGACAGTCCCTGGTACGCATCGCTGAAGATTTTACGGCAGTCGTCTCATGTTATTGAAAGTGTTGGAGAATCTCCGTGGCGTGCGTTGCTTGGGCAGGTGTCGGAGGACTTGCGCCTCATATCTAAGGCGGCGCCGGCAATACCCGCGCCCTAGGGCTAGTCTCGGACTCATTCCCTAAAAGGCGCGCATGTGCGAAGTAACGCTTTGCACCGGCCGCATTGTGGACATTTAGCAAAAGTTAAGAATCCACTAAATGCGCCACCGTCAACGACTTAATAGGATTAATGGGGGCCAAAGATGGGCTTGACTTTGGTTAGCTGGCGCGGTGTTATGCAAGTGCGCTGACGGGCGCAGCTGTGCTTGCCTGTGCGCAGACACGGCTTTGTTGACAGATATCTGTAACTCCTAAGGGGATCCTATAATTATGAACAAACAATCTCTCTACGTGTTCGGCGGAGCGCTGCTTGCTTCGACGGCGCTGACGACCGCCGGTCAGGCGGCCATTGTCCAGCAGACCACGGGCCTTACCGCAACTCCCGCGACGACCACCATCACGACGAAGGCAGTTGCCACCGAAGTGTTCAGCGCGACGGCGGTCACCGCCACCGCCTTTACGCTCTTCACCAGCGCGTCGACCTTGAACGGCCAGATCCTGATCGATTTCGCCGCTAACCTGAGCGCGGGCTTCAACGTCCAGCTCAATGTCACCGGCGCGGCCTTCACCGGCACCGTTGGCACGGTCGTCTATGCTCAGACCAGCACTGGCGTCCTCAGGGCTTCTATCTCGGTTACGGGCTGCTCCACGCAGGTCCTGCCGGATAAGATCCTCATCACCGGTTGTACGCCTCAAGGTACAACGACTGCCAGCCGCGCGGATGCGATCGCCATCACCGGCATGCAGTTCTATCAGGCTCAAGCCCTGGCGACTGCCGGCAACGCGATCAAGCTCGATGGCTTGGTCATGAACGCCGCCGGCACAGTCACCTTCGAAGTGATCACGCAGGTCTCGCTTATCACCAGCAAGAGCGCTGTTGAATCAGCTATTCAGACCGCCTCGGCGGTTACCATCGACAACAACGCCACACCGGCCTTCGCCACCTTTACCAGTCCGGTCGGCGCGACGGCGACTTTGGGAACCATCCACTTCTCGGTGACCAGCGCTTACACGGCGGACTTCTCCAACCAGTACCTCTCGAACGCCTCCTTGTTCAGCGGCGCTGAAGTGAAGATCACGCACAGCGCGCTGAGCGATCCTTCCTTGCTCAGTGTTGCGGTAACCTCCTCTGGAACGAAGACTCTCGGTGACTTCGTCTCTGGCACGGTATCCTTCCGGACTCCGGCGGCCAACCTCGATGGCGCAACCGTCAGCATGGTCTTCAACGGAACCAGCGCGATCTTGGCGAGCTCTGGTACCGCTTCGGTCAACGTTACGCCGGGCACGGTATCCGGTGGCGCCGCTAAGGCTCCTGCTGCGGTCTCCGGCAACCTCGCGGCTCTGTCGCGTGGCGGTCTGAGCGTGGAACTGAACACGATGCAGCCGACCGCTGGTCTGGGTAGCACCTTGTATCGTTCTTACATGCGTATCGCGAACACCAGCGCTCTTGACGGTGTCGCGACCATCACGGTGAAGAACGACGGCACGGGCGCCCTCATCGGCAGCTTCACGACCACCATCACTGCTGGCAGCACCAAGCAACTTGGCTCCGCCGATATCGAAGCCAATATCTCGACTGCTGCGGCCACAGGCGCGATGTACAAAGTGGTCGTGTCCGGAAGCTTCAACGGTTACGCCCAGCTCCTGATGTGGAACAGCGTGACGGGTATCTTCTCTGACCTGTCGGGCTTCCGTAACGGCGCTCTGACCGCTGATCCGTAAGCTAAATAGTCTCGTCTAAGGAGACGGCGAAAGGGGGGGATGTTTTCATCCCCCCCTTTTTCTTGCCCGCATTTCCGGGCGAGGCGGCTTTCCGCGATTCGGCCGGTTCGCCCGAGTCGGCCCCGAGGACATATTCGGATGACACATTCTTAAGTGATTGTTTTGCTTGATTTGGTGCTATCTACAGGCGGTTCCCACCTCAATCGGTTTAAACACTTACGGCGATGGTCAGCAGTTTCGACTATCAGGCTCTCGACAATGGCGGTCACGTCGTAAAGGGCAGCATCGTTGCCGGAAGCGAACGTCACGCCTTGCGCGCCATCGAGGCGCAGGGGCTGGCGCCTTTGTCGGTCCTGCCCTCGCGGGCGACGACGACCTCGCGCGTACTATTTCAACGCGCGCCGCAGACCCAGGAAATTATTCTGTCTTTGAAGCAGCTCTCCTTGCTGCTGACCTCGGGCGTCCCCATGATTCGCGCCATTGAAACGCTCAAACAACAGCGCCTGCATCCCGATATTTCGAGCGGCTTTGCCGACCTGGAGCGCCGCCTTCGCACTGGTCAGGCCTTTACCACGTCGCTCCCGATTTCACTGCCGATGTTGCCGGCCTATGTCACACAACTCGCGGCCGCCGGCGAAGCTATCGGGCGTCTCGGCGAGGCGCTGGCGGATGCCGTCACGCAAATGGCCTATGAGCATCAGGTGCGCCAAGACATCCGCAATGCCCTGACATATCCGGCGGTGCTGATCGTTGCTGGGCTAACCGCGGTGCTGTTTATCTTTATCGTCGTTGTGCCGCGATTCTCGGCCATGCTGGCTCAAGCCAAGGCGCCGCTGCCGTGGATATCAATGGTGGTGCTTAATACCGGCATGTTCCTCAATGCCCACCGCATGTTGCTGTTCATTGCCGCCGTCGCATTCTTCAGCGCGGCGACCTGGGCGCTGCGCAATAAAGAATATATGTCCGCGTTGCGTGAACGCGCGGCAAAAATGCCGCTGCTGGGATCATGGCTTCTTGAGTCGGATCTGGCGCGGTGGGCCTTCATGCTCGGTACAATGTTTGCCAACGGCGTGGAGCTGACCAAGGCGCTGGACCTTGCGCGTGACAGCGTCTCGTTGCCGAGCCTGCGGGCCCGGCTCGACCAGGTCAGCAAAATGGTGCGCGCCGGCAAGTCGCTTTCCGCAGCCATGGCGGAACAGCGCGCTTTCAACGACACGGCCGTAAGTCTTGTTCAGGTCGGCGAGGAGTCGGGCCAGATCGACGAGATGCTGCGGTCCTTAGCCAAGCTGTATGATGATTCCGGCCGCCAGCGCATGAAGCAGTTTCTGATCCTGCTGGAACCGGCCGCCATTCTGCTTATCGGCGTGGTCGTTGGTGGCATTGTCGCGGCGATTATGTTAGCCATCACCAGCATCAACCAGGTCGCGCTGTAAATGACTTGCGCCCGTGATCCGAAAAAAGCCAGCTCTGATATGAGGAAATCCATCATGTCCATCTCCCTGAAGGCGGGCCAGGCCGGGTTCACCCTGCTCGAGATGCTCGTCGTGTTGGTGATTATGGGCCTGCTTGCGGGCCTTGTCGGGCCGCAACTCCTATCCCGCGTCGACACGTCCAAGGTTTCGGCTGCATCAACCCAGTCGCGGATGCTCAAGACGTCCCTTGAGACCATGCGTCTGGATGTCGGCCGTTTCCCGACCAAAGAAGAGGGGCTCGAGCTCCTGAATAACCCGCCCAAGGACGAGCGTTTGGCGCGTCGCTGGCACGGACCTTATTTGAGCGAGGACGTGCCGCTTGATCCCTGGGGAAACCCCTACGTTTATGCCCCCGAGAATGATTCGGCCATCGTGCTCTATAGCTTAGGGGCCGACGGCAAACCCGGCGGCGAAGGTACGAACGCGGATGTCGGAATTCTTCCAAAAACACAAGCCCAGCCCTAACCGGCATACCGGCGGTTTTACCCTGCTGGAAATATTGGTCGTGTTGACGCTGGTTGGCCTACTGACCGCGTTCTCGCTGCCTCAGTTTTCAGTTATTAGGGACAGAATCGAGTTCACGCTTAATCGCGACGCTTTTGAGAATGAACTGCGCGGCCTGAGCTATGCGGCCTTCAAGGAAGGCACCACGCTCATACTTGCGGGCCAATACCCGCGTGGTCCCGGCGATGCGCCAACGGAAGATACGGTCTTTACCGACAAGGAGCCGGTTTTTCTGGAACCCGGACAATTGCGTCCGATGCGGCCCACGAATGCCTCCGATGTAACGCTAACCTTGCCGGAGGAATGGCGTGTCACGGTCGACAGTCCGATTATTTATCAAGCATCGGGCTTCTGCGGTGGGGGGACCGTCAATCTCTTGATCGGGCAACTCCGCTACGCCTACGCATTGAAAGCGCCGACGTGCCAAGTCGAACTCGCAAATTAGGCCGGTCCGGCGGGCTCGATGCGGCAAGCGCGGGCTTTACGCTGCTGGAGGCTATCGTTGCCATCGCAATTGTCGGCATTGCGCTTGTGCCCATCATTACTTTTGTTTCCCAGATGGTGACCGGGCTAACCCGGGCCGGCGACGCCAACGCCAGGAACCTAGCGCAGCAGTCGGTCATGGAACTTCTCGAAGCCACCAACCCGCTTGAATACCCCACGGGGGATGATCAGATTGCAGACTTGCAAATTCACTGGGAAAGCACCGATATCATTTCGCCGAGTAAAGTTGCGCGGGTCGGGTCGGGCCTCGCAGGATTTAGCATCGGATTCTACAATGTTACCGTGTCCGTCAGCCGCGCTAACAGCGGGCCGTGGTTTTCCTTTGATATGCGTAAAGTCGGCTACCAGAGAATCGGCGGAACGCGGCCGCCTGGAATGCCGCCATGACCGCCTTAACGCCGCACCGCTCAATAAAAGGATTTACCCTTTTTGAAACGCTGGTCGTTCTTGTGATCACCAGTCTCATGGGGGCTGTCCTCATGCAAGGGTTTGGGATCATTCTCGCAACGCGCTTATCTGTGAGTAATACGATCTCAAACTTGCAGGACGTGGTTCTCAACCAGAATATCGCCGTGGATCCTCTGCGCGGCATTCTTCCGGACTATAGGAACAACCCAAATACGTTTCGTGGCCAAGCTCGGATGCTGAGCGGCCAGACCCTTCGCCCGCTTCTGTCGGCACCGGGAGCGCCAACGGCTTTTAAGATGACGCTCGATTACGACTCAGGTCGCAACCTGACCACGCTTGTGTATGAAGAGCCCGGCAGATCCAAGGCGGAACTCGCCAGGTGGCCCGGGAGCAGTCAGAGCTTCAAATATCGCGATCTCACGGGGAACTGGGAGTCGGTGTGGCCGCCGCCGGCCAGCACGTCCCAAACGCCGTGGCTGATTTGGATCGATACGGGGCCGACGTTGACGCCCCTCATCGCGTCGCTCGCCGGCCCCCATGATCGTGTCACGCGGCTTCAAGACGCACCTTTTAGCTTGGGGGGTGTTCCCCTTGGTAACTGATAGGCCCGGAAGCGGCATCCGGGCGCAAGGCGCATCGGTGGGGTTTGCCTCTGCGGTCGAGGCGCACAAAGCCGGCCGGCTCGATGAAGCCGAGCGCGGCTACCGGCAGGTTCTGGCCGCGCACCCAAAACACGCCGATGCCTGGCACCTTCTCGGCGTGATCGAACAGCAGCGCGGCCGTTCAGCGGTCTCGGTAGAACATATCCAGCGAGCGCTCGCGCTGAATGGGCCGCAGGCAGGCTACCTGGCCAATTTGGGTATTGCCCTAGAGACGTTAGGCCGTGGCGCCGAATCGGTGGCAGCTTTGGAACAGGCGGTAAAGATTGAGCCCGGCTCCTTCGGCGCGCATTTTGCTTTGGGGAACAGCCTGCGCGGCCTGGGCCGGCTGGAGGACGCCGTAGAGCGCTATAAGATGGCGCTAACCCTGCAGCCGGACAATCCTTCAGCCCACAACAACCTCGGCAATACGCTGCGGGACCTGGGCCGTTCCGACGAGGCTGCGGTCCATTATCGGCGTACGGTTGCTCTCCAACCACATCATGCCCGGGCCCATTACAATCTGGGACTGCTCTTACGCGACGGCGATAAGTCTGAAGACGCCGCAAAACATTTTCGCCAAGCCCTTTCGATCGTTCCGGACATGGTCGAAGCCCGCATAAATTTGGGAATCGTACTTCAAGACCCCGAGCAGCTGGAACAGGCTGTGCGCGAGGCAAAAAAGGCGACCGCCCGCAATCCAACCGACCCGGCAGCCGGCAACAATCTCGGCAACGCGCTCTGTGAGCTTGGCATGCTGTACAAACGGCAAAAGCGCCTTCCGCAAGCCGTGGAGAGTCTCCTGGCCGCGACCGAATTGCGGCCCAATGATTTTATTCTTCTCAACAATCTAGCCAACGCCTTGACCGAATCCGGCCAGGCGCCCGAGGCCGAACGGCATCTGCGGCATGCCATCGAACGCGCGCCGCAACTTGCGGAGTCATACTTGCACCTCGGCAATGCTTTAAAGGCGCAGAATAGATTTGAAGAAGCGGTAAGTGCATACGAAACCGCAATTAGCCTAAAAGGTGTCTTCACCAAGGCCAGAATCAATCTCAGCGGGGCCCTTCAGAGCCTCGAACAATATGAGCGCGCGCTCAAAAACTACGAGGAGGCCTTGCGCGATGACCCGACATCGGCCGAAGCCGCCAGCGGCAAGGGCGTGATATTGGAAGCATTGGGGCGTGGTGATGAGGCGCTTGCCAGCTTTCAGCAGGCGCGGGAATTAAACCCAGACTTTGCCGAAGCGCACCGTAACGCCGCCATCGCGTTGTTGATGCGCGGCGATTTCAAGGCGGGCTGGGATGCCTATGAGTGGCGTTGGCGCTATGAAGACAGCGCCGTGGGATGGCGAGACTTTCCTTATCCCGTATGGCAGGGCGAGGACAGCGAGGGCGCTGTCTTGGTCTGGGGGGAACAGGGTGTTGGCGACAAAGTATTATACGCCGGCATGATTCCGGAGCTTCTGGCGCGCGGCCATAAGGTCGTTATTGAAACCGATGCCAGGTTGATCAGCCTCTTCGAACGCTCCTTTCCCGGCCTTACGGCCGTAGCCAAATCCGATCCGCCGGATCCGATCGCACGGCGCGGCGATATTCGCTGGCACACCTCCATCGCAAGTCTGGGCCGCTGGCTGCGCCCCGATGCGGGGAGCTTCCCAAAGCGCGCGTCCTATCTTGTACCAGACTCGCCGCGTCGGTTGCGATATCGCGAGCTGCTAGAAGGTACGCAGCCGAAAAGCGGCGCCGGACCTATTGTTGGCATTTCGTGGGGCAGCAGCAATCCCAGGATCGGCCAGCATAAGTCGCTCAATCTTGGGCAATGGACGCCGATCCTGCGAGTCCCGGGGGTGCGCTTTGTCGACCTTCAATATGGCGATACGTCATCGGCGCGCGCGGCGGTGGAGTCCGAATTGGGCGTCACCATTCGGCATATCCCCGGCCTTGACTTACGAGAGGATCTTGACGGCTTGGCCGCTCTGGCCGCGGCTTGCGATCTCGTCATTTCCGTCAGCAGCACGACGGCGCATTTGGCGGCCGCGGTCGGATGTCCGACCTGGATTATGGTGCCAGCGTCGGCCGGCAGCCTCTGGTATTGGATGCAAGGTACCGACCACACGCCTTGGTACCCGGGCGTAACTATTTTCCGCCAGGCGAAGCTCGGCCAATGGCAAGAGATCGTCGCGGAAATCGAGGGCCGGTTAAGGGCGTTTAAGCCGGGCTCGTCGGTCTAGGACGCCGCCGGGACTAACCCGCGGAAAGCATGCGGTCGCGCTCGCCAAACCACACATCGGCATATCCGCAATTTTTATAGGCCTCGAAATAGGGCCCGCCTTCCGTGTAGTGAATCAACGAAAGATCTTCGACTGCCGCCGGCGGGTCATAGTCCACCAGATGATTCCATCTATGGGGCAGCTCGCCGATCAGAGAATCGTCGCTAAGCCACTTGAACTGATGTAACTCCAAACCCGAGGCGGTATTGGCGTAGGCCGGCGTCAGGGCCGTGCACTTGGCGTTATTGAACAGCATCACGCTCGACCAGTTTTTCTTGGCGTATTTGCTTTGCGGCTGGTTGAGGAACTTAATGTCTTCCGGCGGCACATGGTGGTGCTTCACGACCTGTACCGCAAACCGCTCATCGCGCAAGGCCCAAAGCTTGGCGATGTCGTCGAGCATCAGCATGTCGCAATCGCAGAACATGCTCCACCCCTCATAGCCGGAAAGGTAGGGCACCATGAACCGCGAGAAAGAGAATTCCGTCGACTGAAGCGTGTTGCGCTCACGATGAAATTCCTTCTGCAGCTGCGTGAGCATCAGCGGCGCTATGGTCACGGGCTCCGACGCGCGCGCATGAATACTGTGCGCGAGGACGTGGAAGGCCACGGTCTCATGGGAATCGAAACCGATAAACACTCTGATCATAAAAGGCGTCCCCGTTTCTCAATCACACCATATTCCTATAGCCGACCTTAGGTCCCGATCTCAACTAATGCCTGCGCCACTGTATTTACAACGGCGTCCCAAGCCCCCGGCCGCGGCTGGCGGAAGATCCTCATGGACGGATACCACGGAGAATCCATTCGGTCCCGGAACCAGTACCAAAAGCACCCCGGCCCATCCGGTAGCAACGTCCAGACGGGGATATTCTGAGCGCCGGCAAGATGCGCGGTCGTGTTGCTGACCGTAAGGACCAAATCCATAGCCCCGACTTGAGCCGCGGAGGCATCAAGACTCTTAAGGGCATCCACTTCGCCGTCGATGAGCAGGTTGGTTAAGCCAAGGCGCTTGATATCAGCGTCGTCCGGGCCAACGCCGTATTGCAGGCTGACAAAGGCAAAACCCGGCAGGCTTAGGATGGGCTTCCAAGCTTGCAACGGCAGACGCTTGCGGGCGCCATGGCGGGCGGTGCTGTCCCAGGAAATCCCAACGACCCTGGTATTGGGATCGCCGGCTTTGTATTTGGCGCGCAGGTGAGTCTTCAAGGCCTCGTCGGGCCGAAGGTAGCCGGCATGCGTTGGAAAAGCGGCAAACGCCGGCCGCAGAAAGGTGCCGAGACTTAAGGCGGGACTTTGAAAATCGAAGGGACCTGAGGTCGCCGGATCGGCGGGTGTTTGGCGGCTGACAACGGTTGCACGCGGGAAAGAGCGCTGGAAGAGCGCCACGCTGCGTTCGGAGCATTCAATGGTGCATGACCCGGCCGCGGCGATAACCTCGGGGAACATGCCGGCCGACAAAATCTCATCGCCCAGGCCCTGCTCGGTCCATATGAGAATATGCCTTCCCGCCAGACCTTCGCCTTGCCAGCGGGGATAGGTAAAGGGTCTCGTTTGTAGGCCGTAGCGCGACGCCTGGAATCGCGACTCATAGGCCGCAAAACCTTCACGCAATTGGCCGTAGCGCAACTTCACGAGGGCGTAGGCTTGGTTAAAAAGTGTCGCGCCCGGCGAAAGGCCTTTCGCGCGCGCAAAAAGCGGCTCAGCCTCCGACAAGCGTCCGAGATCGCTCAAAAGCGTGGCCAAAGACATTGCCGCCGGCACGAAGGTTGGTGCGAAGCCTAGCGCGGCACGAAAGGACGCCTCCGCTTCATCCAGCCGGCCAAGCTCTTGCAAGGCGTTACCACGATTGAAGTGCGCAAGGACGGCGTCTGGCTTCAGGGTGAGTGCCTTTGAAAAGGACGCCACAGCCTCACCGGCGAGGCCCAGTTCCAACTGCGCCGTGCCAAGGTCACATAAAATATCCCAGGCCCCGGCCTTCAGTCCCGTTGCCCGCCTTAGAAAGGGGAGAGCGTCTCCCGGCCGGCCGCTTTGCAATAGGCTGCGCGCGAGATCATGTGCGTAGACAGCATTGGCTGGGGCTAGGTCAACCGCGTTGCGGTAAGCGTCTACCGCAGCTGGAAGTTGGGTCATTGCCAGCAGAATATCACCTTTGAGATCCCACGCCTCCGCCGTCGCCGCCTGCGCCAAGACTTGCGACACGGCCTTCAAGGCCGCCGCGTTGTCGCCGGCCTGATGGGCTTCCCGCGCCAACGTCAGCATCGCCGCTATCTTCGAGATGTCGCCGCCCTTCGCCATTACGCCCATTGCTCCACCAATCGCTTCAGCATCGCGGCGCTCTCTGAAATCAGCGGACTCCAGTCGCCTTCTTGCGCCGAAGTCATCAGCTGGGCCTTTGGATACCATACACTGCGATCCGAGCCTCGGAACCAGTACCACAATCGCGCTTGGCCCTTGGGCAGCAACACCCACACCGGCACACCGGCCGCGCCGGCGAGGTGTACGGTCGTGTTGCTGATAGAAATGACCTGATCCATGGCGGCCACCTGAGCGGCCACCGCGTCCATGTCACCCAAAATGTTGATCTCGCCGTCGTCGATAATACGCACACCGTGTTCGCTTAGCAGGGCTTCGATTTCGGCACGGCAGTCGCCGTACTGCAGGTTGACAAATGTAACCCCCGGCACCTTTAGGATCGGCAGCCACGCGGCAAGCGGCAAGCTTTTTTGGCCGCCGATTTCGGGATTAATGCTGCGCCAGGATATGCCCACCAACAGGCTTTTTTCGCGCCCGGATTGATATTTGCGCCGGAGCTTGTCGCGAAGAACGCCATCGACCGCGAGATATTCTTCGCGGGAAGGAAATGACTCAATGTTGGGCCGGAAGGCGGCGCCAAGTTCGGCCAACGACATCTGCAGATCGATGTCTTTGGAAAGCGCAGCTGCGGGCAGGGGCGACTTCCGCACATCGACGGTCACATCGGGGAACGAGCGGCGGAACAGTTTCACAAGCCGCTCTGAGCACAACAAGGTCACGCGCCGGGCCGCGGCAGTGAGATCGGGAATGAGGCTCCCCAGAAGAATTTCATCGCCAAGGCCGAGGTCGGTCCAAACCAGAATATGTTTATCCTTCAGGTCTTCGCCCGCCCATACGCGTTGCGGAAAGTCCTCGTGCCGGACGTGCACGAACGGACGTTTCATGCGCCACGCCAAGGCCTTCCATCCTTCCTCGAACCTGCCTAGCCCCATCAATGCCAGGGCCCGATTGTAATGAGCGTCCACATAGTCCGGCTGTAAAGCAATCAACGCATCCAAGGCAGACAATGCTTCCGGCAAGCGGCCGATATCTGAAAGCGCGGTGGCGTGATTGAGGTGAATAGAGGGATGCTCGGGCTTGAGAGCGTGGGCTTTGGCATAGCTTTCACTGGCCTCGGTGGCGCGGCCTGCCCGGCGCAAGGCGTTGCCTAGGTTGCTATAGATTTCTGCCTGCTCCGGCCCGAGCGAGAGTGTACGATGGTAAGCCGCGACGGCTTCGGAGAAGCGCCCCGCGCGCGACAGAATCATGCCCCGCAGGCCACATAAGTCTGCCGAAGCAGGCTCGAGCCCGATAGCTTGTTCGATGCGTTGCAGGGCTCCCTCGACCGCGCCGCGGTTCAGTTTGAGTTTGGCGGACTCGCCAAGCACATGGGTATCATTAGGTACAAACACTAAAGCCTGATCATAGGCCTGCTCGGCTTCGCGTACCATGCCGGCACTCAAGTAACCCCGCGCGAGGCGCTCCAGAAATTGGGCCGGTTTGTCCAGAACGCCCGCGCCCGCCGCCGCATCGACGAGGGTAAGGCCGATCTCGGCAAGTACGTTTCCCCAGACGCCGGTCTCGGCCTGGCGAAACAGCGTCATGCACCGGTACCAGGGCGATGCGCGGCCTTCACCAAACCAGTACCAGCGGCGGCCACTTCCGAGCGCGCGTGGCGTGGCGCACCAGACCGGCACGCCCAGCGCGCCAGCCATATGCGCTGCGGTGTTGCTGGACGAGATCACAATATCCATGGCGGCCACCTGGGCGGCGAAACCGTCCAGATCCGCCAGTGAATCGATATCGGGATCGTCGATAATATCGACACCGAACTCGCTCCGCGCAGCGGCGATAGCGTCGCCGCTATTGCCGTACTGGAGATTGACGAACGTCACTCCCGGTACGTTGAGAATGGCGCCCCATTGATTCAAGCCGACGGTCTTCTCGGCGGCGTCGGGGATACTGGTTCCATCCACGACATTGGCGCTGCGCCAGGAGAGACCGACCAGGAGGCTGCGCTCCCGGCCGCCGACATATTTCGTGCGCAAGGTCGCGGTCCTGGCGGGATCGGCCTTAAGGTAGTCCGTGGCGGCGGGAAACGAGCGGAACGAAGGTCTCACCCATTGCCCCAGGCTACCCATGGAGCCTTGTACGTCGAGCGTGCGCACAATTTCCGCCGGCACAGTGCCGCCAAAGACCTCAATGTTGGGGAATGATCTCACGAAGAGGGGCAATAGACGTGGTGTGGTTTGAAGCACGCATCGATGTGCACGCGAAGCTACGCCCGCGATCATGCTGGCGAAGATGATTTCATCACCGACGCCTTGCTCGCACCAAATCAGAATACTCTTGGCGGCGAGATCCTCGCCTTTCCAGACCGGCAAGGGATAGTCCGGTTTGCCCACCGGCTGCTGCGGGGTGACAAAGCGCCATTCATATTCCCGCCAACCGTCCACGAGATGCCCGAGTGTAAAGAACGCCTCGGACTGCAGCAGGTGGAGTTGCGCATTGTTGGAATCGACCGCCAACCCCTCGGCGGCGACTTTTAAAATCGCGGCCTCGTTACAGCTATCGCGGTAGGTATTGCAAAGATTGATATAGGCATCCAGCAGCCGCCCATCGAGGCGGATCGCCCGTTCAAAGGCGGCGCAGGCTTCCGGATAGGCGCGCTGCGCGCGGTAAAGGATGCCGAGGCCGTTATAGGCCTTGGCGTACCCTGGGCTGAAGGCGAGCGTCTGTTCGTAGTGAACCTTTGCGCCGGCCGCATCGCCCGCAGCCAGCAGCATGCGGGCGAGATTAAAGTGCGCGTCGGGGAATGCGTTTCGCACCGCCAAGGCCTGAAGTACCAGAGTAATCCCTTGCGCGCGGTTGCCGCGCTGGTCCGTAAGAACGCCCAAAAGGTGCAAAGCGTCGGGCTGCCGCGGAAGCTTCTTCAAGATCTGCCGGTAAAGCGGCTCCGCCTTATCGAGATCGCCTTTGTGATGAAGCGTCGCGGCTTCGGTCAGCGCGGCGGCGAGCTTGGCCGGGTCCATTCTAGACTCCCAAACTTTGCGTCACATCACCGGCAATGGAAGCAATCGTTGCCCCCCAATCCTCCTTGGGGCGCTGGCGGAAAAGCCGCATCGTGGGATACCACGGCGACGAGTTGGTCTCTCCGCCCCAATACCACAGCTTGCCGCTACCGCTGGAGACCATCACCCAGACCGGCACGCCCAGAGCTCCGGCCAAGTGGGCCGTGGTATTGGATACGGTAATGACCAGGTCGCAGGCAGCGATAAGAGCCGCTAGACCGTCGATGTCATGGAACACGTCCAGATCATCGAGATGAGCCAGGTCGAGCGCCACCGCCGCCCGTTCGGTCGTTGTGTCGCCATACTGCAGATCAACGAAGCGCACGTTCGGGCCCGCGGCCTGCCAGATCGGGGCCCAGGCCGGGAGGGCCGTGGTCTTGTATACCCCGAAGTCGGGATTTTGGCTGATCCAGGAAACGCCGATCAAGCGGGTGGCTTGCTCACCCAGCAGGCGCGCGCGGTAGCCGGCGGTGCGGGCTTCGTCGGCCTTCAGGTAACGCGTGCGCGCCTTGGGAAAATCAGCGCCGTCTCGCCGTAGATATTGCCCAAGACTGGCCGTTGATATCTGAGCTTTGATGGCCGGATCGACGGTCGCCGGACCTGGCGGGGTTGAGCGCGCAACGGCCCGGATCTTAGGATAGGAGCGCGCGATCAGCGGCATAAGCCTCTTATCGGCTTCCCACGTCAGCGCAAGTCCGCGCTCAGCCAGGTCCGCAGCCATGCCGCCGTACAGCACCTCATCGCCGATTCCCTGTTCGCCCCACACCAGGAGCATTCCCCCCGCAAGATCCTCGCCGCGCCACGTCGGCTGCGTAAATCCGCGCGGTGGAAACCTGAAGCCACCGCTCTTCCAGCGCCATTCAAACTCCGGCCAACCTTCCGCGAGCTTGCCTTGGGTCAACAGCGCGAGGGCTTTGTTCCAATGCCCTTCGGCATAATCTGGATCGAGGGCGAGCGCTTTGTCAAAGCTGGCCACGGCTTCGTCGTCCCGTCCGTATTCGTGCAGCACCGTTCCCCGATTGATAAGCGCCTCAGTATAGTCCGGTTTCAAGGTCAGGGCCTTGTCCAGGCTCTCCAGCGCTTCCGGGAAGCGCAAAGTATCGCGCAGAACCGCACCTCGGTTGTTCAAGGTCTTGATGTGCTGTGGGTCGATCGCCAGAACCTTGTCGTATTGCACCAAGGCTTCGTCATAGCGGCGCATTTCGCGCAGTGTGTTGCCATAGTTGGCCAAAGCCTCCACCAAAACCGGCGCGAGGACGAGGGCTTGCCGGAAGCTTTCCAACGCCTCGTCGTATCGCCCAAGCATACGCAAAGCGTCGGCACGATTACTGAACGCCGGCGCGTAACGCGGATTGAGAGCCGCCGCTTTGTTATAGGCTTCCACGGCCTCCGCATACCGGCCCAGAGCAAATAAGGAAACGCCGCTGTTGTTGTGCAACTCGGCGTGATTGGGGTTAATGCGAAGCGCCTTGCTATAAGAGATCAAAGCCTCGTCGTGCCGACCCAAAATCTGCAATACGTCGCCCTTGTTCTTGAAGGCTTCGTCGTAGTCGGGCTTCAAAGACATCGCCAAATCGTAGCTCGCAATCGCGTCCCTGTAGCGCCGCAGAGTCCGCTGGGTGTTACCCTGGTTATTGAGAGCAACAGGATCTTTGGGATTGACGGCAACGGCCTTCTTGATCAATCGCAAAGCTTCTTCACTGCGCCCGGTTTGCAGATGCACGATGCCCAGCATGTGTAATGCATCGAAATGTTTCGGCGCCGCGCGGAGCACGTCCTTGTAAAGCGGTTCGGCTTTCGCAAGCTCTCCGGCCCTATGCAATGCAAAGGCCTGCATGAGTTTTTGTTGAAGCGCGGGTGCGGAGGTCATTTCATCTCCGCGATCTGTTCCGCCATGACGGCGATGACGTCTTCCCACGCGCCATTGGCGGCGTTCCTGAAAATCGTCGCAGAAGGATACCATAGAGACTTCGGCGCGCCGCCCCAATACCATAACTTGCCGCCCGCATTGGGCGCCATCACCCACACCGGCACACCCAACGCGCCGGCCAGATGTGCGGTGGTGTTGGAAACCGTGATGACCATGTCGCAGGCCGCGATCAGCGCCGCCAAGCCGTCGATGTCATTGAAGAGATCGAGGTCTTCCAGGTGCGCTAGGTCGAGGTGCGCGGCGGCGCGCTCCGCCGCCGTATCGCTGTATTGTAAATCGACAAACTGCGCCGATGGGCCGGCGGCTTGCCAAAGGGGCGCCAGGGCTTCCAGACTTGCAGTCTTATGCACGCCGAAGTCGGGGTTCTTGCTGATCCACGACACGCCGATAAGCTGGGTTTTGCTGGACCCCAGCAAACGCGCGCGATAGCCCCAGGACCTGAGCTTGTCGGCTTGAAGGTAACTCCGCCGTTGAGTCGGGAAAGAGGCCGCATCGCGGCGAAGGTATTGTCCCAAGCCGGCCGTCGGAATTTGTGCGCGGATCGACGGTGCTGCTGTCGCGGGATGCGGCGGGGTCATGCGTGCGATCACCTCAATGCCCGGATAGGAACGCTGCAGCAGCGGAACAAACCTCGGGTCCGCCTCCCACGTCACGGCGCAACCATGTGTGACAAGATCGCCCACCATACTGCCGTAGAGAATCTCGTCGCCGATGCCCTGTTCGCCCCAGACCAGAATCCGGCTGCCGCTTAGATCTTCGCCACGCCACTGGGGCTGCTTGAAATTGCGCGATGGGAAAGCGAAGTCTTTGCACTTCCAGCGCCACTCATATTCCGCCCAGCCGTCCGCCAAGTCTCCGCGCGTAAGATGCGCCAGGCCCTTATTCCAGTGCGCTTCGGCGTAGGCGGGGTTCAGCGTGATGGCCTGCTGAAAATGCTTCACGGCTCCCGCGATATCGCCGACTTTGTAGTGCGCGTTGCCGAGATTGTTGTGGGCTTCCGCCATGGTTGGCTTGAGCGCAATCGCACTTTGAAAGCTGGTGATGGCCTCGTCGAAACGCCCCAGCGTCTGCAGAGCCACGCCGCGATTGTTATGGGCGTCGGCATAGTTGGGTTCCCGGGCGAGGGCTTGCTCGTGCAGCGCGAGGGATTCCTCCGCGCGCGCGATGTCGGTCTGATGCAGACGCCCCAGGTTGGTATAGGGATTGGCCATATCCGGCGCGAGGACGATGGCGCGCCGTATGACCTCTTCCGCTTCCGCCACCCGTCCTAAGTCGAACAAGACGCCGCCGTACTCATCAAGCGCGTTGGCATTGTTCGGCTGAGCGTCGAGGGCTTGCGCAAAGGCTCTGGCAGCCTCGGGCAAGCGCCGCTGAAGCCGCAAGGTGACGGCCAGAAGATAAAGCGCCGGCCCATGCGCTGGATTGAGCTTGAGAGCCTGGCGCAACGCGGCCTCGGCTTTGCCGTAGCTGCGCAGACTCAAATGCGCATGCCCGAGATGATAGTGCGTATCGGGCGATGTCGGCTTATGGGCCAAGACAATGCCAAAATAGCGCGCGGCATCCTCGAACTTGCCGGCCTTGGCCGAAGCCGCACCCAGCATTTCGACGGCGGGGATATAGCCGGGCCGCAAGGCCAGAGACCGGCTTAGCTTCCGCAAGGCTTCATCGGGGGCGCCCATCTGGTGCGCGAGCGCGCCGGATAAGTACAAGGCCTCGGCGTGATCGGGCGAACGCTCCAAAACGATCCGATATTGCGCCTCGGCCGCGGCAAGATCGCCGGCCTGATGCAGTTGCACCGCCAAGCTCAGTAGCGTGGCGGTAGCTGAGTTCTCGGTGGGAACTGCATTGCTGGACATCACGTTAGGCTGCGCCAAGACAAGGATAGGTAAAGAGATAGGCCGGCCCCGTATCAGTCGCCGTCAACGCCCATTTGGCCGGCGATGCGTAAGACGTCTTCAACGCTGGTTTCGCCCTGCCATGCTTTGATTAGACCATCTTCAAGCAGATCGCGGTATCCGGATTTGCGGGCCACCACGGCCATTTCATGGATCGGCTTTTGATGCTGAACCATGTCGGATAGCTCGTCGGTGACGACCGCCATTTCGTAAATCCCGATCCGGCCGCGATAGCCCGTGTTCTGGCATTGTCTGCAGCCCTTGGCGGCGAACCAGCGCGGCGCATTCGTCATGAGCTGCGGGAAGAGCTTTCGCAGCTCATGGCATTTTTGAATAATCGCCGCTGGTGGGTCATGGGGCACGCGGCAATGGGGGCAAAGCTGGCGGACCAGGCGCTGCGCCATGACAGCCCGGATCGACGAGGCTACCAGGAACGGTTCAACGCCCATGTCGATCAGGCGGGTGAAGGCGCTGAGGGCGTCGTTGGTGTGCAGGGTCGAAAACACCATGTGGCCGGTGAGCGACGCCTGCACGGCAATCTGCGCCGTCTCAACGTCGCGAATTTCGCCGATCATGATGGTGTCGGGGTCCTGGCGCAGAATGGACCTTAGGGCGCGGGCAAAGGTGTAGCCGATGTCGGCTTTGGTCTGCACCTGGGTCACGCCGGGGATGTTGTATTCCACGGGATCTTCCACGGTAATGATCTTGCGCTTGCCGTCCTTGATCTCTTCCAGCGTGGCTTTGAGCGTCGTGGATTTGCCCGAGCCGGTCGGGCCGGTCACCAGGATGATGCCGTAGGGCTCGTTGGCGAGCCTGGCGAAAACCTCCAGGTGATCGGACGACAT
Source organism: Fidelibacterota bacterium (assembly GCA_947475295.1). Taxonomy (GTDB): domain Bacteria; phylum Pseudomonadota; class Alphaproteobacteria; order Rhodospirillales; family Rhodospirillaceae; genus SHVO01. Next base: position 93,223 of record CANJLF010000010.1, read on the forward strand.
GCCCAGTTTGGCGAGCGTGAAGTTCTTATGCTCCTTCAACAGAAGGCGCATGACGATGGATTCCCCCCACACGCCCGGCAGGCAGGAGACGCGGACATCGAGATCTTTGCCCGAAATGCGCAAGCCGATACGGCCGTCTTGAGGCAGGCGGCGCTCGGCGATATCAAGGCCCGAGATCAGTTTGATGCGCGACGCCACGGCATCGAAGCGCGAGCGCGGCAGCGTCAGCCGGTTTTGCAGCACGCCGTCGATGCGATAGCGGATATCGAATTCATGCTCACGCGGCTCAACGTGAATGTCCGACGCGCCTTCGTTGACGGCTTGGGAGAGGGCGTTGGAGACCAGTTCGACAACCGGCGCTTCTTCGGCCAGCTCGCGCAGGAGGGCCACGTCACCGGTGACATCCCGGCCGTCATCAGCGAGGGTGCGCCGCACGAGATCGAGCATCATGTCCAGATCGCGGTTGCGGATCAGGGCCCACACCACGGACTTTTCCTGGAAAGCGTCCGCGAGGGCTTCCTGCAAGCTGGTCGAAAGAGGATCGCGGCATAGGCAGCACACGGTGTTCGCGTCAACAGCCCAAGCGATGGCGCCCTGATCGATCCACCACTCGGGCTCGATGCCGGAGCTTTGAATGGTTTCGATGTAGGTCGTGGGGTCCTGCGGCATCTGCTCGCTGGAGACGATCTCAAGACCCAGCTGCGCTGAGAGCGCCTCGAGGACATTGTCTTCGGAAACGGATCCGATACGCACCAGGATCGCGCCAAGGCGACCGCCTAGGGTCGCCTGAAACGACAGAGCCTTGGCCAGATCGCTTTCGGCCACCAGACCCCGCTGCAGCAGAATTTGCCCGATGGTCGGCTGAACGATCGGTTCGGCAGCTTTGGAAAGTGCGTTCATCAATATTGTCTTGGCTTTGGCCCGGCCGGAGGCAGCATTCCAGCCTAAGATGTTGATTTAGATGATACCTTATCTGATTATTTTAATCTGAGGTATGACGCACGCTGAGGCTTGTTACAAACCCTTCAGAATGCCCCGAAAGCCCATTACAACCTTGGCAATATAGGGTGATTTGGAAAAGTATCCGCTCCCAGGCGGAAGGTCCAGGCCGGGCCAGGGCCCCAAACAATGCATATGGCGTGACAGGAAGCAGTGCATGAAGCGGTGGTTCGGCAATCTGGTGGCGCTGCTGCTCTCGGCGGTCTTAATGGCTGCGCTGTTCGAGGTCGTGTGTCGCACGGTCCTGAATACCGGCACCCAATATCATCTGGAAATGTGGAAATACGCGGTCGGGCTGAAACGCATTTCCGCCAATCCCGACATCGGCCATGAGCATGTTCCGGGCGGTCGCGCGCGCCTGATGGATGCGGATGTCGTGATCAATAGCCGCGGCCTGCGCGACCGAGAGGTGGACGCGGCCAAGCCGGCCGGGACCACGCGTATTCTCATGCTGGGTGATTCCATCGTCTTCGGCTGGGGCGTGCGCCAGGACGAAACGCTGCCGGTCTACCTGGAGCGCGACTTGAAAGCCGCCGGGCAGGAGCAGGTCCAGGTCATCAACACCGGCGTCGGCAACTACAACACCGCGATGGAAGTGGCCTACTTTCTCGAACACGGCGTGTCCTACACGCCCGACATCGTGGTTTTGAACTACTTCATCAATGACGCCGAACCGACGCCGGTCTACAGCGATGTGCCGTGGCTGGCGCGCCACCTTTATTCCTATGCGGTTCTGGGCGGCGCCTGGGACGGCTTCAAGCGCCGCATCTCAGGCGAAGAACAAGATTGGCGCAGTTATTACGCTGGGCTCTATGCCGCCGGCGCGCCGGGCTGGGATAAATCCCAGGCCAGCATCGCGCGGCTTGCGGCTTATTGCCGTGAACATGGGATTCGCCTGATCATGTCCAATATCCCTGAGCTGCGGGAGCTGAAGGATTATCCGTTTAAAGATGTGCAGGCGAAACTTGAGGCGCTCGCATCGGCTAATGGCATTGAATACGTCGACCTGCTGCCGGCGGTTCAGGCGGAGGACCCCAAATCCCTTTGGGTTACTGTGCCCGATCCCCATCCCAATAAGCTGGCCCAGGAGCTGTTGGCCGAGCGGCTTGCCGGCTATCTGGCGGATCACCCAAGCGCGCCATGATCCTATAAGGGTGCGAGCATCAGCCAAGTGACCTGGGCCAGGGCGGCCACGAAAGTCCCCAGAATGCCCGCGGCCAGCCCGGGACCGAGCGGCATCTCTCCCCGCCAGACCGGCTTGCGCCGGACGGCCCCCACAACCACGGCTCCGCCCAGGGTCAGAATGCCCCCAGCGGCCATAATAAAGGGCAAGGCCCAGGGTCCCAGCCATAGACCCCCCGCAGCCACCAGTTTGACGTCCCCGAAGCCCATGGCCTCGCGGCCCTTCAGGCGGCTGACCAGCCAGCGCAGGCCCCAGAATACGCCTCCATTTACGGCTGCGCCCGCCAGGGCGGCCGGCCAGGAGATGCCAATGGGCGAGCCTATAAAAGCCACGGCTAGGCCCGACGCGGCCAGCACCGCCTGCAAGGCGTCGGGCAGATAGCCGGTCCGCAAATCCACCACCGCCAGCCATGTCAGGCAAGCGGCAAGGACAAGCAGGCAGGAGAGGGGCCAAAGGTCCATCATGCCGGGCAACTTACGAGTTCCGGGTCCCCATGGGATAGACCTCCTCGATTCAGGATTTCCATAGGCCGTCCAAGCCGTCGGCCATGAGGGTCAAAACCCCCATACCGGCGAAAATCGCGGCGGCGACGTAGCGCACCCACGGGGAATGCAGCTTCTCGGTCGCCAGGCGACCCAGATAGACCGCCGGAACGTCGGCCAGCAGCATGCCGGCGGTTGTGCCGGCCACGACCAAGACGATGGAATCCATGCGGGCGGCCAGGGCGGCCGTAGCGATCTGGGTTTTGTCGCCGATCTCGGCGATGAAAAAGCTCACCGTCGTGATCCAGAAAATGCCCATGGCGGTTGCCGCGTCCTTGATCCCGGTTTCTTCTTCCAGCTTATCGGGGATCAGCGCCCAGGCGCCCATGGCGATGAACAGGAGCCCAAGGCCCCAGCGCAGCCAGGTCGGATCCACGTTCGCCGCCACCCAGCCGCCGGCCATGCCGGCCGCGGCGTGGTTGAAAATCGTCGCCAGAAAAATTCCGGCGATGATGGGGCCGGGGCGTTTGAAACGCGCGGCGAGGAGAAGGGCAAGAAGCTGCGTCTTGTCGCCGATCTCCGAGACCGCGACGACGCCGAGCGAAACCAGGAAAGCTTCCATGCCGAACAGCCCTTTGAGCGCGAGTTGTGACCCGAGGCCTATAGGGTCATGCCTTCGGTAATACAAGGGCTGAGCGCACTTCCGCCGATTTGCGAAGGGTTTGTAATATGCTATGAAAAACCGCGCAAAGCGTCGGTTTCAAAAGCCACCGCGGGGGGACCGGGACGTGATCTCGCGGGTGTAGTTCAATGGTAGAACGAAAGCTTCCCAAGCTTTAGGCGAGGGTTCGATTCCCTTCACCCGCTCCACGCCCAACTTGCCCAAGAGGGCGAGACGGGCCGTTGCAGAAATCCGAGGCCCATGACCAACGACTCTTCCCAACGCGACACGCCAGCGCCCGCCCCAGCTGGGCCGCGTAACACGCATTTCGATTTTCAAGCCCGCGTCTTCCAGGCGCCGGGCGCGCATTTCGAACTCACCGGCCATCCCAAGAAACCCATGTTCGCCGTCGATATGGGCGCGGGTCGGGGTTTTATTTCGCTCAAACATTTGCGGCTCACATTTTTCATCGAGCCCGGCAGCCACGACGACCGCTTGATCGATCGCGCTGAAGCGGGCTTGCATTTTGTGCCCGACATCCGGCCCGGCGACGAAATCCCCAACGAAATTCTCGACGGCACCGCGTCGTGGACCGTCGCGCGCAAACATAAGCAGATCGCCCGCGACCGCCTTCAGGTTCAGTTGCTGTCGTGGATGTCCGGCAAGCCCATTGTCTACGCCAGTCAGGATGACCTGAAGAAGATCATGGCCGACGACGCCAACAAAAAATCCTTGAAAGGCGCCTTCACCAAGGCCGCCGTGGCGCTCGGCATCGATCCCAGTGAGTCGGAAAAGGTCTTGGACCGCATCGAGACCATGGCGCGCGAGATTTGCTACATTGAAGCCCTGCGCGACCGCGCCGGCGAGCTGCGCAAGATCCAGGCCAACGTCGCGGCCCTGGTTAAAGTGTATTCGTCGGACCCGCGCGCTTCGGCGGACTTGGGGCGCATTAAGCTGCTGATGGTCAAAGCCGTTGCCGAAACCGACGACATCTTCAACAATATCGATGCCGAAACCGCCGACGTGCTGAGTGCGTTGATGGCGATCGACGATATCATCCGGTCGGTGCGCCGCGCGCGCGACGACGCGCACTTCATCATGATGGAATGGGACCCGGTGCTGGCCAAATGGCAGAACTTGGCAATGGTCCGCAGTCAGGAAGTCGATAAGGCGCTATCGATGACGTATCAATTCCTGGCCAAGCGCTTCGCCACCGGCAAGAGCATCATGAAAAGCAAAGCCAAGGCCGAGCCGCCGAAGACGCCGCCGGCAAAGAGCTAAGCTGCCGCCTCGGCGATGGCCTTACGCAATCCCTCTGCGTCGAAAGGTTTTGCCAATACCAACGATACACCCGCCCGCGCCGCCTTTTCCCGGACGGCGCCCGCGTCGGCGCTGATGAGAATGAACGGCAGTTTCCGGAACCTGGCATCGGCGCGCACCGCGCCCAGCAGCGCGAGGCCGTCCATCGGCTCCATATTCCAGTCCGAGATGACCAGCGCGGTATCGGGATTGGCCCCCAACGCCGCGAAGGCTTCCGCGCCGTCGGCGGCCTCAATGACATGGGTGAATCCCAGTTGCGCAAGCGCGCGCCGTAGCCCGGTCAGCATGGCCGGCATGTCGTCGGCGATGATAATTTTCGCGGCGCTGTCCAGGTGCATGGGGGGGGGGGGGGGGGGGGGGGGGGGGGGGGGGG
>CANJLF010000011.1 GCA_947475295.1 Fidelibacterota bacterium
CCGCCCAAGGACGGCTCGGACCGTCCCGACGAAGACTTCGCCATGGACTGGGAAGTGGACGCCGGCTCCCAGAAACACATTAAAGAGATCCTCGATGCCCTGAAGGGCGCCGACGGCGTCATTCTAGCAACCGACCCGGACCGCGAGGGCGAGGCCATCTCCTGGCACGTCCAGGATGAACTCGAGCGCCGCAAGGCCTTGAAGGGCATGTCGGTCAAACGCGTCACCTTCAATGCCATCACCAAGAACGCCGTGCTGGAAGCCATGCAGCATCCGCGCGACGTCGATCAACAGCTGGTGGACGCCTATCTCGCGCGCCGCGCCCTTGATTACCTTGTGGGCTTCACGCTTTCGCCGGTGTTGTGGCGCAAATTGCCGGGATCAAAGTCCGCCGGCCGCGTGCAGTCGGTGGCTTTGCGCCTGATCTGCGACCGCGAGTTGGAGATCGAGAAATTTAAGGCCGAGGAATACTGGACCGTCGGCGCGGACATGAACACGGCCAAGGCCGAGAAGTTTGCCGCGCGCCTGACCCATTTCGAGGGCAAAAAACTCGATAAGTTCGACCTGAACAACGGCGAGATCGCCGAACGCGCCGCCGCCGCCGTGCGCCACGGCACGTTCACCGTCACGTCCGTCGAGAAGAAGACCAAGCAGCGCCGCCCCTACGCGCCCTTCACCACCTCGACCCTGCAGCAGGATGCATCGCGCCGGCTTTATTTCTCGGCGCGCCAGACCATGGATATCGCCCAGAAGCTCTACGAAGGCTTCGAGATCGGCGGTGAGACCGTGGGTCTGATCACTTATATGCGTACCGACGGCGTACAGATGGACGGCGAAGCCATTACCTCCGTGCGCAAACTCATCGGCGAACGCTACGGCGCGAAGTTCGTGCCCGAGGCGCCGCGCGTCTATAAAAGCAAAGCCAAGAACGCGCAGGAAGCCCACGAAGCCATCCGCCCCACCGACGCCAACCGTACGCCCGACAGCGTTGCGCCCTATCTGTCGGCCGACCAGTTGAAGCTCTATGAGCTGATCTGGAAGCGCACCATGGCGAGCCAGATGGAATCCGCAGTGCTCGATCAGGTGTCGGTGATTTCATCGACCGCCGATCAGCAGACCCAGTTGCGTTCCAGTGGCTCGACCATCGTCTTCAGAGGCTACATGGAAGTCTACGATGACACCGCCGCAGCGGCCGCAGTTGCGGGCGAAGGTGCCGCCGAAGACGAAGAAGCCGTGGGCAACCTGCTGCCCGTGGTCACCGAAGGCCAAAAGCTCGATGTCGGCACGGTCACGCCGGAACAGCATTTCACCCAGCCGCCGCCGCGCTACTCCGAAGCCAGCCTGGTCAAGTCGCTGGAAGAAAAGGGCATCGGCCGGCCTTCCACCTATGCCTCCATCATCCAAGTCTTGCAGGACCGCAAATATGTCCGCATGGACAACCGACGCTTCATCCCGGAAGACCGTGGCCGCGTGGTCATTGCCTTCCTGGAAAGCTTCTTTGGCCGCTATGTCGAATACAACTTCACCGCCGATCTGGAGAACCAGCTCGACGAGATTTCCAGCGGTAATCTGAACTGGAAAAAAGTCCTCGCCGATTTCTGGCGTGACTTCATCGTCGCCATCGACGGCACCAAGGATCTGACGCGCACCGCCGTGATCGATGCGCTGGATGCTCTGCTGGAGCCGCACTTATTCCCAGTCCGCACCGACGGCACCAACCCGCGCAAGTGCCCAGCCTGCGCCGACGGCCGTATCGGCCTCAAGTTCGGCAAATTCGGCGCCTTCATCGGCTGCAGCAAATACCCCGAGTGCCGCTACACCCGCCCGCTGGGCGCACCGGAACCCGGCGCCGGCGAGGTACTCGACGGCCCCAAGGAACTCGGCCTCGATCCCAAAACCGGCCTCAAGATCACGCTGCGCGTCGGCCCCTACGGCCCTTACGTCCAATTGGGCGGCGAGGAAGTCCTTCCTGCGCCGCCACCCGTGCCCGAAGAACTCGGACCCGACGGCAAGAAGAAGCGCAAGAAGAAGGCCGCGCCCAAAGACAAGCCCAAGCGCGCGTCGCTGCCCAAAGGCACCCAGGTCGCCGATGTCGATTTGGAGAAGGCCCTGAAGCTTCTGTCGCTGCCGCGTGAAATTGGGCTTGAGCCTGAAACCGGCGAAATGATCCTGGCCGGCATCGGCCGCTTCGGACCTTACTTAAAAGTCGGTCCGCGTTATCAATCGCTGCCCAAGGACGACGACGTTCTGGAAATCGGTTTGAACCGCGCCGTCATCGTTTTGGCTGAAGGCAAAGAGCGCGCGGCCAAACGCGGCGGCGGAGCCGGCGCCAAGAATATCGGCAATCATCCGGAAGACGGCCGCGCGATTACATTGCGGTCAGGTCGCTTCGGCGCCTATGTACAGCACGGCCAGATCCGTGCGACATTGCCCAAGGATATGGATGCTTCAACTGTCAGTGTCGACTCTGCCGTGGCCTTGCTTATGGCCAAAGCCGCCAAAGGCGGTGCGGGCGTGAAAGCGCCGAAGAGCAAAGTCGCCAAGGCCGACGCCCCCCTTGCAAAAGCCGCGAAAGCCGCCAAGGCAACCAAGGCGAAGGCCAAAACCGCCAAAGCCAAATCTCCCCCACGTAAGGCGGCGGAATAACGGTTGAGCCGTCCCCACCAACCGCGCGGAAAAAAGGAAGGCTTCAAAGGAGCCAAGCCTACCGCGCGGGTTTCACCTCATTCAAAAAAGACCAATATCAATATGACACTTCCCAGCAAGGAAGAGATCCTTGCGTTTATCCGCGATTCTAAAACCCAAGTCGGCAAGCGCGAGATCGCACGCGCCTTCAACATCCAAGGCCCGGCGAAGATCGCCCTCAAGGCCCTTCTCAAAAACCTCACCAACGACGGCGACGTCGAGCGCGGCGAAAAGCGCCGCGTCGGCCAGGCCGGAGCATTGCCGCCGGTCGATGTGATCGACATCACCCATACCGACAAGGACGGCGACCTGTTTGCCAAGCCGGCAAAGTGGGAGTCCACCGCCCCGCCGCCGGTGATTTTCGTTATTCAACCCAAGGCGCGCGGCTTTGCCAAAGGCAAGTACAAACCGCTCACCGTCGGCGTCGGCGACCGCGTGCTGGCGAAAATCCTGCCCGCCGGCGACGACAGCTATGAAGCGCGGCCCATCAAGAAGCTCGCAGCCGCGCCGACACGCCTGCTCGGAGTCTTCGAACTCGAAGGCGACCGCGGACGCTTGCGGCCGGTCGATAAAAAATATCGCCACGAAGTTATCGTCGCACGTAGTGACTTCGGTCCCGCGTTGCCCGGCGATCTGGTCGCCGTGGAGGTTTTCGATGTACCAAAGTACGGGCCGCAGCGCGGTCGCGTGATCGAGCGCTTAGGGCCCATGAATGCCAGCAAAAACTTGAGCCTAATTGCCATTCATGCCCAGGGCATTCCGCACACCTTTAACGACCAAGCCGTGGCCCAGGCCGCCCATGCCAAGGCAGCGCCCTTGGGCGACCGCGTCGATCTGCGTCAAATCCCCTTGGTCACCATCGATGGCGAGGACGCCCGCGATTTCGACGACGCGGTTTTTGCCGAACCCGATACGGACCCGGCCAATGCCGGCGGTTGGCATCTCTTGGTCGCCATCGCCGATGTCGCCTGGTATGTGCGCGCCGGCGACGCTCTCGACCGTGACGCCTATGTGCGCGGCAACTCGGTCTACTTCCCCGACCGCGTGGTGCCGATGCTGCCGGAAGAATTATCCAACGGCTGGTGTTCCCTGAAGCCCCACGAAGACCGGCCCGTGCTGGCCGCCCACATGTGGATCAATGCTCAGGGCAAGCTCTTACGCCACAAGATCATCCGCGGCCTCATGCGCTCGGAAGCGCGGCTGACCTATACGCAAGTGCAAGCTGCCCGCGACGGAACACCCGACGCTATAACCGCGCCGCTCATGGAGCGCGTCATCAATCCGCTTTACGGCGCATACGCGGCGCTTGAAGAGGCCCGCTCCAAACGCGGCACCTTGGAACTTGATCTAATCGAGCGCAAGATCATGGTCGATCGCGAAGGCAATATCCTCGGCGTCGAGCCGCGCGCGCGTTACGACAGCCACAAGCTGATCGAGGAGTTCATGATCGCCGCCAACGTCTCGGCGGCTGAAACCCTATCGACATCCGCTTACCCCGGGGTCTACCGCGTCCACGACAAGCCCGATCCGGAACGCATCGATGGCTTGCGCGAAGCTTTGCAAACCCTCGATCTTAAATTCCCCAATGCCGGCGAAGCGCGCGCCGCCGATTTCAATCGCGTGCTCGCTCAAGTCCGCGGCGGGCCCCACGTGCACATGGTCAATACGCTGGTGCTGCGCACCCAGGCCCAGGCGGTCTACAGCCCCGAGAACATCGGCCACTTCGGCTTGGCGTTGAAAAAATACGTGCACTTCACCTCGCCCATCCGCCGCTATTCGGACCTGCTGGTACACCGTGCGCTTATTGCCGCACAAAAATTGGGGGATGGCGGCTGGAATCCAAAACAGGACCCGGATCTGGTGGCGATCTGTGAATACATCTCCATGACCGAGCGCCGGGCCGCCCTGGCCGAGCGTCAGACCGTGGACCGGTTTACCGCCTCCTACCTTGCCGACCGCACCGGGGCCATATTCCGCGGCCGGATCAACGGCGTCAGCCGCTTCGGCCTGTTCGTCAACCTGGATGAAACCGGCGCCGACGGCATCCTGCCCATGCGTAACCTACCCCAGGACTTTTACGACCTGGACGAGCGCGCTCACCGCGTGGTCGGGCGCCGCCGCGGCCTACAACTGCGGGTCGGCGACGTCGTTGACGTCAAATTGCTGGAAACTGATGAGGTGACGGGCGGCATCGTTTTCGAGTATTCTGGACGGGAAGCTGGGGGCCGGGAGGGCACAGCCCCCAGACAAAAGGCGCCCAGGCAAAAGCAAAGTGGGGCGCCCAAGAAACCGCCACACCGCCGCACGAAACACAGGCGATGAACGCGACTTTTTTAAGAACTTGGATTTTAAGCGTCGTCAGGTTCGGCGCGGTGGCAACTGCCGCCGTCGCACTGAGCGGCTGCGCTTGGGGGTCGGCCAACACCCACCGCGCGTACCGCCCCGTCGTTGTCGAAGGCGTCGACATCAACGTCGTGTACGATGTCCTTGTCCACGGCTTCGACGAAATCCAGGATCGCGCAATGGACGATCCACCCCTGGACACGATGTTCATGGCGGCGCTGAACGGTATGAAAACCGTTGACCCGGCTTTGCAGATCAAATCGGCCAAGAAAAATCTGGCGCTGTATTACAACGACCGGAAGGTCATGGAGCTTGGGCCTGAGTCAAAACCAGACGTTCGGACTTGGAGTCTTACGACTCTTAGGGCCGTGATGGGCGCCCGCAGGTCCTCGCCGGCATTTCGCGCCCTTGATGAAGAGGCGCTGTACAAAGTCGTCTTCGGCTACGCCTTAACCACGCTCGATCCCTATTCGCGCTATGCTGGCCGGCAGGTTGCCGCCAGCCTCCGGCTCGTGCGCGAAGGTGTCATAGGGCTTGGTGTCCGACTTGAGCTGAACTCCGACGGTGCGCTGGTTAAAGCGATTCTCGACGATAGTCCGGCGAGCACTGCCGGACTACACCTCAACGACATGATCGTTCAGGCCAATGGCGTCAGCTTGAAGAACCGGCAGCTGGCCGAAGTCCGCCGTCGCCTTGACGGCGGTGTCGGGACAACCGTGAACCTGACCGTGCGCCGGCCGGGCGAACAAACCCCGCTGGATATCAAGGTCGCGCTCGATCTTGTCGTGCCCGACACGGTGGCGGAAACCTTCGATAACGGCATTCTGGTTCTCACTGTTCATAGCTTCAATCAGCGTACCGCCTACGCCGTTGAAAAAGCCGTCACCACGGCGCGCGAGAGCGGCAAACTCAAAGGCATCGTGCTGGATTTTCGCGGTAACGGCGGCGGTCTATTGGATCAAGCCGTCGACATCGCCGATTTATTCTTGGACTCAGGCGACATCATCACCTTGCGCGGGCGCCACCCTGACGCCAATCAATTTTATAAGGCCAACCCGGGCGACATCGTGGCCGGCATTCCCATCGCCGCGGTCATTGACGGCAAGTCGGCGTCGGCCGCGGAGATCGTCGTTGCCGCCCTTCAGGACAACCATCGCGCCGCCGTCGTCGGCACCGTAAGTTGGGGCAAGGGCTCCGTGCAAACCATTCGGCGCCTGCCCAACGCCGGCGAGTTCGCTCTGACCTGGGCTCGGGCCATTACGCCGCGTGGCGCTGCCCTGCACGGTTTAGGCCTTCTGCCCAATATCTGCCTTAGCAATGAAGCGGACTCGGCCACCAACGTCACCAACCGGATCCGGGCCGGCGTCGGCGCCAATGCCGAGGCCCAACGCCTCTGGCGCGCGCCCGAAGATAATCCGGCCGCCCACGAAGCCTTACGCAACGCCTGCCCCGCCGAAGCCCATGCGGACCGGGCCTTGGACCTTGAAGTTGCCAAGAAGATCCTCAGCGATCCCGCCTTGCTGGCGCTTGCGACCCCAGGCGACACCTCGCATTTAGCCCTAAATCCCTGATTTATATATATTTTTTGGCCCACCCCAGCGCTTGACAGTGATTTGGGGCAGTGTATTGTGCGCCGCTCACCGACGGCCTGCCTTAAGGGGCGCCGCGCAGCAGGATTTTAGGACAGGATACGATCATGGCAAAGCCAGCCACCATCCAGATCAAATTGGAAAGCACGGGCGGCACGGGCTACTACTACGTGACCAAAAAGAACCCGCGCAACATCACCGAAAAGATGGTGATGAAGAAGTATGATCCAGTCCTGCGTAAGCACGTGGACTTCAAGGAAGGCAAGATCAAGTAGGATCGCACATCCTCACGAATCAAAAAGCCCACCGCAACGGTGGGCTTTTTTGTTTCTGCGGTCCGAGATTATTCCTATGGGATGGCTTGCGGCTCCAGGAAACGCGACACCGTTTGCAGGAAGCTCGCGACAGAAATCGGCTTGGCGATATAGCCGTCGCATCCGCCGCTGCGGATTTTCTGTTCGTCGCCTTTCATGGCAAAAGCCGTCACCGCCACGACCGGGATCTTGCAGAGGTCGTCGTCGGCCTTGAGCATCTTGGTGATCTCAAGACCGGAAATTTCCGGCAGCTGAATATCCATGAGTATCAGATCGGGCCGGTTTTTGCGCGTCATCTCAATCACCAGGCGACCGTCCTTGGCCTGCAGCGTATTGTAGCCGTGCGCCTGCAATAGGTCGTTGAACAGCTTCATGTTCAACTCGTTGTCTTCGACGATCAGAATAGTCTTAGGCATGGTCTGTTTTTTGCCTCAGTCATGGGGTCAAAACCGTACGGTAAACGCACCCCAACCGCTGATTGTTTCGAGTCTAATCAATATATATGTGTAAACCGCGCACCACAAGCTATCCTCCGCCGCCGGCGGAAAACAGCGCTTTTTCAGCGGAAAACCACGGTTTTCTGACCATTCAGCAGAACCCGCCGCTCGGCGTGGTAACGCACGGCCCGCGACAGCACGACGTTTTCCAGATCACGACCCACGGCGATCATGTCGGCAACGGCATGGGTATGGTCGACGCGTTCAACCGCCTGTTCAATGATCGGGCCTTCGTCGAGGCCGTCGGTGACGTAGTGGGCGGTGGCGCCGATGATTTTCACGCCGCGCGTATAGGCCTGCTGATAGGGCTTGGCGCCCATGAAACTCGGCAAGAAAGAGTGATGGATGTTGATGCAGCGCCCAGCGAGGAGCGTCGCAGTCTTGGGGCTCAGCACCTGCATGTAGCGCGCAAGCACCACGAGATCAGCGCTGGAGTCCTTTGCGATCTTCAGCCACGCCGCTTCCTGAGCCTCCTTGCCGCCGGGTGTCAGCGGAAGATAGTGGTAGGGAATGCGGTGCCACTCGACAATCGAGCGCATGTCTTCGTGGTTGGAGAAAACGCCAACGACATCGATCGGCATTTGCCCGGCGTGCCAGCGGTGCAGAAGGTCGTGCAGGCAGTGGCCGATTTTGGAAACCGCGATCAGGACACGTAACCTCTGATCGGCCGGCACAATGCTCCAGTCCATTTTGAACGGCGCAGCGACAGCGGCAAAGCGCTGCGTCACATCGCTGGGACTGGTCGACGACGGCGTGAAGACCGCGCGCATGAAAAACCGCTGCGTCGCCGGGTCGCCGTATTGTGAGGATTCGTCGATGAAGCAGCCGTGATCGCGTAAGAATCCCGACACCGCCGCCACCAATCCGGTGGTGTCGGGGCAGGCGATGGTCAGGATGTATTTCCCGGCGGTCGTGTTCATGGGGTTGCGTTTAGCACAGGACGGTTGAGCTCAGTACGGCAAAATAAAACCGCCCCGCTCGGCTGAGCGGGGCGGCTGTAGCAGATGAAGTTTTAGGCCATAGCGGGCCGCGGCAGGGCCTTAGAAGCCGCGGCTTCAAGCGCCTTGGACGCCGTCACCACCGCCTTCTGCAGCTTGTCAAAGGCGCGGTTTTCGATCTGACGCACGCGCTCGCGGCTGATGCCGTATTCGGCGCCAATTTCCTCGAGCGTGCGCGGGTTGTCGACCAAGCGGCGCTCCTCGATGATACGCCGCTCGCGCTCGGTCAGCGTTCTCAGGGCCTGCCTTAGCAAGCTTGTTCCGAGGACGCGGTCCTCCTTTTCGGCCAGCACCGTTTCCTGGCTGGGCTTGTCGTCCACCAGAAGATCCTGACGCTCGGTATCGCCCTCTTCGCCCACCAACTGATTGAGTGAGGAGTCCGACCGCGACAGGCGGCGGTTCATGTCGATGACCTCTTGCGTGGTCACGTCGAGCCGCTTGGCAATGGTGTTGGCCGCATCCAGGGGAATATCGCCCTCTTCGTAGAGGCCAAGCTTCGCCTTGAGCTTGCGCAGATTGAAGAACAGCTTCTTCTGCGCCGCCACGGTGCCGACTTTCACCAGCGACCATGAATTGAGCACGTATTCGTTGATCGCCGCTTTAATCCACCACATGGCGTAAGTCGCCAATCGGAAGCCGCGATCCGGCTCGAACTTCTTCACCGCGCGCATCAGGCCTACATTGCCTTCGGAAATCAGATCCGAAACGGGCAAGCCGTAGAAGCGGTAGCCCATGGCAATCTTGGCCACCAGGCGCAGGTGGCTGGTGACGAGTTTATGTGCGGCCTCGGTGTCGCCGTGATCGGCGAAACGATGGGCCAGCATGAATTCTTCTTCCGGTTCCAGAAGTGGGAATTTCTTGATCTCCGCCATATAGGCCGACAAGCCACTTTCCGAAGCCAGGACGGGAACACGTGAACTAGCCATAACAAACCTCCTTCGGGCTCAAAGCCCCCAACCTCGCCCTCGCCGAAGCGACGGGCTTATAACGCGCCGACATGGTCCCAAGGTCCCCAAAATCTAAGGTTCCTAGGACGTACTTGACGGGTGTTACGCGTAGGTAACCCGCAAAGCACACGCACGCATTGCTGTCTGATGGAGATGAAGCGCCAACTGAGTGCGCATGGGGTCATATCCTTCTTAAGCAACATGACACGTCGGTGGCCCGCCACATGGCCAGACCTTTATGCCGGGAAACCCGCGAACGGCATCCCCCTCGACGCGAATATTAACCCAATTGGTGGGACGGGGTAAAGCATAACCGGCACGGCAGCTATGCAGTTATGCATATGTCTTTTCAAGGGTTTAGCGCCGGATGCCGGAAAATGGCCGAGCGCAATGCAAAGGGTTTTCAACCCGTTATATCCGCCACAATTAAAGCAGCGCGATGCCATATCCCCGCCACACGGCGACGTCATCTTGTAGTCAGGATCTTTCATAAGGAGCTGTCATGTTGAACTTCCGCAAATCGCTGAAATCCGGCATCGCCGCAGCGCTGATCGCGGTCACAGGCTTTGCTGCCATCGCGCCCACGGTGGCGATGGCGCAGGATCGCGACGGCCGGCGCGGCGAACACAACAATCGTGGTGACCGCAATGACAATCGCGGCAACTTTGGCCGCCACAATAGCGGTCCCGGACGCCCTGATTGGCGCGGCGATCGTCACTGGGATGGTCCTTCGCGCGCCGTCGTGATGCGTGCGCGCCCCAGCTTCTATCGTCCCTACGCCGTGCCGCGCAGCCGGTACTATCAGAATGTCCGCGTTTATCGCCCCTATGGCCATGCGTATCCGGGTTTCGGATTTTACTATCGCGACACCGACGCCTTTCGCTTCCTGGGTCTGACGGCGCTCAGCCTGGTCGCGCTCAATCAGTTGAACGAAGCGCAGCAGCGCGCCCACGAGGAAGCGTTCATTGAAGCCACATCGGCGCCGATCGGCGAGCCGATCATTTGGAACGAAAGCGGGCGCACGGGCGCCGTGACGCCGCTGCGCGACGGCACCACCGCCGACGGCCGTCAATGCCGCGAGTTCCAGCAGGACGTCACCATCGGCGGCGACAAAACCGAAGCTTACGGCACCGCCTGCATGCAACCCGACGGGAGTTGGGAAGTCGTGAACGATAACGGCTAAAGAAATTCTTGTTTCATGACCTGATCCCGCTCCTGACCCCCAGGAGCGGGATATTTTATGTCTCAGCTGATAACACTTAAGGCTAGCGCTTCGGCGACACGGATGCCGTCCACCGCCGCCGAGAGAATGCCGCCGGCATAGCCCGCCCCTTCGCCCGCCGGATACAGCCCCTTGGTATTGATACTTTGAAAATCCTCGCCGCGCTTGATGCGGATCGGAGCCGAGGTGCGCGTCTCGACGCCGGTCATGATGGCGTCGTCCATGGCGTAGCCTTTGATCTGGCGCTCGAAGGCGGGCAGCGCCTCGCGGATCGCCGCCACGGCATAGTCTGGCAAGCAGGCGCTGAGGTCGGTCAGGTGAACGCCGGGCTTATAGGACGGCAGCACGCTGCCCAGCGCGGTTGAAGGCCGCCCGGCCAGGAAATCCCCCACGCGCTGCCCCGGCGCTTCGTAGGTGCCACCGCCGGCCGTGAACGCCAGCGATTCCCATTGGCGCTGGAAGGCGATTCCGGCAAGCGGGCCGCCCGGATAGTCAGCCGGCGTCACGCCGACCACAATGCCGCTGTTGGCGTTGCGCTCGGCGCGCGAATACTGGCTCATGCCGTTGGTGACGACGCGCCCCGGCTCCGACGTGGCGGCCACCACCTGCCCACCCGGACACATGCAGAAGCTGTAAACATCGCGGCCGTTGGCGCAGTGATGCACCAGCTTGTAGTCCGCGGCTCCCAACAGCGGATGACCGGCGTATTTGCCGAACCGCACTTTGTCGATCATGGCCTGGGGATGTTCGATGCGCACGCCGATGGAAAAGGGCTTGGCTTCGACATAGACACCGCGGTCATAGACCATTTGGAAGGTATCGCGCGCGCTATGACCCACGGCCAGCACCACATGATCGGCGGCGATATGCTCACCGCTCGCGAGCACCACACCGCGCACTGACCGCGTTCCATCGGCCGCTGTAGCGATGTCCAGGTCCTCGACCTTGCATTCAAAACGAATCTCGGCGCCCAGCTTTTCCATGGTCGCGCGCATGCTTTCCACCATGGACACCAGCCGGAAGGTGCCGATGTGGGGCTTGCTGACATAGAGGATCTCTTCCGGCGCGCCGGCCTTGACGAATTCCGTCAGCACCTTGCGCCCGCGATAGGCCGGGTCCTTGATCTGGCTGTACAGCTTACCGTCCGAAAAGGTGCCCGCCCCGCCTTCGCCGAACTGCACATTGGATTCAGGGTTCAACACGCGCTGACGCCATAGGCCGAAGGTATCCTTGGTCCGCTCGCGCACGATTTTGCCGCGGTCGAGGATGATCGGGCGAAAGCCCATCTCGGCCAGAATAAAGCCGGCGAACAATCCGCAAGGGCCAGTGCCGATGACGACGGGCCGAGATTTCAGCGTTTCGGGCGCGCGCGCGACGAATTTATAGCTGGTGTCGGGGCTGGTCCCGACGTGAGGGTCGCCGGCCAGGCGCTCCAGCACCGCCGCTTCGTTTTTAACGGTCACATCCAGGGTGTAGATCAGATGGATCGACGCCGGCTTGCGGGCATCAAAACCCCGGCGAAAAACCGCATAGGCAACAAGGTCCGATGCCGGAATGCCGAGTTTTTTGAGGATCGCGCTTTTGAGGGCACCCTCGGCGTGATCCAGCGGCAGTTTGATTTCAGTCAGGCGTATCAAGGCATAGATTCCACATGTAAAGCGGGCGCCACCATAGGGGGACTTTCCCATCTATTCCAGCGGAAGCGGAACTTCCAGAGACGTGCGTCGTTTAGACACCAAGGCCCATTGCTGAACCACCGAAAGGAACTTCCCATGCCGCTCGTCTCTATTGTTCTCACGTTGATCGTTGTGGGCGTGCTGCTGTGGCTGATCAACAGCTACATCCCCATGGACAGCAAGATTAAGAGCATCCTTAACGTCGTTGTGGTGATTGCGGTCGTTCTCTGGCTGCTGCAGGCTTTCGGCGTTTTGGGCGCCCTCAACGGGATTCATGTAAGCTGATAAAACCAGTTCCCACAGTCCGTTAGGGCCTTAAGGGTGGCGGAGCTCCTGGAACACTGACACAATCTCGCCGTTATTATTAGGCACGCTGCCATCCTGGTATAGGATAGGGCGGGGTTGTCGTACCTCGCGTCCAAAAATAGGGAGGCTGCACATGAACACCACATCCAAACTCGTTATCGCCGCCGGATTAGCCTTTATGGCCACGACGCCTCTCGCGGCCTACGCGGCCGACGATTGCATTCGCCTTTCGAACATTGACGAGTCACCGGCCATCGACGAGAAGACCATTCTCATCAAACTGAAGTCGTCCCACGAGTTCAAGCGCATCGATCTCGTCAGCACTTGCACCGGACTGACCTTCAGCGGCTTCTCGCATAAGACTCCGGAAGACATGCTGTGCAAGTCCAATCCGCTCCATGTGAACCAGATCGGCGGCATGACCTGCATGATCGACAAGATTGTCGACATCAGCGAAACCGAAGCTAAGACGCTCCAAGCCAAACGCAAGTAGCCGAAGGCCGGCACGCCCCTATCGATTGGGGACGCTGAGAGCGGATTAATGAGCAAAGCCTTCACCAAGGAGTCCGACGCGGACGACGACGACGCGTTGGAGGGTGCGGACGTTGCCGTGCCCGGCGGCAAGAACTACGTCACGCCCGAAGGCTTCCAGAAACTGCAGGATGAACTCCTCACCTTGCGCCGCGTCGAGCGTCCCAAGGTGGTGGAGATCGTCTCCTGGGCCGCCGGCAACGGCGACCGCTCCGAAAACGGCGACTATATCTACGGCAAGAAGCGCCTGCGCGAGATCGACCGGCGCATCCGCTATCTGACCAAACGCCACGAAAGCGCCGAGGTGGTCGACCCGGCCCTGCAAAAGAATCACAAGCAGGTGTTCTTCGGCGCGACCGTGACCTATGCCGACCCAGCCGGCGAGGAACACACTATTCGCATCGTCGGCGTCGACCAGGCCGATCTGACCGCCGGGCTGGTCAGCTGGGTATCCCCCATCGCACGGGCGCTGCTAAAGGCCGGCATCGGCGATACCGTAAAGCTGCGCACGCCCGTCGGCGATCAATCCATCGAAGTCGTCGATATCAGCTACGGGCCAAAGCGTATTTCGCGGCGATAACGGCGATCTCCACCAAATAGTCCGGCGTCACCAGCTTGGCTTCCAAGGTCGCACGCGCGGGCGGATTGGCCGTGGAGACCCACGCATCCCAGGCCGCGTTCATATCGGCGAAGGTCTTGATGTCGGCGAGATAGATCGTCGCCGACAGGATCTTTTCCTTCGACGACCCGGCGCGCGCCAGCAGATCATCGATCTGCTTCAGCACGGCCGCGGTCTGCGCGGTGACGTTGGCGGCGTCCTTGTTGACCTGACCGGCGAGATAGACGGTATCGCCATGGACCACCGCCTGGCTCATGCGGGGACCCATATCTAAACGTTGAGTTGCAGTCATGACGTAATCCTTCTCTATTACTGCACGAGTTCGCGGGTTTTGAGGAATCTGATCTGCGGATTGTCTTCGACAGTGCGGTTGAGGTGCCAGGCATTGCGCGCGAGGAACACCGGCGCATTGTCGTGATCGTCGGCCACGGCGACGCGGTTGGAGTCCATGAATTTCTTGAGGGTAAGATGGTCGTCGGCCTGGAGCCAACGCGCGGTGTGAAGCTCCGACTGCTCGAACTTTACCGCCACATCGTATTCAGTGCGGATGCGGTCGGCCAGCACGTCGAACTGCAAACTGCCGACAACGCCGACGATCCAGTCGGTGCCAAATCTGGGTTTAAATACGCTGGCCGCACCCTCTTCCGCCAACTGCTGCAACGCACGGCCGAGATGCTTGGCTTTCAGCGGATCAAGCGGTCGCACGGTCTGAAGAAGTTCCGGCGCGAATACCGGAATGCCGGTGAAATGCAAAGTCTCGCCTTCAGTCAGCGTATCGCCGATGCGCAAATTGCCGTGGTTGGGAATACCGATGATATCGCCGGGCCAGGCATCCTCCGCCGTCTGGCGGTCCTGGGCCATGAATAACTGTGGGGCGGCAATACTCATGATTTTCCCCGAACGCACATGCAAGAGCTTGGCGCCGCGCTTGAAATGGCCCGACGACAATCTCACAAACGCAATGCGGTCGCGGTGTTTGGGGTCCATGTTGGCCTGGATCTTGAACACAAAGCCCGAGACTTTGGTCTCGATCGGATCGACCTTGCGCTCCAACGCGGCTTGAGGCTGGGGCGACGGCGCGATCTCGGCGACCCCTTGCAATAGCTCGATCACGCCGAAATTATTCAGCGCGCTGCCAAAGTAGACCGGCGTCATGTGGCCTTCGAGATAGGCCTCACGGTTGAAAGGCTTGCAAAGCCCGCGCACCATAGCGACATCGTCGCGCAGCTTTTTGACGGCGGCGGGCGGCAGCAGTTCGTCGAGCTTCGGGTCGTCGAGACCGTTGCACTCCACGCCCTCCCCCATCTTTTCGCCCTTGGTGCGCGCCATGAGAATCAGGCGATCGCGCACAAGATCGTAGCAACCGAGGAAATCCCGGCCCATGCCGATGGGCCAGCTGACCGGCGAGACCTCAAGCGCCAATTTGTGCTCGATCTCTTCAAGCAGCGTGAACGGGTCTTGGCCTTCGCGGTCCAGCTTGTTGATGAAGGTAGCAATGGGCATGTCGCGCAGGCGGCACACCTCGAACAGCTTCAAGGTCTGGGTTTCAATGCCCTTGGCGCAGTCCAGCACCATCACCGCGGAATCAACGGCGGTCAGCGTGCGGTAAGTGTCCTCGCTGAAATCCTCGTGGCCGGGCGTATCCAGCAGATTAAAGGTGTGGTCGCCGTATTCGTAGGTCATGACCGCCGAGGTCACTGAGATGCCGCGTTCCTGCTCGACCTTCATCCAGTCGGAGCGCGCGCGGCGGCGTTCGCCCTTGGCCTTCACGGCGCCGGCCAGCTGAATGGCGCCGCCGAACAGCAGCAGTTTTTCCGTCAGCGTGGTTTTGCCCGCGTCGGGATGCGAGATGATGGCAAACGTGCGTCGTCTTGCGACCTGATCCGTGAGAACTGACATACTTTAGCCCTCGAAGGCGTCGAGTTGCAGCGCGACCTTAAGGCCATCTAGCGCGTCCCTTACCGTGATCTGGCAGGACAGGCGCGAAAATTCGGTGGCGTAGTCGGAGTTGTCCAACAGGTCTTTTTCCTCGTCGCCGGCGCGCCCCACTTTGTCGATCCAGGCCGGGTCCACGGCCACATGGCATGTGGCGCAGGCCATAGCACCGCCGCACTCGGCGCGGATCGGCACGCCGGCGTGACGCAACGCTTCCATAAGAGAGCCTCCGGATTTGACCGTCACTTCTTGGACGGACTCGTCCGGCAGCGTCACGACGATCTTCATAGCGGCCTTGTACCTGCAAGGCCGCGTGGGGGATCGTTATGAAACGCCCAGTTTGGCCTGGATGGAGGAGCTGGAGGTCGTGTGCTCGAACCGCAGCTTTTGGTTGGGCCTTGCATAATGGAAACAGGCATGGGCCATCAAGGCCGATTCATGGAAACCCGACAATATGAGCTTCAATTTGCCCGGGTAGTAGCACATGTCCCCGATGCAGAAGATGCCGGGCGTGCTGGTTTCGAAGGTCTCGGTCGAGACCGCCACCCGGTTGTTGTCCATGTTGAGGCCCCAGTCGGCGATGGGGCCCAGCTTCATGGTCAGGCCGTAGAAGGCCAGCATGGCGTCGCAGCCCACGTCGAATTCGCCCTTTTCGGCGCTTTTCAGCGTCACGGACTTGATCTGCCCGTTATCGCCGTTGAGCCGGAGGATATCGCCGATGGCCAGGTTGACCTTGCCGGCCTTCACCAGCGCGTACATCTGATCGACGGTCGCCTGCATGCCGCGGAATTCATTGCGCCGGTGCACCAGCGACATGCCGGAAACGACCGGGTTCAGGTTCACGGTCCAATCGAGCGCCGAGTCACCGCCGCCGGCGATCAGCACATTCTTGCCGCGAAACTGTTCCATCTTGCGCACGGCATAGAACAGCGACTTGCCTTCAAATTCCTCCAGCCGTTCGAGCTTCGGCTTCTTAGGCATGAAACTGCCGCCGCCGCCGGCCACCACGATCACCGGCGCTTCGATGACGGTGCCGATGTCGGTGACCATGCGCCAGTGGCCACTCTCGAGCTTCTCGATCTTCTCGGCCATCTGCTGAAAATGGAACGTCGGATTGAACGGCGCGATCTGCTCCATCAGATCTTTGGCAAGTTCCGCGCCGGTGATCTTCAAGCGGCTCGGAATATCGAGAATGGCTTTCTCAGGATAAAGTTCGGCGCACTGGCCGCCGGGACGGTCGAGAATATCGACGACGTGCGAACTGAGACCTAAAAGACCCAGCTCGAACACCGCGAACAGACCTACAGGTCCGCCGCCGATAATAATGACATCGGTTTTATGCGATTGGCTTCCGGCGTCAGGCATGGTCCCTCCCCAGGATCATACATACACACGGAACAGAACCGCGCCTCGACCAAACACACTAACGCGCGACGTTTACGGTACCGACTTAGAAAGGTAGTCCGACCACTGTTCCGGCGTATCAAGATCAGTCAATACGGCAGTGTCCCCAAATTCGACCTCGTAAACAAGAGACTCATTGGCGCCGATCAGCGCCTTGGCCCCGACATCGCCGGTGACTCCGTGCATATCCTCGAAAAAACGCCGGGCCCAGAGGACCGGGTTGCCGCGGTTGCCGTTGTGGACCGGCACGCCAATGGCCTTTTCGACCTCAGGGTCGAATCCGGCTATCAGCCGATTCACGTGGTCGGCGGTCACGCCGGGCATATCGCCCAAGCCGACAACGGCTGCCGCAATGTCGGGCGCCAGGGCATCGATACCGGCCTTGAGGGATGTGGACAGGCCTTCGGCATAGCGCGGGTTATGGATGATCTGAACCTCGAGCCCCTTCAATGCCGCGCGCACCTCGGGCTCCTGGTGGCCGGTGACGACAATAACCTGGGACGCCTTAGACGCGCACAAGGCCGCCACGGTTCGGCGCACCAAAGGCATGCCGTCGATTTCCATCAGCAGCTTATTGCTGGGACCCATGCGACGCGACTGTCCGGCGGCCAGAATCACAGCGGCAACCTTGAGTTCGGGCCCATTGAGTCCAGACGGGGTCCGGGTCTGCACGGCGCTCTCGCGCGGCAAAGGCCGGCTCGGCGTGTCCACCAAAAGACCGCCGACACCCATGGCCATGATGTCCTTGGGACCGACCGCAATGCCGGCCGCAAGACGCTGCATCACCCAATCGACGCCGTTCAGCTTCGGCGAGCGCGCGCAGCCCGGCAGCACGAGTATGGGAATGGGCACCGGCCCCTTGTCCACATGGGCCAGCACCAGAAGATTGCCGGGGTCCACGGGCATGCCGAAGTGGTCGATGACGCCGCCCGCCGCGACAATGCCCGCCGGCACCACGTCGCCGCGATCGACGGTGGCTGACGCGCCGACGATCAGCACGATTTCGGCACCTTTGGCCAGAGCCGCGCGGACCTCGCGGGTCACATCGGCGGCATTGTGGCCAGCGCGGGCGACGCTGAGCGTGGTTCCGCCGAGGGCTGTGATGCGCTCGCGGGTGATCTCTTCGGTCGAAGCCATAACGGAGGCTTTAAGGCCCGGCGCCGTCGTGCTGATGAGCGCGAAGCGCTTCGGCGCGTAAGGTGCGAGCTTCACCGCCGCCGGACCGAGCGTGCTTTCGATGCGCGCCATGACGTCGGCTGAAACCGCAAAGGTAATGATCTTGACGGTGGCGACAATCTGCCCGGCCTTGGCGGCGTCTTTGTCGGCGAGCGTCGCGATGGTCACGCATTCGTCAATGAGATTGGCTGCGGTAACAGCGGCGGCATTGATCTCGACCACGCCGGCATGAGCCGCCAGCAGATTACAGCGTCCGGTCCGCGCCGCCGAAAGTGTGACGTTGGCTCCGGCGACCTGGCGTGCGATGCGCGCGGCCGCTTCGTCCTCGGGCACGTCGCCTTCTTCAAGCCGCGCGCCGATCACATCCGTCATGCCGGCGGCGCTTAGCGCCGCAACGTCGTCGGACGTGATGACGTGGCCCTTCTTCAGAACCAGGCCATCGGCGCGCGTGGTATGGGCAAGTATGATCCCGGCGGCCTCGTCGATGGCAAAGGAACCGAACTTCATGACGCCTCGGCCCGCAGCGTTTCGATCACCTGGGCCATGATCGACACGGCGATCTCGGCGGGCGTCAGGGCATTAATGTCGAGGCCCACGGGGCCATGAATGCGCGCCGTGTCGGCAGGCATGAAGCCTTGCTCGGCCAACCGCGCCAACCGGCTCGCATGGGTTTTGCGGCTGCCGAGGGCGCCGATGTAAAAAGCCTGGGAACGCAAGGCCGCCGCCAGAGCCGGATCATCCAGCTTGGGATCGTGGGTCAGGGTGACTACGGCGGTACGCGCATCGGGTGCGACGATCTTCATGCCGTCGTCGGGCCATTCGATGATGGCGTGAATGTTGGCCAGATCACCGGAACGCACAAAGGCCTCGCGCGGATCGATCACCGCCACATCAAAGCCGGCGAGCTTTGCCATGGGCGCCAGGGCTTGGGCGATATGCACCGCGCCGACGATGACCATACGCGCCGGCGGGCTGTAGACCCGCACGAACAGGCCGTCTTCCATCACACCAGATTGATCGGCGGCGATACGGCGGCGAACTTCGGCAATCTGCGCGGCCGAGAGCGCCAATGCGCCTTGCAGCGTGTCACTGACCAGAGCCCGTTGACCGGACGCGGTATCGGTAACCGTCGCGAAAGGCTGTTTGCGCGCGCGTAGGTCCGCAATCATGTGCAGCCGGTCGGGGCTTACCACCGGCTCGACAAAAACCTGCACGCGACCGCCGCAGGCAAGGCCCACTTCCCAGGCCGCCTCGTTGCCGACGCCGAATTCCAAAAGCTTAGGACTGCCCGTGCGCATAGCTTCCAGAGCGGCGTCCACCACCGCGCCTTCGATGCAGCCGCCGGAGACCGAGCCGGCGAAGTCGCCGCTCTCGCGCACGGCCATATGGCTGCCCACGGGCCTGGGACTGGAGCCCCAGGTGGCGACGACCGTGGCCAGCGCCGCCTTCTTGCCCTGGGCAAGCCATTGCTGAAGGTGATGCAGCGGATCGGACGCAACGTCAGTCATGGATGAGCCTTACGTGAGCGGGCAGCATTTTCATTCTATACACGCGCGCTTCGCGCGAAACCAACCGGCCGCAGTGCAAAAAGGTGAGAAGTGAAAGTCCCCTCGATAACAAGCGGTGGGGGGTGTCACAGGACTTACACACAAAATAACGTGACAATCCCCGGATTCTTTGAGATGATTCAAATAGAACTCAGGGGCACCGTCAAAAATTCATGCAGCCGGCGCGTCACCACGGCACTCCAAACGAGGCCTTAGGCCTCGATCTGGCATCGGACAGCCCGGGCTTTGCCCCGCGCAGCTTTGGCGAATCCCCGCTCCCCGCTTTTCTGAGCCCGCCTTCCCGCTTGGAAGGCGTTGTTGTTTCCCCAACCCCCAACAGTCACGAAGGAGGTCCTGCAGATCCGGTTGAATACCCGGCGTCCGGCACCCGTCGGCGCGGGTCGTTGAGCGAGAACAATTTTCAGGAGCAAAAGCATCAGATGGGCAAGCGTTCAGCTCGTTTCAAAAAGCCATCACGCGACAGCAATGAAGAATTCCAGCTCCATGCCCTCCCGACTGGCTGGGACCCAATCGAGGAACGGCGCGACCAAAGTTTCATCCGCCACGTCAAACCGCGCAGCGACGGCCAGCAGCTTTTGATGGAAGCCATAGACAGCCAGGCGCTCACTCTGGCTTTAGGCCCGGCGGGCACCGGAAAGACCTACCTCGCCATCGCCGCGGCGGTAAAAGCCCTCGACGAGGGCCGCATCGACCGCATCGTGCTCTCACGGCCGGCCATCGAAGCCGGTGAAGCCCTGGGTTATCTGCCGGGCACGATGGAAGAGAAAATGGCGCCCTATCTGCGCCCGCTCTACGACGCGCTGGCCGACCGGCTGGGCGGCAAACGCCTGCGGCAATATATGGCCGACGGCACCATCGAGATCGCGCCCATCGCCTATATGCGCGGGCGAACGCTCAACAACGCCTTTGTGGTGATCGACGAGGCCCAGAACTGCACTTACGTCCAGATCAAGATGCTTCTGACACGGCTGGGCTGGCACTCGACCATGGTGATCACGGGCGATCCCGACCAGACCGATCTGCTGCCGGGGATGTCGGGCCTTGCCGACATCGCCAACAAACTTTCGACTTTGAGTGATATCGCGGTTGTGAAGCTCACCAAGGTGGATGTCGTCCGCCATCCACTTGTGGCCTGCATGCTCGCCGCGCTCTAGAAACACGAAACCGGCCTCAATTTTTTGAGGCCGGTTTCATACGAGGTGCGTCCCTGAAACTTGGGGCGGTACGTAAGTGCCGCCCCTTTTTTTCGTTTCTTAGGACCAAAGTTCACCACAAAAGGCTGCGCAAACCAAGGCTTGTCCTTGTGAATTTTCGGCGACAGAAAACCACTACTTATCGTGACAATTCGCCCGTCAGCCGCGATCCCTAGAGGCTCCGCGCTATTGGGCGGGCGCCGGAGCCGGTATGGGCGCCGGTGCGGGTGCGGCAGCCGGCGGAGCCACGGCCGGGCCGCCGCCCGCCGAGATGTAAAGGGTGCGCTCCTGCAAAGCGACATAGATGTGCAGCCGGCGCAGGATATTCATGCCCAGCGTCACCGGCGCGGTGGGTGCGCTTGGCGCGGCCGCCGCCGGCTTGGCCGTCTTGGCGCCTTGCATCACGTTGATCAGCGTATTGTTGATGCCGATGTCCTCGAAGGACAGGCTTTTGAACCGGCGCTGATAGACCTCCTTGCCGTTTCGCACTTCTTTGGTCTTGGTCATGTTGTCGCTGGCGATGTTAAGTCCATTGGCCTTGGCGATATCCAAATCCAAATACGTATTGGGCGAGTTGGTATCGAGCACCGCGACCAAAGGCGTGCCGTCGATGCGCACCGGAAAATTGATGCGGTTCTGCGCGTCGAAAAAGAACGGCGACACCGTCAGGCCGTTGGCCTGCCAATAGACGACTTTGCCCACGCAATGGTTCTGCAGGAACAAGCTCATCTGGTTGCCGGTAAAGTCGAGATCGACGTCGAAGCGGACCAGCATGTCGAGGGTAAGCCGGCCGTCGACGGCCGCGTCCACCGCGCCCGGTTCGGCGATCAGAAAGCCGGTTTCGGGAAACTTCAAGGTGCCCAAAGTGATCGACGGCAGCATGACATTGCGCGCATTGGCCTGGCCGGGGATGCCCGCGACGACTTCGCCGCCGACGACCGGCGTTATGCCCAAGGCCGTCGCGGTCTCGGCCTTCAAGGCGCGGAAAGCGCTGCCGGTATCGAGCAACAGCGTGGACGCACGCTCGACCAGAGTCACCGGCACCTTCAAGCGGCCGTCGGGCAAAGCCTGCAGCTCCATCGAGGTGAGCTTAACCAAGGCCGGGCAGCCGCCGGCAGCGGGAGGGGCAGCTGCGGCGGCAGCTGGGGCGGCAGCGGCGGCGGCAGGCGCGTCGGCTGCCAGCGCGGGCGCAAGGATGATCGCCTGAGACATGAAGGCGCCCGCCATCAAAGCACCCACTCCTAAAGCAGATGTCAATTTGCCAAAACCTGAACGCATCGTAAGTCCCCCGGAACGTGGCCCAACGCGGGCTGACGAAGTCCGACCTTATAAGTATTCCCGCGCGCCCTCAAGGAGAGGTGCCAACGGCTCCTTCTGGCGGCAGTCGAAATAGAACCGAAGATAGCTTAGGATGGTTTCAACCACCCGGCAGCAGGTCAGTGATTTAGGCATGGACACAAGAAAGTCCGTCTCTCTGAAGTCCCGGTTTTTTGTCGTCGTTTCCCAATATTCGAGATCGAGAAGGTCCTCGTCGTCCTTTAACAGTTCAAAGGCGCTTCGCCCGGAGCGCTTAATGAACTCGGCGGGGTCTTCGCCGTCAGCCAGTTCTTCCATGCGCTCGGACGATCCAAAATCCTTACGCCAATCAAAAGCCGAGTGCGGATCGTACCGATCTTTCGTGTCCTGATCTAAAAGACGCGCATATAGGGCCCGCGCAAGGTCTTCGACTTCAGCTTGCGAAAATTTATTCATGTCTCGCTTTACCAGTCTGAACAACCGCACAACATCCCTAGTCAGCAGCGCCCCGATTATTTGGGCGCGCTCGGCATTTGAAGTGCGGAGAGAGCGAGTAAACTCATCGCGTCCAAACATCTGCCGGAGTGGCTGTGGTACCCGAATGCGATGGTAGTAGGATGGTCCCCTCTTAAAAACATGCGTCCGCAACGCCATCACAGCACCTAATGTGTGACAGGCTGTGTGACAGTCCCTCGCTACCACATCTAAAATTAGATGCAGTAGCGAAGTCTTTTCAATGAGTTGAGTTGATGGTTGGTAGCGGAGGAGGGACTCGAACCCCCGACCCCAGGATTATGATTCCCGTGCTCTAACCAGCTGAGCTACCCCGCCCAACCATCGTAACGACGACCTAGGGCCGTCGCAGAAGCTGTGGGTTTTAAGTGGGTGGCCTGCAATTGTCAAACCGCCGGCGTACACCCATAAGCCCTTATCCCGGCTGCCAAATCAGCGCCCCGCGGCCAATTGAGCTTCCCGGCGCTGGTTATGGGCAATGGGCTGAGCCGCATCGCCGCGGACAATCCAGCCGCCGCCCAGCACGCGGCCGCTGTCCACGCGGGCGTCATAGAAAACGCAAGCCTGGCCCGGTGTCACGGCGGCTTCGGCCTCGGCTAAGACCACCCGCGCCGCACCCCCGCCCTCGCCGAACACAGTCGCGGCAATGGGAGCCTGGGTGTTGCGGAGTTTGACGCGGACCGGTGTGCCGTCCGGCGAAGGCCCCTCGCCGTCGCCCAGCCAATTGAGGCCGTAGAGGGCAAAGGACTGACGCAAGAGCGCCGCCTTCGGGCCGGCGACGATGCGCGCCGTGTCGGGTTCAATGCGCACGACATAGAGCGGCTCGGCTTCGCCGCCGACGCCAAGCCCCTTCCGCTGGCCGACCGTGAAATTGATCACGCCCTCGTGGCGGCCCAGCACGCGGCCGTCGATATGCACGATCTCGCCGCCGCGCGCCGCTTCGGGACGCAGCTTACGAATGACCGCGGCATAGTCGCCGTTGGGCACGAAACAAATATCCTGACTATCGGGCTTGGCAGCCACATGCAGGCCGAATTTTATGCCGAGCTCGCGCGTCTCGCGCTTGTTCATGCCGCCCAATGGAAAGCGCACGAAGT
This sequence comes from Fidelibacterota bacterium, assembly GCA_947475295.1. Taxonomy (GTDB): domain Bacteria; phylum Pseudomonadota; class Alphaproteobacteria; order Rhodospirillales; family Rhodospirillaceae; genus SHVO01. The sequence continues at coordinate 23,910 of CANJLF010000011.1, forward strand.
CCAGCTGCGCGCGCGTCGTCGCGAACAGGAAATAACTTTGGTCGCGATCCGGGTCGGCGGCCTGATGCAAGGCGACACTGTTTCCCTCGGCGACACGCTGCACGTAATGGCCCGTGGCCAGCGCATCGGCGCCTAATTCTTTTGCGGCCTTGAGCAGATCACGGAACTTGACGGTCTGATTGCACAGCACGCAAGGCACGGGCGTCTCGCCGTGGATATAGCCGTCGGCGAAGCGGTCCATGACGTCGGCTTTGAAGGTGGTTTCGTAATCCACGACATAATGCGGGATGCCGATCATGTCGGACACACGACGCGCATCGTAAATATCCTGACCGGCGCAGCAGGTCTTGCTTTTCGCCGTGGCCGCGCCGTGGTCGTACAACTGCATGGTCAAGCCGACCACGTCATAGCCCTGCGATTTCAGCAGCGCCGCAGCAACCGAACTGTCCACCCCGCCGGACATGGCGACAACGACGCGCGTCGCGGCGGGCGTCTTGGCAAGTCCCATAGAGTTAAGCGAGTTTGCCATCTCGTTAGTCCATCATGTTGCGCGTGGCCGGCGGCAGACTCACGGTTAAGCCGTCGAGGGCGTCGGTGACAATAACCTGGCACGCAAGCCGCGAGGTGCCCGTGACGCCATACGTCAGATCCAACATGTCCTCTTCGGTGGCGTGCGCCGCCGGAAGTTTCTTGAACCAATCGCCGGCCACGATCACGTGACAGGTCGAGCACGCCATGGAGCCCTCGCAGGCGCCTTCCATATCGATACCGTTGGCGTGGGCCACCTGGAGCAAACTGACATTGCCGGGCGTCTTCACTTCCTTGGGCTTTCCGTTGCGCTCGATAAATATGACTTTGGGCATTCCGGGTCCGATAGTGGGCGATTGCCGCCGTTATGTATTACGCCGCGGCGTCTGAAGCTAGTGGCCGCCAAATGGCCAGGAATTTGGAGATATCCGCAGGCATCGTTTCCCAGCCCAGGCTAACGCGAATGGCCGATTTGGCCTCAGCTGGCTCCACACCCATGGCGAGCAGTACATGGGACGGGGCGATTTTCCCGGATGAGCAGGCGGAACCCGCGCTCACCGCCACGCCGGCCAGATCAAGCCGCATGATCTGGGTTTCGCTCGACACCCCCGGCAAGGCAATGCACGACGTATTGCCCAGGCGGGCAACCGCTTTGCCGAAGATTTTGGCGCGCGGTACACCGGCTGCGATGGCCGCTTCCATGTCATCGCGCAACTGGCGAACGCGCGCGGCATCGTCCAAGAGCCGCGCGGCCGCCCGAGCCGCCGCGCCGAAACCAACAATGCCCGGAACGTTTTCGGTTCCCGCGCGACGTCGGCGCTCCTGTCCGCCGCCCAGCATGTCGGCGGTGATTTCAACGCCGCCGCGCAACACCAAAGCGCCCGCGCCTTTCAAGCCGCCGAACTTGTGGGCCGAGAGACTCAAGCTGTCGACAGCCAGCGCGCGCATATCCATGGGCATCTTGCCGACGGCCTGCACGGCGTCGCAGTGAATCAGCGCGCCGTATTTGCGGGCCAGTTCCACGGCCTCTGCGACAGGCTGCAAGACGCCGGTCTCATTGTTTGCGAGCATCAGCGCGATCAACACCGGGCCTGAGCGTTGTTCGAGTTCCCGTTCGAGAGCTTTCAGATCAATGAGGCCGTCGGCATCGACAGCAATCCGGTCAGCTTCGGCGACATGAGCCAGCACCGAGGGATGCTCAACGGCCGAGGCCAGCACAGCCGAACACCGCGCCGCAGCGGCTAATCCGCGCAGCGCCAGCGCGTTGGCTTCTGTTCCACCGGACGTGAATATGATGTGTTGCGCCGCGGCGTTGACGAGGCCCCCGACCGCTTCCCGTGCGTCTTCAACGGCAGCGCGCGCGCGGCGCCCAGCACTGTGCACCGACGACGGATTGCCGAAACGGCTCAGCTCCTCCGTCACGGCGTCCGCCACCTCGGGCAAAACCGGAGTGGTCGCGTTGTAATCGAGATAGGAAAGTGAATCGGTCGGGGCCATGGGCCCCTTTTACCACCCCTGAGCGGCGAGGAACGCCCTATTCGGCGAGGGCTTGCGCGTTCGCGCCGTTCGCCAGCTTGCCCGACAGCACGTCCTGAACCGTCACGCTTTTCAGGAACTTGGCGACCTCTCGTTCCATAGCCAGCCAAAGGCATTCCATCTGAACCCGCAGGCTCATGCCTTCGGCAGGCTGTTGAGGCGCGGCCGGCGCGGGGGATTCGAACACCGCTCCATATATATCGGCGATGGTGATTTCGTGGCTGGGCCGAGCGAGCACATAGCCGCCCCCCGGTCCCCGAACGCTCTTAATCAGGCCGTTGGCGCGCAGCCGCGCAAACAACTGCTCAAGGTAGGACACGGAAATGTCCTGGCGCTTGGCGATGGCCGCCAGGGTGGTGGGTTGGTGGCCGGGTTGGCAGGCCAGATCAACCAAGGCTGCCACCGCATAGCGAGCTTTAGACGTGTCTTTCATATGTGGCGGGTCCTTTTCGCCTAACCTATTGGCTGCAAAGTATTTTTCCGCATCAGCCGGAAACTGTGCCATTCGATTTACCGCCCCATACGGGAATAATTGAGAGACTTTCTGTAGGGTTATACGGCCACTACATGTATGTGGATCACAAATCGCCCCAGATACGCTCGGGATAATGTATGGGTTGCGAGGCCATTTCAGGTTTGCACCACAGGGCCGCTTCCCCTAAATAGCCCCCTCTCCATCCCCACGATTTCCGCCGCCCATGGTAGTCTCGGGATTCGCGACACAAGGACCCCAAATGCCCGAAGTTATTTTCACCGGCCCGGAAGGGCGCCTGGAAGGCCGCTACCATCATAGCGAAGTGCCCCGCGCGCCGATTGCCGTCATTCTTCACCCGCACCCGCAGCACGGCGGGACGATGAATAATAAGGTGGTCTACAACCTCTATTATGTCTTTGTAAAAAAAGGCTTTTCCGTCGTCCGCTTCAATTTCCGCGGGGTTGGACGCTCGCAGGGCGATTTCGACAACGGCCAGGGCGAGCTGTCCGACGCGGCCTCGGCGCTGGACTGGCTGCAGTCGGTCAATGCCAACGCTTCGTCATGTTGGGTCGCGGGCTTTTCCTTCGGCGCCTGGATCGGCATGCAGCTTCTGATGCGCCGCCCGGAGATCGAAGGCTTCGTCTCGATCGCGCCGCCGGCCAACATGTACGACTTCTCGTTCCTCGCACCCTGCCCGTCTTCGGGCCTCATCCTGCAAGGCACCGACGACGACGTGGTGCCGGAGCCGTCGGTGGAGAAACTCGCCAACAAACTCAAGATGCAGAAGAACATCACCATCGACTATCAGCTGGTCAAAGGCGCCAACCACTTCTTCAAAGATCACATGGATCAGCTGGTGAGTTCGGTGAACACCTATGTCGATGCCCGCATGGGCACAGGCTCCACCACCGGACGCCGGAAATCCGCGCAAGGTTAAGCAGGGTTTAGGCCGACTTGGTTTTGCGCTGCGCTCGCGGCGCTGTTTTTCTTTGCGCGCGCGGCGCGGCGATGCGCCCGCCGCAGGTGGGCTTTTTAACGCCGGTTGTGCCTGGAAAACTTAGCGGCAGTCCGCGCAGGCACCGCACGGCGAAATAAGCGAAGGCTTGCGCTTCAAGCGCATCGCCGTTCCAGCCGATCTCATCCACGGACGCCACGGGAAGGCCGGTATATTCCGTCAACAACGCCATGAGGCGCGGGTTGTGACGGCCGCCGCCGGTCACAAATAATTTCTGCGGATGCCCAGGACAATCCGCCAAGGCCCGCGCCACCGAAGCCGCTGTGAAGGCGGTCAATGTGGCGGCGCCATCTTCGGTTCCCAGATCCTTGACGTAATCGGCGCTAAACGCGAAACGGTCGAGGGACTTCGGCGGGCGCATGCCGAAGAAGGGGTGATCCAGCAGCCGCGCGACGATATCGCTGTGCACGTGGCCCTTGGCCGCCACCGCGCCGCCATCATCCATGGCGATACCAAGACGCTTACTCACCCAATCGTCGATCAATCCATTACCCGGTCCGGTATCAAAGCCGCTCAGGTCATCAATCCGTGCGCCGACACACGTGAGGTTTGCCACGCCACCGACGTTTAAAATAGCGGCCGGCAGCGCATGCCGCGCAGCGAGAGCGGCATGATAGATCGGCAGCAGCGGCGCTCCTTGTCCACCGGCCGCCATGTCGGCGCTGCGGAAATCGAAGGCCACATCAATGCCAAGCGCGTCAGCCAAGCGCTGGCCGTCGCCCATCTGCCAGGTGGCGCCGTCTGCCGGACGATGCCAAATGGTCTGGCCGTGAAAGCCGACCAGATCCACGGCCGCCGGTGTCACGCCCATGGTTTCAAGTAAATGCTCCACGGCGGATGCATGGAGATCGGTCAACTCGGCTTCTAAGGACTCTTCGACGGGAGAAGCGCCCCGGTCCGGCGCGGCGGTAATGAAAGCCCCCAACCGGGCGCGGAAGACCGGCGCGTAAGGTACGGTTAGCGCAGGGCCTTCCTGGACAAAGCTTTCGCCGTCGGTCTCCAGATAGGCGGCATCGATGCCGTCCATGGAGGTACCACTCATGAGGCCCACGACGCGCAATGGCTTGAAAGATGTGGAAGCGACCATGGGTACATTGTCCGATTGAGGCGGGTGTGGTACTCACCCGCGCCAGCTGCGGTGGATATATCTACTATATCATGACGCCGTGCTGGCCCTAGTACCCGGTTTCCGAAATTCGTGATTTGTGGCAGCGTCCCGCGTAACGAATTTCGGAAACCAAAGGGTACTAGGGATATTTTGATCTAGTACCGCTCTTCGATCAGAAGTTCCTGACGCGAATGCACGGTTACCCAGTGCAGGAACTTCTGATCGGCGGTACTAACCTGCAAACCTCTTTTGAAGTCCCAAACGAGCGCTGCCATGACCCAATACCGGTCCGACCTGATCCAGACCCTGACGGCGCGCGGATTCTTGCATCAGTGCACCAACCTGGAAGCCTTGGACGCAAAGGCCACGTCCGGCGTGGTTACGGCTTATGTAGGTTACGACGCCACGGCCGACAGTCTGCACATCGGCAATCTGGTCTCGATCATGATGCTGCGTTGGCTGCAGAAGACAGGACATCGGCCGATCACCCTCATGGGCGGCGGCACCACCAAGATCGGCGATCCTTCCGGGCGGGATGAAACCCGCGTGTTGCAGGACGACGCCACTATCAATGCGAGAATCGCTTCCCTGCAGACGGCCTTTGGTCGCTACCTGGCTTACGGCACAGGCAAGACCGATGCGCTCATGGTCAATAACGCCGACTGGCTGGACGGCCTGCAGTACATTCCATTCCTGCGCGACATCGGCCGGCACTTCACCATCAACCGCATGCTGACCATGGACAGCGTCAAGCTACGGCTCGAACGCGAGCAGCCGCTGACCTTCCTTGAGTTCAACTACATGATCCTGCAGGGCTACGACTTCGTCGAACTCTACAGGCGCTTCGGCTGCACCTTGCAGCTGGGCGGCTCCGACCAATGGGGCAATATCATTCAGGGTGTCGACCTCGGCCGGCGCGTCGTGGATGCGGAGTTGTTCGGCTTTACCTGCCCGCTGATTACGACGTCTTCCGGCGCAAAGATGGGTAAGACCGCTGCTGGGGCCGTGTGGTTGAAAGCGGAACGCTTCAGTCCCTACGACTACTATCAGTTCTGGCGCAACACCGAGGACGGCGACGTCGGCCGCTTCCTGAAGCTGTTCACGGATTTGCCGTTGGAGGAAATCGCGCGGCTGGAAAAACTTGAAGGTGCGGAGATCAACGACGCCAAGAAGGTGCTGGCTCTGGAAGCCACCACCCTGCTGCACGGCGCTGAAGCCGCCAAAGATGCCGCCGAGACCGCGCGCAAAACCTTCGAGCAAGGCGGCATCGGCGACGACTTGCCGACCGTTGAAATCAGCGCGACGGAGTTGAAAACCGGCATCCCGGCCTGGAGCCTATTCCAACGCGCTGGGCTGGCCGAAAGCAACGGCGAAGCACGTCGCCTGATCCGCGGCGGCGGGGCTAAGGTCAATGATCAGAAGTGCGACGATGAGAATGTGATGGTGACGGCCGACGCCGTGGTCGACGGCGTCATCAAACTCAGCGCCGGCAAAAAACGTCATGCCATCGTCAAGCTCACTTAAGGCGGTGGAGACTCCACTTTATCAGCCGATTTGTCGTTCGGCCGGGCGCTCGCGGGCGCGGGTTCCTTGGCTGGGCCCGGTTTAAAGATATCAAAGATGTGGCGCAGGAATCCCGGCATAAGGGCCGCCAAAGGATTGACCGACGGCTGCGCCGTCGCCACATCGCCGCGATAACTATAGGTCGCGGCGAAGATGCCGCCGCCCTTCTCGCCCCCCGTCACGATTGGGCCCAGCACGGGAATGGCGTTCAAGATGGAATTGAACGTGTAAGCCGGGATCAACGTGCCGTCGAAGTTCATAATCGACGAGTTAAAGCTGTAGGTGCCTTCGCCGGTGAGGCCCAAAGAGCTGCCGAACATTTCGCCGTCGCGCACTGTCAACGTCGCGTTGGCGTAGGAGAATGGGACTCGCAATGTCTTGAACGAAATGCCCTTGCCGCGCAGTTCGTCGACGATGCCGGTGAGAGACGCCACAGACAAAAGCCGCGCCAACACCGGCGCCTGGACCAGATTGAAGTCCTTGATCTCGGCCAGCCCGTTGACGGTTCCATCAGCCGCGAGTTCGCCGCTGATTTCAAGCCGGCCGCCGACGATATCGCTGAACATCCCAATGGCCCGGACGACACTGCCGCCGTTGACGCTGCGGCCGGTGAATTTCCGGGGCCCGGTTTCGGAACTTAAGTTGAAACTAAACGGCGTTGCGCCATCGACGTTACTCATGAAGTCGATGGTTTGGATGCCAGTGTAGTCGCGTTCGAAGTTCAGGCTGACATTGGTAAAGTCGGCATTCTGTGTCAACCACATGCGGTCGAAGGAGGCACGCAGCCGGAGTGGCGTATCGAACGGCGTATCGCTGGACCCGGCCGCCGCTTTACCGCGTTTGTCGTCGCGGTTCAGTTCTTTCCAGAAGTATGTGGAATTGAACGCGGGGCCCGCGACATTGACCGTATAGCCGCCGACTACGTCCACACTGACTTCGCCGCCCAACTTGGTTTCACCGACCACGCTGGGTTTGATGGTCAATAGCTGCATTCTGCCGTCCTCGGCGAAAATCACGCTGCCGGACACATCGAGGTCGTCGCCGGAGGTGACGTGAAAGGCCGGGACCTTGTCCAACCGGCCTTTGAGGAAAGTCACTTCGACTTTGGCTGTGGCCGCGGCACCCGGCTCCTTGCGCCACCCCAGCTCCGGCACGGCCATGGTGGAGGAGGTCAAATCCACATCAGCTTCAAGCCTACTCGTGTCGTCACGCTTGACGACATAGATCACGTGCGCCGGGACCGCGCCGTCGAGGTACGGCGGGACGAACGGCATGACGCTGAGCCCCACCAACGGGCGGTGGGCGTTATCGACGACGGGGTCAAGAACGTAGTGGCTGCGGAAATCCCCCCCGACAAAGTTCTCGCGCCACGTGACGGAGGTCGGGATGCCGCCGAGCGCAGCTTTTCCGACAACGTCCATGCCGCCGCGGTCAAGCGTGAGCGCAAGATCGCCGCGGGTCATGGGCAGCCCGAAAGCAAGCTCGGGTATGTCGATGCCCGTGGCCTTGGCCTTCACGCCGATCTTGAGCTGGTCGAGCTTCAAGTCTTTGATCAAGGGAAAATCCAACGTCAAATCGACGCTGGCGTCGCCCTTGGCGCGCGCGGCATCAAGGCCGATCTGGCTGGCATAGCCCAGGGGCTTGTGGTCGATCAGCCGCATCACATCGCCGAACCCGCCCGTAACATTCACTTGAATGCCAGCGCGCTCGTTGCCGCTGCCCAGGCCGTACATGCGTACCTTGCCCGAAGGCACGGACAGCCCCTTGCCCGATAGCGCATCGGGCAAGTGCCCGCCGGTGATGTCGATCACAACTTGGTTAGCGGCGATGTTGAGAGTCCCGGTAGTATCCTCGACTTCGGGCATGTCTCGCATATACCGCACGGTGATGCCCCTGAGCGCGCCGCTCAGACGCGCCTCGGTTGCATCGAGTTCGTTGACGGTGGGGCCGGCTAAACGCAACTTGAAGCGCGTGTCATATAACCCGCCGTCCCGCAAATTGTCATTTATCCAGCTGCGAGTATTGGGCTTGATGACGACGGGCCAGAATTTTTTCAACGCCGGCAACGTTAGCGCCGCCATGGCGACATTGAGATCCACCACCGGCGCGCTGTTCAGCGCCTTGCCCTCGCCCGTCATGGTGATCACCGGCGGCGTATCGCCCGGGGCATTCAATTCAACCCGGAACTGATCAAGCGTGATGCGATCGAAGTTGGCGCCCACGGTCCCTTTGAGCGCAATCGCCCTGACCGGATAATCTTGCGCCACCGGCTCGGGCATGTGGATCTGGCCGTCTTGGCCCTTCACGTCGAACTGCAGATCGCTGATGCGCGCACCGGTATTCGACAAGGCGAGCGTCGCGGCTGCCGTTCCGCTGAGACGCAGATCGATCATGCCGAAAGGCGCGAGCTGCGGTGCCAAGCCCGCGACGCGCGCCGGCCTGAAGCCTTCGACGTTCAAATCCACTTTCAGGTTCCCGCTGGCGGCGGCATAGCGGCCTTTGGCGGTGAAGTTCCAGGTTTTGCCTTCTTCGATCACGGGAAAATTGGCGTCGATCTCGACGTCGCCGCCGGCGCGGGCAAAATTCATGGTCGCGTCGGGAACCAGCCAGCGCTGACCGGAAACCTCATCCACCAGCACGACGGTGGTGTTGTCGATGGCGACGCGGTTGAGATAGCCGGCGGGATTGTCGCCGCCGGGCGCACGCGTCAACGCGCCGATCAGCGAAACCGCCAGCGCATTGCTGCTGGTATTGTCGAAGGCAACGACCGGCGACGCGACAGGAGCAGCAGGAGCCGGACTTGGGGGAACGCTCGGTGGTACACCCTCGACGCCTAGACCCATGGATCCGTCGGCGCGATGGATAAAGCGGATGATCGGATTGGACAGGCGCACCTGCTCCGGTGCGGCGATGCCGCGTTTCAGCGCCGGCAGGCTGAGACGTATGACCATGCTGGGCAAACCGGCGATGACGGCGCCCGAATCATTCAGCACGCGCACGTCGCGCACGGTCAGCTCCGGCGCGCCGGAGAATCCCGACCACTTGAAATTGGCGGCGGCCATGCGAAATGTGAACCCCGGCGCGATGTTGGTAAAGGCGCTGGAGATGTAAGGTGCTACGGCGTCGAGCTTCAGCGAACCCTGGCTTAGCCGCCACGCCAGCACGGCGGCCGTCAGCAGCACGACCAGGATCGCAGCTTCCAGCGTTCGAATCAAAAACCTGACTGCGCCGTGTGTCAACGCCGCTGACTCCAGAATGACAGGGCCCGAAGTTGGTCAATCTTCCAACCTGGGCAATCTTCCTCGGGCGATGTCGCTATCGGAATGCCGGCACGGCGCACTGGGCGCCCTTATATCCGCCGCCGCTTGACCGCCCCCCTTCTATAACCCACTGTCTGTGGCAACGATAGAGAATCCTACGAGTCGCATATGGTCCCCCTGCCCCTCTCAGCAGCCCCGCCGCCGGCTGACGGCGCGCGCGCTACACGCCTGCACAACGACTGGTTGGCAGCGGCGGAGTCACAGTCGCCCGGCGTTGCCGCCTTCATGCGTGCGGTGTCCGGCGAGGAGAAATGGCGCGGCCTTATGGATGCTATATTTGGCAGCAGCCCGTTTTTAAGCGGCCTACTTCTTGACCACCCCGCCACATTCATGGCCTTTGCCGAAAGCGGGCCCGATAGGTGCGTAGGAGACCTCACAGCGAAAATCCTGGCAGCCGTAGGCGCCGATGCGGACGTCGCCGCAATCATGACGGAGTTACGCCTCGCCAAAGCCGAAGCCGCCCTGCTGATCGCGCTGGCCGACATCTCAGGCCTGTGGACGGTCGACCAGGTCACCGCCACCCTGTCGGATTTTGCCGATGCCTGTGTGCGCCGCGCCTTGCGCGCGTTGCTGTTACAAGCTCATGCACGCGGCAACCTTCAGATCAAAGATCTCAACGATCCCGAAGCCGGTGTTGGTTATGCCGTGCTGGGTCTCGGCAAACTTGGCGGACGCGAACTGAATTATTCCTCGGACATCGATCTGCTGGTTTTCTACGACGCCAAGCGCCTACCCTATGTCGGCAAGAAAAGTCTGCCGGAGTTCGCGGTTCAGCTGACCAAGGACCTCACACGCCTTCTGCAGGAGCGCACGGCCCAGGGCTACGTCTTCCGCACGGACCTGCGCCTGCGGCCCGATCCGGGCTCGACCGCTATCGCCGTGTCGCGCGAGGCCGCGCAAGTCTACTACGAAAGCTACGGCCAGAATTGGGAACGGGCCGCCATGATCAAGGCGCGCGCCGTGGCGGGCGACATGAAAGTCGCCGCCACTTTCATCCATGACATGCAGTCGTTCATCTGGCGCAAGTCCCTCGACTTCTATGCCATTCAGGACATTCACTCCATCAAGCGCCAGATTTACGCCCATAAGGGCGGCGGTACGGTGGAGGTCGCCGGCCACAACATCAAGCTGGGCCGCGGCGGCATCCGCGAGATCGAATTCTTCGCGCAGATCCAACAGCTCATTTGGGGCGGCCGCTTCACCCAGGCGCGGCTGTCGCAGACGTTGCCGGCCTTGGACGCGCTAACGGCATTGGGGTTCGTCACGCCCACCGTGCGCGACGACCTGGCCGCCGCCTATCGTTACCTGAGAAAACTGGAACATCGGCTGCAGATGATCGCCGATGAGCAAACCCAAACCCTGCCGGCGGACCTGATCAAACTTGCCCATGTCGGCGCCTTCATGGGTCACTCCGATCTTACGGTTTTCATGACGGAGGTCGAAAAGACTCTTCGCACCGTCGAAATCCATTACGCCGGGCTGTTCGAGGACTCACCATCGCTGGCCGTGGACGGCAACCTGGTATTTACCGGCACCGAGGACGACCCCGATACCATCGCCACGCTGAAGCGCCTGGGCTATCAAAATCCCGTGGCGATCGCCGGGACCGTGCGCGGCTGGCACCACGGGCGCACGCGCGCCACACGCAGCGACCGCGCGCGGCAATTGCTGACCGAGGTCATGCCAAGTCTGCTCAGCGCCTTCGCTAAAACCGCCCAGCCCGATGCCGCCTTCGTTCGTTTTGACCGTTGCCTGGCCGCCTTGTCCGCAGGCGTTCCGCTGCTGTCGGTGTTTTACGCCAACCCCGACCTCCTCGACCTCGTCGCTGAGATCATGGGCGACGCCCCGCGTCTCGCCGAACACTTAAGTCACAGGCCGTCGCTGCTGGACTACGTGCTCGCGCCGGAGTTCTACGCCCCGATCGGCAAGCTCAATGAACTCCAGATCGATCTGCAACGGTCCTTGAATGCCGCGGAATCTTTCGAAGCCATACTCGATGCCTGCCGCCGCTGGACCAACGATCAGCAATTCCGCGACGGCGTCCAGACCTTGCGGCGCATGATCGACCCCTTGCAGGCGGCCGAGCACTTCACTGCAATCGCCGAGAGCGTGATTGGGGAATTGGTGCCACGGGTCTGCGACGAGTTCGCACTGCAATACGGGCATATTCCCGGCGGTCAACTGGCCGTGCTCGGCTACGGCAAACTGGGCAGCTTCGAATTGACGCCGACGTCGGACCTGGACCTCGTGGTTATTTACGACGTTTCCATGGATGCGCATTCCAAAGGGCCCAAACCCCTGCCGGCGCCCGCCTACTATATCCGCCTGACCCAGCGCCTGATCACCGCCTTCACGCTGCTGACACGCGAGGGCAAGCTTTACACGGTCGATCTGCGGCTGCGCCCCAACGGCGACAAAGGGCCTCTGGCCAGCAGCCTCGAGGCTTTCGCCAAGTATCAGGCCGAGGACGCCTGGACCTGGGAACATATGGCTTTGACACGCGCGCGCGTGGTGTTTGGCCCTCCGGAATTACAGACAAAAATCCAAAGTGCCATTGCCGCGGTCCTGGACCGGCCGCGAGACCCGTCAGCGCTGGTCTACGCCGTGGCCGATATGCGCGCACGCATGCGCCGGGAACAGAAGGACGGCGGGCTGTGGGACTTAAAGCGTACGGCAGGCGGCCTGATCGATGCCGAGTTCGTTCTGCAATACCTGTTGCTGGCCCATCGCCATGTGAAGCCCGCCAGCGCCCGGCCCGACGACATTATCGCCGCCTTGAATTCTGAGAACGTTCTCACCAAGGACGACGCTGACACCTTGCAAAGCGGCATTGCCCTTTGGTCGCGCCTTCAGGTCATGCTACGCCTGACGACCGAAGGCGAACTGCCCGATGTCGAGACGCCCTTGGGGCTGAAACGCAAACTGGCTTTGAGCGCCGGCATGCCGGACTTCGTCACACTGGAAAGCCTGATGCGCGACACGGCCGAAGCCGTGTCCGCCATCTTCTATAAAGTCATCGACGCTCCCGCCGAAAAGGCGCGAGAGAAAATGGGCCCTGAGGCCCCGCATTAAGGAGAGACACATGGCCGCAAAAAAGAAGTCCGCACCGCTCAAGAAAAAAGCGCCGAAAAAGAAAGCCGCCAAAAAGAGCGTCAAGAAAACCGTCAAGAAGGCGGCAAAGCCGGCGACCCCCCGCGCCAAATCCCTGCTGGGAAAACCCGCCCCGGATTTTTCCATGCCGACCGACGACGGCGGCACGCTGGCCCTCAAGGACCTGCGCGGCAAGCGCGTGGTGCTTTACTTCTATCCCAAGGACGATACCCCCGGCTGCACGGTCGAAGCCTGCGCCTTCCGGGACGGACTGCCGAAGTTCTCGACCGCCAAAGCCGTGGTCGTCGGCGTCTCCAAGGACAGCGTCGCCAGTCACCAGAAGTTCAAGGCGAAGTTCCAATTGAATTTTGCTTTGGCTTCCGACACCTCAAAAGTCTGCGAAGCTTATGGCGTGTGGGCACAAAAGAGCATGTACGGCCGCACTTACATGGGCGTCGAGCGCTCGACCTTCATCATCGACGAGGGCGGCATCGTCCGCGCCGAATGGCGCAAGGTGAGCGTGCCGGGCCACGCCGAAGAAGTCAGAAAGGCGCTTGAGGTCTTGTGACGACGACCCTCGCAGCTTTTGCGGTAGAGATCCTCTCCACCGCCGATCCGGATAGCAAAGTCGCCAAGACCATCGCCGCCGCCGAGGCCTGGCGGCGCGGTGGTCTGGCGGTGGGGCACGCCGTTCCGCCGGAACGGCCCGCACGGCCGGCACGGCCGGTCCTTATGAGCCCGCGCGAAATGCCCAAGCGCTCAACAGGACCCAAGGGCCGCATCGCGCTGGTTCACGCCCTCGCCCATATCGAGCTGAACGCGGTCGATCTCGCCTGGGATGTCGTGGCGCGGTTTGGCGCCGGCATGCCGCGCGCGTTTTTTGATGATTGGGTGGACGTCGCCCTTGAGGAAGCAAAACACTATGCCGCCCTGGCCGCGCGTTTGCGGTCCCTCGATGCCGCTTACGGCGACCTGCCGGCCCATGACGGTCTGTGGGAAGCGGCCATGCGCAGCGCCGACGACCTCGCCGCCCGCCTCGCGCTGATCCCCATGACCTTCGAGGCCCGGGGCCTCGACACCACGCCGCCAACCACCGCGAAACTCCGCGCGAGCGGCGACGAGCAAACCGCGGCGATCTTGGATGTCATCTACACCGACGAGATCAAACATCTCGCCGTGGGCGTACGGTGGTTTGAGTTCCTGTGCGCAAGCGCCGGCAAGGACCCGCACGCCGCTTACAAGCACGTTGTCGATACGCGATTTCCGGGCGGCTTAAGAGCACCCTTCAACATGGAAGCGCGGGAGCGCGGCGGTATGGGCGCGGAGTACCTGCGCCCTTGGCTGCAAGCTTAGGGATTTAGAACATCAGCGCCGGTCTTGATGCGCGCCGCCAAGGATGCAGCCATGAACTTGTCGAGATCGCCGTCGAGCACGCCTTGGGAATCGGAAGTCTCCACGTTGGTGCGCAAGTCCTTGACCATCTGATAGGGTTGCAGGACGTAGGAGCGGATCTGGTGGCCCCAGCCGATCTCGGTCTTGGCGGCTTCTTGCTGGGCCAGCTTGGCTTCCTGCTTTTCCAGCTCTAATTCATAAAGCCGCGAGCGCAGCATCTCCCAGCACTTGGCGCGGTTTTGGTGCTGCGAGCGCTGGCTCTGGCACTGCACGACGATATTGGTCGGATTATGCGTGATGCGCACGGCGCTATCGGTCTTATTGACGTGCTGACCGCCGGCGCCCTGCGAACGATAGGTATCGATGCGGCAGTCCTTTTCGTCGATCTCGATCTCGATGGTGTCGTCGACCACCGGATAGACCCAGACCGAAGAAAAGCTGGTATGGCGCCGGGCGTTGGAGTCAAAGGGCGAGATACGCACCAGACGGTGCACGCCGCTTTCGGTCTTGAGCCAGCCGTAGGCGTTAAGGCCCGAGATCAGGAAGGTCACGGACTTGATGCCGGCAACTTCGCCGCCGCTCTCTTCCAGATACTGCACCTTATAGCCTTTGCGCTCGGCCCAGCGCGTGTACATGCGCGCCATCATCTCGGCCCAGTCTTGGGCTTCGGTGCCGCCTTGCCCCGCATGGATTTCGAGGTAGCAGTCGTTGGGGTCGGCTTCGCCCGACAAAAGGCTTTCCAGTTCCACGCGCTTGGCGCGCACCAACACGTCGGCGACCATGCGCCGCGCTTCCTCAATGGCTTGTTCGTCTTTCTCTTCGTCGGCCAGCTCCGACAAAGCGACCGCGTCGCCGAGATCGCGTTCGAGCTTGCGGGTCGAGGCAATGGCGGTTTCGATCTGGGTCCGTTCGCGCATCAATTTCTGCGCTTCGGCGGGCTTGTTCCAGAGATTGGGGTCTTCGGCCTTGACGTTTAGTTCGTCAAGGCGCAGCAGCGCGCGATCCCAGTCAAAGATGCCTCCGGAGCAAGGTGAGGCAGCGCTCTATATCGTTGACTTGTTTTTCGATGTCGGGGCGCATGGGAAACTCGCGTGTTTTGAAATGGGTAGTGCCGCGTTTTAGGGAAATCGCGGCCGTTAGACAAGGGGCCAGGACGCGTAAATGCAATACCTAGTACAGGCCGCCCGCCGCGGGCTGATTCGGCAGGGTCACGCCGGTATCGTCCTCTTCCGACTGGCCGGTGATTGTGACCTGCGTGCTGGGCGACGTGCCGGTCTTGAAGGCTTCAAGGATCACACGACTGGCGCCCGCCTCGGCCAGACGACCGCTCTCGTGATCGACGCGCACGAGGCTAATGCCCGGCGGCACACGGAACGGAGTGGCGGCCTTGTTCTTTAGGGCGTCTCGCATGAATTCGCGGAAAATCGGAGCCGCTACCGTTGCGCCCTGTTCATGCGCACCCAGGGTCTTCAATTCGTCGAAGCCGACGAACACGCCCGCGACAAGATCGGGCGAGAAGCCCAGAAACCAGACGTCATGAATGTCGCTCGAGGTGCCGGTCTTACCGGCGAGCGGCTTGCCGAGTTGGGCGACCGAACGGCCCGTACCGCTTTGAATCACGCCTTCCATCATATGCACGACCTGATAGACGCTGGCGGGATCGGCCAGCTGGGCGCGATCGTCCGGCAAGGCCGGCGGTCCCTGATTGTCCCAGGCTTCCGCGCTGCAGGCGGCGCAAGCCCGCATGTCCGTGCGGAAAATGGTCTTGCCGTTGCGGTCCTGGATACGGTCGATAAGAACCGGGTTCAGCTTCTTGCCGCCGTTGACCAGCTGCGCGTAAGCCGTGGTGAGGCGCAAGGGAGTCGTGACTTCGGCGCCGAGCGAATTGGCGAGGTTGGTCGGGAATTTATCGACAATGCCGAATTTTTCGGCAACACCCGCGACCTTGTCCATTCCAACCGCCTGCGCCAGGCGAACGGTAATCAGGTTGAGCGACTTTTCAAGGCCGGTGCGCACCGTCACGCGGCCAAAAAATTCACCGGCTTCGAAGTTCTGGGGCTTCCATTTCGGCAGGCCAGGACCCTGATCCATGACAAACGGCGCATCGAGCACAAGCGTCGAAGGCGTGTAACCGGATTCCATGGCGGCGAGGTAAACGAAGGGTTTGAAAGCCGAGCCCGGCTGCCGCATGGCTTGCGTTGCGCGGTTGAATTGCGAGCGGGCGTAGGAAAAGCCGCCGTCCATGGCGAGCACACGGCCAGTGTGCGGATCCAACACCACCAGAGCGCCTTCGACGTCGGGGATCTGGCGCAGCCCGAACGTACGTTCAGGATAGGCAGCGCCCTCGCTGTTTTTTTCCACGGGCTCGACGGCAACGACATCGCCCGCATGCAGAACCTGGGTGGCGGACTTAACGAGATCGCCGACAGCCTGTTCCGGCAGCGACGGACGCGCCCACCGCAGTTCGCTCAGGGGTATCGTTCCAGCCTGTCCGCCGCGCACGACGACGGTCGCCTTCTCGGCCTGGACGGCGTTGACCACGCCCAGCTGCCACTCGGCAGGCAGACCTGCCGGGTCCTGTACATGTCTAAGACCTTCGGCCCAATCGCCGGTCAGCTTCGTAATGGGCCCGCGCCAGCCATGCGCGCGGTCATAGTTGATAAGGCCATTTCGCAAGGCGCGGTTGGCGATCCGCTGCAACTCGGGGTCGAGAGACGTGCGAACGGCAAGGCCGCCCTTATACAAAGCTTCTTCGCCGAACTTCTGCGCCAGATCGCGCCGAATGTTTTCGGCGAAGTAATCGGCGCCCATCACGACTTCGGTTTCGGAACGGTTGCGGACGGTAATGGCTTCGGCGCGTGCGGCCTTAGCTTCGGCGGTGGTGATGTAGCCGTCTTCCTGCATGCGCCCGATGACATAATCGCGCCGGTCCTTGGCGGCCTCGGGTTGACGCAAGGGGTTGTAATTATTCGGCGCCTTGGCGAGACCGGCCAGGAAAGCGGCCTCACCCACAGTCAATTCGTCCTGCGACTTATTGAAGTAATTCATGGCCGCGGCTGCGGTGCCGTAGGCGCCAAAGCCCAAGTACTGCTGGTTCAGATAGAGTTCGAGGATGTGCTCTTTGGTAAAGGCCTGCTCGATCCGAAGCGAGAGAATCGCCTCACGAACTTTGCGATCCAAACTGTATTCGCGCGTGCCGCCGAGGAGGAAATTCTGCGCCACTTGCTGCGTGATCGTGGAGGCGCCCTTGATACGCCGGTCGCTGCCGGAGATTTTTTCGCCCAGAGCAACCACCACCGCGCGCATCAGGCCCACCGGGTCGATGCCGGGATGGCTGTAGAAACGCTGGTCTTCGGAAGCGACAAAGGCATCGATGATGCGTTTGGGAATCGCGGTGATGGGCACGAACACCCGGCCCTCGACGGCATATTCCTGGATCAGCGAGCCGTCGCCGGCATAAACCCGGGTCATGACCGCCGGCGCGTAGGTCGCCAGCGTGCGGTAGTCGGGCAGGCCTTTACTGAAGTGCCAGAAAATGAAAACCGCCGCGCCGCCGGCAAAGAAAATGCCGAGCATGAGCACGCAAAAACCTATCGTCAGCCACCGCATCATGGGAATACGCAACCTCTTAGCTTTGGCCCCTTACTTTTGATCTGGGCCGGGCGTGCGGCTGTTTAGCACGGCCACAGGCGGTGGTAGCCCAGAAATAAGGCAAAAATCAGCCCGGGACGCCCTTTTTGGCGCCGTTCAAGGGGTTAAACGCTCAAAGTCGGCTAACGCTCCGGCTGGGGCCGAAATGGGTGTCGAGACCGCGCACCAGGGCGCTCATGAGCTTGGACCGGTAGGCGTCCTTCTTGAGGAAGGTTTCGTCCTCCCGGTTCGACAGGTAGCCCATTTCAATCAACACCGACGGGATATCGGGCGATTTAAGCACCGCGAAACGGGCGAACCTGTGACTGTTCCGCACCAGCGTCACTTCACGCTCGAGTTCATTGATCAGTTTGGCGGCGAGTTTGGTGGCCAGGTTCATGCTCTCACGCTGGGCAAGGTCCACCAGGATATGGCGGACCTCCTGGGTCTCGTGCGAAAGGTCGATGCCGATAATGCTGTCGGCGCTGTTTTCCTGCTCCGCCAGGGCTTCGGCCTCTTTGTCGGAGGCCCGTTCCGAAAGGGTATAGACCGACAGGCCGCGCACGGCCTTGTTGGCCATAGAGTCCGCGTGCAGCGACACAAAGATGTCGGCCTGGGCGGTGCGCGCGATCTCGCGGCGTTCGCTCAATCCGAGGGACACATCGTGGTCGCGCGTCAGGATGACTTTGTACCGGCCGGTACCTTCCAGGCGCGTCCGCAGCTGCTGGGCGGCGGCCAGGGTGATGATCTTTTCATAGATGCCGCTGACGCCTATGGCGCCCGGATCGACGCCGCCGTGGCCGGGATCGATGGCGATGATTTTCTTTTGGCTGGCGACTTTGGGCGCGGCCTTGGCGTCTTCGGCCGGAGGTTTGGCTGCCGGCGGCTGCGCGGCCGCGGTTTGCGGCGCGGGCGCGCCGAACTGGCCGATCTTATGTTGCGGGCCCAGCACCGCCATGAACTGCGCCCGCTCCATGGGCTCCAGGTCGACGACAAAGCGGAACGGCGTCTGGCCGGTCGCCGGTAATACAAAGGCGTTCTTGATATTGGCCGGACCACCCAGATCGACAACGATGCGGGCGTTGCCGGTTTGAAACAGGCCAAAACGCACGGATTTCACCAGACCAACCGTGCCCTGGGCCGCGTTACCCACGGCCCAATCCAGTTCAGGCAGGTCGATAACGACCCGGTAAGGGTCGGCCAGCCGGAACAGGCTGAAGTCCACGCCTTCCGAAAGCTCCAGCACCAGGCGGGTATGAGTGCCATGGTCATAAAGACGCATGGCCGAAGCGATGCCGAGCACGCGGCCCGCCGCTTGCGACACCATCGGCCACATCACCGCGGCGGCCCCCGCCACCACCACTAAACGCCGGTTTATCGACGGATTATATATGTTTTCTAATGACTTGCGTGATCCTTCCCGGCTTTCGACGGAAGGACCTGTAAGCAATGGCGCGGCATACTTGGGATCGAGGAAATTCGTCATGAGACGTACAAATCGCCGCGTTAAGTCATTGACTCTGAACAACATACACCTTTTTCCCGAGTCGCGGCAAGAATCTTGCGGAATGGGCCTTTGTAACTGCAAATTTGGGCTGCGAGAGGGCGGGAATTAGACGTTGTCACGTCGGCCATGACCCGTTTATGGTTGCCATACTCGTGGTTACTTCCGACACGCCGCCGAGGGCTGGTATCCCTCGATTCACTGAGCTTTAGTTCTCTGAATCTCAAGGGTTTTTGTCCGGAAGAGACCCGTTTCTGAAACGGGAATGGTTGGCTTTAGACGCCCTCCGGCCCCACCACATCGTAGCCCGGGGGCTAGTGTGCCGAGATCTATGTTTAGCCGCCGCTCGCCAACCGTGAACGTCCGTATCCCGGCGTTCCGTTCGGCTGACTTTTGCGGCAGCCCAACTCGGTCCACTCGCCTGCTCATGTCCGGCGCAAACTTATCCATTTCATCATTTACACAAACCCGCTGCGGACGCGCGCTCTTAGGTCCTTTGACCTTGGGCCGCGCGGGCACCGCGGCGTCACGGAGTACGCCTGACTATGGTCAAAAGAATGCTCATCGAGGCCACGCACCCGGAGGAAACTCGGGTCGTGGTACTGGACGGAACGCGGCTTGAAGAATTTGATGTAGAGACCTCTACCAAAAAGCAAATCAAAGGCAACATCTACCTGGCCAAAGTGGTCCGGGTTGAGCCGTCGCTTCAAGCAGCCTTCGTCGATTACGGCGGGAACCGTCACGGGTTCCTGGCCTTTAGCGAAATCCATCCCGACTACTACCAAATCCCGGTGGCCGACCGCGAACGCCTCATGGCGGAAGCACAGCGCCATGAGGAAGAGGAAGAACGCCGTGACTCCGCCCGCGAAAGCCGGCGTCAGGCACAGGCGGGAAATGATCAAGCTGGCCACGACCAGGAACACGGTCATGAGCACGGTGCCGAGCAGTCCCCCGATCAAATCCATGATCATGACCACGCGCACGACCATGACCATGATCACGGCGATCACGACCACGATCACGACCACGATCACGGCGACGCCATTCCGCTGGCCTTTATTCCGCCGGCCATCACCTCGCCCGTGACCACGTCGGACGATGACGACGACCACGAAGACGAGGTCAAATCCGACGCCGCTGAGCATGAGCCTGAGTCGGCTGAGCCATCTTTCGCGCCCGTTGAACAGACGCCCGAGACCGCGACCGTGTCCGATGCGCCGGTCGAGGCAAGCGCGGATGGTCAGCCAGCGCCGACGTCGGATGAACAGACGGCGGCCGGCGAACAAGGCGGCGCGCAATCCGGTGAACATGCCGGCGAACAAGGCAGCGGTGACCAGCAAGCCCCGCACAAGCCCGACAACAAGGCCGCCGGTGTCGAAACCGTCGGCGGTGAAGAAGACGAAGAAGAAGCCGCCGAAGACAAACAGCGCCGCCGTTATGTCGCATCGCGCCATTACAAAATTCAGGAAGTCATCAAGCGCCGCCAGATCATGCTGATCCAGGTGGTGAAGGAAGAGCGCGGCAATAAAGGCGCTGCGCTCACGACGTTCCTGTCACTGGCCGGACGCTATTGCGTATTGATGCCCAATAGCCCGCGCGGCGGCGGTGTGTCGCGCAAAATCACATCCGCCCAGGACCGTCGCCGCTTAAAGGCGATTCTCGGCGATCTCGAACTACCCACGAACATGGCGGTGATTCTCCGTACCGCCGGCGCCGAGCGCAACAAGACCGAAATCAAGCGCGACTACGAATATCTGCAGCGCACCTGGAACAGCATCCGCGAAGTCACAATGACCAGCCGCGCGCCGGCCCTCATCCATGAGGAAGCCAGCCTGATCAAGCGCGCGATCCGCGACATCTATAGCCGCGACATCGAAGAGGTCTGGGTCGAAGGCGAGGAAGGCTACAAGGTCGGCAAAGACTTCATGAAGATGCTGACGCCGAGCCACGCCAAGAAGGTGCAGCGCTACAAGGACGACATCATTCCGCTGTTCCACCGGTACCAGGTGGAAAGCCAGATGGAGGCCATCAACAGCCCGACCGTACAGCTGCGCTCGGGCGGATCGATCGTGTTCGCCCAGACCGAAGCGCTGGTCGCCATCGACGTCAACTCGGGCCGCGCCACCAAAGAGCGCCACATCGAAGAGACCGCCTACAAGACCAACATGGAAGCCGCCGACGAAATCGCGCGCCAGCTTCGCCTACGCGATCTTGCCGGCCTGATCGTCATCGACTTCATCGACATGGAAGACAGCCGCAACAACCACGCGGTTGAACGCCGGTTGAAAGAAGCGCTGAAAGCCGACCGCGCCCGCATTCAGGTGGGCCGCATCAGCCACTTCGGCCTTTTGGAACTGTCGCGCCAGCGCCTGCGCCCCAGCCTGATCGAAGCTAACTACCGCCCCTGCGCTCATTGCGCGGGCTCCGGCATGGTGCGCTCGACGGAATCCGCCGCGGTCTATTCGCTGCGCATGCTGGAAGAAGAAGGCGGCCGCCAACGCTCCAGCGAAGTCACCATCACCGTGCATCCGGACGTAGCACTTTATCTGCTGAACTATAAGCGCGAAGCCCTGGCCAGCATTGAGAGCCGCTATCGCCTCCGCACGATTGTGCTGGGCGACGCCACCCTGGTGCCTCCGAATATCCGCTTGGATCGCGTCAAAGCCGTGCGCGCCATTGGCGATGAGAACGAAATAGCGCCTCACCGCGAGCCGCCCCGCGAGATCGAACGCCCCGCCGTGATTGAAGCGGACGTCGCGGAAGACGAGGAAGAGGAAGAAGAAGCCAGCGCATCCGAAGCGCGCCCGCAGGAATCGCGTCACCGCGACCAACGGCCGCCGCGTGACCAAAGTCGCGATCACAATCGCGACCGTAACCGTGACGCAAACCGAGATCCCAATCGCGATCCTAATCGGGAAGCCAGTCGCGATCCCAACCGCGAAGGCGGCCAAGACGGCGGGCGCAAGCGCCGCAGACGTAGACGCCGCGGCGGCGCCAACCGCAGTCCCGATGGTTCGGTGCCGCCCGCAAGCGGCAACGAATTCGCGCCCGCGCCGGACGGCGAAAATTCATTTCAACCGTCGCAAGCGCAGAACGCCAGCGATGCGCCGCGCGAAGCTCAAGGTGACGATCAAGGACAACTTGGCGGCGCTCCTGGCGAGCAACGCCCCGGACATGATGACCCGGCCCGGCGCGGACGCCGGCGTGGTCGCCGAGGTGGACGCCGGCGGCGGCGCGGCGGCGAGCCCGGTAGCGAACGCGGCGGACCGCAAAGCGGTGCGCCAAACGAAGACGGCGCGCAGCCGTCTGCGGCCCAATGGTCGCAAGATGGGGCCGAAGACGCGCCGCATGATTCACCCCGGCCCGAGCGTGCTGAAAGCGGGCCGGCGGCTTCTGTCGCCGCTGTACGAGCTTCAGCACCGGAACCCTCCGGCGATGCATCCACACCCGCAGCTCCGAAAGGCTTCTTCCGCGCTTTGAAGGAGTCATGGCGACGCAACGACGGCGACGGGCAAAGTGAGTCCGCGCCTAGCGCGGCGGCGCCGTCGCCGCTGCCACCTCCGCCAGCGCCGCAGCCCGCGCCCCAGTCCGCACGGGCCGAGGCGCCTCGTGCTGAAGCGCCGCGCGCCGAGCCGGAATCCTCGGGGCCGTCCCGCAAGGGATGGTGGGATGCTAAGGAGTAGTGATTCTGATTTGGTTGCATTTTCTGTCGCGCGCTAAGACGCGCGCGATTCAAAAGTGATGCCGGCCCTCGGCCGGCAGGGAACCGGAGACCACTTCGCCGGAAAATGCTCTAACCCTGCGCGCGCCAGTTCACGAGGCGCGTGCAGGCCTCTTCCATGTCGGCGGTCGAGCCGGCGAAAGAAAAACGCACAAAGTGATGGCCGTGGAAGGGATCGAAGTCGGTCCCCGGCGTCGTTGCGACACCTGCTTCGTTGAGCATCCGTTTACAGAACGCCGCTGCGTCTTCGCCAAAGCCGGAGATATCGGCGTAGATGTAGAACGCTCCATCGGCCGGCGCGAAATGCGTGAACCCGCTTTCCGGCAAGCGGCGCAGCAGCACTTCACGATTGCGCGCATAGCGCGCGACATTAGCTTCCAACTCCGCGCGGCAATCGAACACCGCGATGCCGGCGTGCTGGGAGATCGCGGGCGGCGCGATAAACAAGTTCTGCGCCAGACACTCCAAGGGGCGCTTGAGATCCTCCGGCACCACCAGCCAGCCCAGACGCCAGCCGGTCATGCTGAAGTATTTGGAGAAGCTGTTCACCACGATGGCCGTGTCCGACACACCGGCGGCGGTGGTCGCGGTCACACCAAAGGTGATGCCGTGATAAATCTCGTCGGAGATCAGCCTGATGCCGTTCGTGTCGCAAAAAGCCGCCAGCTCACGAAAAGCGTCGGGCAGAATCACCGAGCCGGTGGGATTGGCGGGGCTGCCAACGATGAGTCCTTCGGGCAAGCGCGGCAGCTTTTTCAAATGGGCGACGGTCGGCTGATAGCGCGCCGCCGCGTCGACCTCGATCAACTCAGCCACGACCCCGAGGCTGGTCAGAATGTGCCGGTAGGCCGGATAGCCGGGCGCAGCCAGGGCCACGCGGTCCCCGGCCTCGAAGGCGCTGAGAAAGGCCAGCACAAAACCGCCCGATGATCCGGTCGTGACAAAAATCCGCTCCGCCGCCACATCGGCGCCGTACATGTCGCGGTAGTGGCGGGCGATGCGGCTCCGCAAGGCCGGCAAGCCGCTGGCCAGCGTATAGCCCAAAGGGTCATCGCCGCCGACGATACGCGCCACCTGCTTGGCGGCGGCCTGGGGGATTCCCGTGGAAGGCTGCCCCACCTCAAGATGAATGATGCTGCGCCCGGCGGCTTCCAGCGCGGCGGCTTCGCGCATCACGTCCATCACAATGAACGGCGGCACCAGCGCGCGTTTTGCGACTTTGATCATTTTAATCCTTTGGTGTGAGCACCACGGCATATCCTGCGCCGCTTTGATCGCTTTGCACCAGGCAGCCGGGCTCATGAAGGTCGCAGGCCAGCATATTAACGAGGCCCGAGCGCCGGTCGAATTCCCGCGCGCTGCTGCCGACACGCCGCTCGACGACGGCGGCATGGGTCAAGGCCGCGGTCCGCGCGATGGCATCGGCGCCGGCCGCGGCGGCGGCAAACACCATGCGGTTGTCGGCATGATGGACGGCGATCACGGGCGCCAAACCTTGCGGATGCGCGCCCGGCGCATCGGGCGCCGGCGCCAGCAAAAAGCCGGTGGCGGGCGGCATGATGCCGAGGCCAAAGGGCGCGCCCATGCTGAGCGCGCAGGCCACCGCGCCGCCTTCGGTGTCGGCGACGACAAAGCTGGTGGCGCCCGCGGCAACCGCTTTGTCCGACGGCCGTGGAGGCCGCGCCGCAAGAGTCTTTAGAAAATCGCCGCCGCCCACGTCCGCCGGCAAGACAAACAGGCGCGTCGGTCCTTCGTCCATACCGGCGGCAACGACCCAGCGTGGCACATAGCTACGCAAGTCTTCGCCGGTGATGACGCTGCCCGCTGCGGCAAAGGCATCGACCATCTCGTCCACGAGCGCCTCCGCATAGAGATCCCCGGCCCCGTGGGCACGCAAGCGTCCCAGCATGGTCGCAAGGTCAGCTTGCTTGATCGTCTCGCCAGCCTGCAGGACTTGCCGGCGCGGCGTCATGAAGGCCGTCAACGCAATGCGGTCGTTGACCAGAACCCCGCCGTCGGCAGCGAGGTCTTGGGCAAGCGCGCGTGACACTTTGGTGCCGAAGCGCGCGAGATTTTCCGCCGGCGCCACATCTTGCGCCCAGGGCAGCTTGGCGTATTTGGCATGCAGGGCAAAGAGCCCGCGCGGCAGCGCCGGGATCGCCGCGCGATAACGCGCCGCCCCTTCGTCGGTGCCGGGCCGCGGCGTGAAGTCCAAGGCTTCCGTGGTGCCGGTCACGGCATCATGCACGACACAAGCGCCGCTGCCGCCGAGCCCGGCCGAGGACGGCAAGGTCACGGAGAGGGCAAACCCCAAAGCCACGGCGGCGTCGGTGGCGTTACCGCCGGCGCGCATAATGTTACGGGCGACGAGGGCCGCCTCGGCTTCGTCGGCGGCGATAAGCCCGGCGTAAGACGGCGCCCTGTCGCCCATCCCAAACTGGAGATGAATGGGCGGTAAACCAACCTGCGGCACACCCTCGCAGGACGCCAGGGAAGCCGTCATTACAAGGGCTCCACACAGCGAAAAAAGGCCCCGGCGGACGCTGAGAAAATGCCATAATCTCCCGCTATTGCTGATGCTATTCCGGGGGCTGTGGCCCGTCTTCGTCTGTTCAACACTCATAGCTTTATTGTGAATCCCTTGACCCATCGCCTGACACCCGCCGCCTTCCCTGGCATCCGCCAACGCGCTTGCGGGCTTTTGGCGGCGGCCTCCTTCGGCGTGCTGCTGATGGGTACAAGCGCGCCTGCCGTCGCGCAAGACTTCAGTACCGGCGCGGTGCTGGAAGACACCGAAATCGGCGAAACCCTGAAGGCCTACGCCCGGCCGATCTTGATCGCCGGCGGAATTCCGCCCGAAACCATCTCGATCCACATGGTCGTCGACGACAGCATGAACGCCTTCGCCACCGAGGGTGGCAATATCTATCTCCACACCGGCCTGCTGCTGCGCGCGAAGAATTCAAACGAGGTCATCGGCGTCCTGGCCCACGAGATCGGCCACATCGCCGGCGGCCACGTCATCATGGTGGCCAGCGACATGGCTGGCCCCAACACCATTTCAATTCTCGCCACGCTGCTCGGCGTCGCCGCCGGTATCGCCAGCGGCAATCCCGACGTCGGCATGGCGGTGATGATGGGCGGCCAGCGCGCGGCCCTCGGCCAATTCCTGAGCTTCAGCCGCGGCCAGGAAGCCCGCGCCGATCAGTTCGCCTTAAAAACCCTGACCGACACGCACCAGTCGGCCAAGGGATTACGCGACTTCTTCGAGCGCCTCCAGGGCGAGGAACGCCTGATCACGTCCAACCAGGACCCCTACATCCGCACCCATCCGCTCAATATCGACCGTATGTCGACCATCGCGGCCGCCATGGAGGTCTCGCCCTATTCGGGCGTGCCGTCGGACCCGGAACTGGACCGCCAGCACCAGCGCATGCTGGCCAAGCTGTTCGCCTTTCTGAAACCGCAGATCACCACCCTGCAGCGCTACCCCGACGCCGACAAAAGCGTTGAAGCCCGCTACGCCCGCGCCATCGCCTATTACCGCCGGGGCCAGTTCGACGAGGCACTGCCGCTGGTCGACAGCCTGCTCACCGACGCGCCGCACGATCCCTACTTCTGGCAGATCAAGGGCGACATGCAGCTCAGCCGCAGCAAGGTCGACGAAGCTGTACTCGCCTACCGCGAAGCGCTGAAATACATGCCCGATGCGCCCGAGATTTTGGGCGCCCTCGCCCATGCCCTGGTCGAAAGCGGCAAGCCTGAAAACGGCCCCGAGGCCCAGGCAGCCTTAAAGCACGCCCTGGTCCTGCACCCGGAAGACCCCGGCGCCTGGGATATGCTGGCGCGCTCCTATGCCATGAGCGACGAGGTCGGCATGTCGGCCTATGCCGCCGCCGAGCGGGCCATCCTCATGGGCCAGTTCGGCGACGTCGCCCGCTACAGCATCCAGGCGGAAAAACTGCTGCAAAGGGATACCCCGACATGGTATCGCCTCCAGGATATCAAGATCTTAGCCCAGAATAATTTACGCGAAATGCGCACCAAGCGTAGGTAGTATGGCCGCATGATCCGAATCCCTCATAAGGAATTTCCCATGCGTATCGCTATTGCCCTGCTCGCGTTCGCCCTTGTGGGGCAGACCCTCTCCCTGATTGTCCCAGGGGCCGCCGTCGCCGCCGATGCCCTCTCCGCCGCCCAGAAGGACGAGGTCAAGAAGCTGGTGCGCGAATACATCCTGGAAAACCCGTCGATCATTTCCGAGGCGATCAACGCCCTCGAGGCCCAGGCCGATAAGATCAAGATCGACAAGCGCGCGAGCGTCATGCTCAGCCGCCGCCAGGAGCTGCTGAATCCGACTGAGGGCACCGTCCTCGGCAACCCCAAGGGCGATGTCACGGTCGTCGAGTTCTTCGACTACAACTGCGGCTATTGCAAATCCATGTTCCCGGCCGTGGTCGAACTGCTCAAGGAAGATCCCAAGTTACGCCTGGTCATGAAGGAGTACCCGATCCTCGGGCCCTCATCCCTGACCGCGGCGCGCGCGGCCCTTGCCGCCCGTAAGCAAGGCAAGTGGTCTGAGCTCCATATGGCGCTCATGGCCTACAAAGGTCAGGTGAGCGACAGCGTCGTCATGGTCGTCGCGCAGAATATCGGCCTGGATACCAAAAAGCTCCAGGAGGACATGAAGGACCCGTCCCTCAACGACATCCTGTCGAAGAACCACAGCCTGGCCGACGACCTGGCCATCGACGGCACGCCGCAGCTGATTGTCGAGGGCAACTTCCTGCCCGGCGCGGTGCCTAAATCCGATTTGGTCGACGCCATCGCCCAAGCCCGCAAAAAATAGGCCCCGCGCGGATCGCGCGTCCCAGCGCCGCCTGAATAGGTAAGAGACTCTCGTCATGACCGAGACCGGTTTCACCGCCAAGGAACGTGTGCGGTTCCGCAAGCTGTTGGAAGTGGCGCACTCGACCACCTACACCGGCGAGCGCGATGCCGCCGTCAGCGCCGCCACGCGCCTGGCCGCCGCCCACGGCATGAGCTTGCGCGAAGCGGCTGGTATGACTGAGGCGCCCGTTGTCTCCGATCCCGGCCCGCGCCAACGGCCGCGGCGCCCTTCAGGCTTTCCCGCCGACTTCGGCGCCGCCGGCCCTGAAAATATGGGCACCTGGTGGCAGCACGCCCGCCGGCCGGCCGCAGGGCCGTCCGCCGAATACCGCACCGAGAGCGAGAGGGTCGCCGCCGAGAAGAAACGCCGCGACGAGGCCATGGACGACGCCATCCTGCGCGGCCTCGACGCTGAGGAGCGCGCCAAGGCGGCCAGGGCCGCCGCCGCCAGCGGCCGCCTGCATATGCGCCCGGCCAAACGCGGGTCGTGGCGGGCACGGCCCGAATTCATCCGCGTGCTGCTGACGGAAACCGGCATGACCGCCAAGGAAATCGCCGCCGCCGCCGGGGTGACGATCTACGACGTGTTCCGCGAAAAGCTCTTGATGCGGCGCGTGCCCGTGGCGGGATAGCACCCGCCGCGTTTTTTAATCGCGCGCGTTCCAGCGCGCGACATCCCCCGAATTGATCGTATCCCGATCAATCGTATCTTCCCGCCCACACCGACCGGACTTTCATGTTCGGTGAGCGTTGTATCCACGACACTCACCCGCAAAGGACATGCACCCATGAAAGCCACACTCGTTGTCACGACCGTAGCCGCCCTTCTCGCCCTTAGCGCTTGCGGCAATGATCCGGGCACACGGGCCATCACCGGCGGCGCCATCGGCGTTGGCGCGGCGGCCGTGCTTGGCGCCCCGTTGATCGCCGGCGCTGCTGTCGGCGCCGTGGCCGGTGCGGTCACGACACCTGGCCAGGATGAGCGCGCCGAACGCCGCGAAGAACGCCGTGAGGAACGCCGCGATCGCGAAGATCGGCGCGACGGCTACTAGACCGCGGAATCTAATTCGAACTTAAGTCGTACCAGGTACGAATTACGCCCTCTGTTCGAGCAAGGGAGCGATTAATTGTACCTGGTACGAATTACCTCTCCCGCATTCTGCCTGCTCGCGCTCGCGCTTCTCTCCTGCGCGAGCCCAGCGGCTGCGGCGCGTATCCACCGCGACCGGCATGTGCTTGTCGTCTTCCAGCGCGGCCATCCCTGCCCATCGATCGGCAAGACAGGCGACGGCACCCGCGGCGCGTGCCCGGGCTGGCAGAAAGATCATTTGATGGCGCTTGAGTGCGGCGGCGCCGACGCGGTGTGGAATCTGCACTGGCTGAGCGTTGCAGATCATGCCGCCAAAACCAGGCTCGACAACAAGGGCTGTCGGATGATCAAGGGCGCGTTGCCCGGCGCCAGCGCGTCCCTAACTAAATTCGTACCAGGTACGAATTATTCTCCAAGCTTATCCAACTCACTATCCCCCGGCTCTTGGGGCCCGGCGCGCATTTCCTCGGGCGGGTCGTAGTTCAGCGCGATGAGGAGGCGCTTCCACAGGTGGTTGGCGGCCTCGAGGACCAGCAAGGCCACAAACAGCACCGGCATGACGACCGCGCCCAAAGCGAAGTCGTAATAGCGCATGCGGCTGCTGGGGGCCCGCAATACGGACGTGGTCAGGATCAGGCCTATCAGCAGATAGATCCCGAGGGCGGAGTAGACGTAGATCATTGGATTGAGATTAGCATCGCGGGGCCGCGGAAACACCCCCCGCTGTCATACCCGGGCCCGAGACCCGGGTATCCATTTCTCATCCGCTACAACGGCGCGTTCTGCACAATGAATCCCCGGAACAAGTCCGGGGATGACCAAAAAGGAAGCGGTTAACCCTACCGCTTCAGGTCGCGCACGGCCTGGGTCATTTCGTCGGCCGTGGTCAGCACCTTGGCGGCGCTGGAATAGGCACGCTGGGTGATGATCATTTTCGAGAACTGGTCGGCCAGGTCGACGTTGGAGGCCTCCAGCGCGCCGACGATGATTTGCGTGGTGCCGGTAGGCGTGCCCAGGCCGCTGAGCTGCATCTCGCCGGCCTCGACGGTCGGCAGGAAGACGTTGCCGTTGCGGGCCTCTAAGTTGTTGTCGGCGGCGAAGGTGGCGATGGGCAGTTTGTAGAGGTTGCGCACCTCGTGGTTGGAATAGCTGCCGATCAGCACGCCGTTGCCGTTGAAGTAGGTGTTCTGCAGGCGCCCGGCGATGTAGCCGTCCTGGATGATGTTCTGCACCGTCAGTTTGCCCTGGTCGGCCAGCTGGGTGAGCT
This sequence comes from Fidelibacterota bacterium, assembly GCA_947475295.1. GTDB lineage: Bacteria > Pseudomonadota > Alphaproteobacteria > Rhodospirillales > Rhodospirillaceae > SHVO01. The sequence goes on from CANJLF010000011.1 coordinate 54,039, forward strand.
TGGTGAGGTCGAGCGTGAAGGACTGCGGGCCGTTGGCGTCGCTGATTTCCACGAAGATCTGCCCGTCGGTGGGCGAGATGATATGGCCGGTGCCGTCGAAGTCGAGGTTCGGCGGATCGAAGCTGACCGCCACCGGCTGGTTGTTGGTGTCGAGGCTCGCCATATCCATCGTCCAGGCATTGGCCGAAAGATCGCCGGTGAAACCGACCGTGAGCGTGCGGGAATTGCCGTCCTGATCGACAAGGGGCAGGCCCACGCTCTGGCGTCCGCCGGCGGAGGCCGAGAGGTTGGCTTGCAGCTGAATAGTAGTGGTGGCCTTGGACGGAATACCGGCCGGGAACAGCAGGGTCGGCGACGCGCCCGCCGTAACGCTGGCGCTGCTGTAGACCACGGGGGTGAGTGAGCTGAGACTGTTGGCCTCGGAGAAATTGCCGTCGGCGTCGGCGGCCCAGCCGTAAACGTAGGAGCCGTCGGCGGTGGTGAGATAGGTGTCCTGCTGATCGTCGGTGCCGTCGCCGTCCAGATCGGTGCCGGAGACATTCACGGTCTTGCCGAACAGCGCGCCGTCGCGGGTAAAGCGCCAATCGCCGGTGGCCCCTTGATTGGCGTTCGTGACCAAAAAGCCACGGCCGTTCAAGGCCAGATCGAAGGTGCGGCCCGTGGTGGCGATGGTGCCTTGCTTGTCCACCTGACGGTAGTCGAAGGATCTGACGGTAAAGAAGCCCTTGTCCGTCGGCTGGATGTGGTTCAGCAGCGTCTCGAAATGCGTGTCCTGCGCCTTGTAGGCGGTGGTGTTGGTATTGGCGATATTGGTGGAGATGTTGGACAGCTGGTGCGACTGCGTGTTCATCGCCTGCACTGCCGTGTTGAATGTTCCCTGAAGGCTCATCGCAACGCTCCGCTTTCCTAAATCCGTTTGCCAAAGTCATATGCCCGGCGCTTTAAGCGCACGGGTGGCGTTCAGGGATGAAGTAAGCAAGCCCCATGCCATGGGGTGATGCCAGCGCGATCAAGGACTTAGCAGGGAATGGCGCGGCGCGGCGGGGCGGGTTTTACGTAAATCGCCCAGGCACCCGGCAGGATTTGCCGGGCTACGCAGGCTGCTAAATCAGCCCACCCAGCGGGCTCGAGGGATCGGCGTAAAGCTTTTTCGGTATGCGGCCGGCAAGGTAGGCGAGGCGTCCGGCTTCTACCGCAAGCTTCATGGCGCGCGCCATGCGGATGGGATCTTTCGCCGCGGCGATGGCGGTGTTCATCAGCAAGCCGTCGCAGCCCAATTCCATGGCGATGGCGGCGTCGGACGCCGTGCCCACGCCCGCATCCACCAGCACCGGCACCTTGGCGGCTTCGATGATCAGGCGGATATTCACCGGACTTTGGATGCCGAGGCCCGATCCGATCAGAGAGCCCAACGGCATGATGGCGCAGCAACCCATGTCTTCGAGCTTCTTCGCCATGATCGGATCGTCGCTGCAATAAACCATCACGTCGAAGCCGTCTTTGATCAGGGCTTCGGTCGCGCTCAAGGTCTCGACCATGTTGGGATAAAGCGTCTTCTGATCGCCCAGCACTTCCAGCTTCACCAGGTTCCAGCCGCCGGCTTCGCGCGCGAGACGTAAGGTTCGCACGGCATCCTGCGCCGTGTAGCAACCGGCGGTATTGGGCAGATAGGTGTATTTTTTGGGATCGACGAAATCCATCAGCATGGGCTGCTTGGGGTCCGACACATTGACGCGCCGCACGGCGACCGTGACGATCTCGGCGCCAGAGGCTTCAATCGCCCGCGCCGTCTCGGTGAAATCCTTGTACTTGCCGGTGCCCACCAGCAGCCGCGAGCGGAAGCGCTTGCCCGCTACGGTGAAAAAATCCTCAGTACCGATCTGATCGCCGTCCATCATCTTTTCCTTTGCGCGTGATCTTATCGGAAAACCGGCAGACCACTTTTCCGAATCACGCGCTAACCACCACCAATAAAATGCACAATTTCCAGCCGGTCGCCCTCGGCCAGCGCCGTCGCCGCAAAAACCGACTTCGGCACGATCTCCAGATTGCGTTCCACGGCGACTTTGCGGGCGTCGATACCGAGCTCGGCCAAGAGGCCGGTGACCGTCAACCCCGCGGCCACGGTCCGGGTTTCCCCGTTCAGGACAATCTGCATCGAAAACCGGTGCCTTCTTGGGTGATATTAAGCGAGAAAGTCGCCCGGCGTAAGTATGGGATGGCGGGCGGATTCTTGCAACAAGTCCTGGTAGTTAAAAGATTTTTTGCCTTTTTTCTCACCAGGGGGTGGTTGCCCTGGGCGAAGCGGTAGTATATCCAGGTCGTTAAGGGTTGCTGCTTTAAGAACGACCCCTTCTAAGTGGGCAGGAAGAACGCACGTGAGCCGGGTAGTCCTTATTCTTAATGGGCCGAACCTCAATCTGTTGGGGCAGCGGGAGCCGGACATTTATGGACGCACGTCCTTGGACGATATCAAGGGTGCGGCCACCGCCCGGGCCAAAAGCCATGGCCTGGATGCCGACTTCCGCCAGAGCAACGACGAGGGCGAACTGGTGTCCTGGATCCAGGGTGCCCGCACCACTTCAACAAATCCTGGGGCGGCCGGCATCATCATCAATGCGGCGGCCTACACCCACACCTCCGTCGCCATTCTCGATGCACTGCTCGCATGCGGCGTGCCGGTGATCGAGGTGCACCTTTCCAACATTTTCAAGCGCGAGGAGTTCCGCCACCACTCCTTCGTTTCGCGCGCGGCCACCGGGGTCATCTGCGGCTTCGGCGGGCAAGGTTATGAGCTGGCGGTGGATGCCATGGCGCAACTTATCAGCAAGGCAAAAACGGCGTGACAAAATCTCAGGACAAAAAACCCGAAGCGGCAGCGCTTCAGAAAGCAAAGACGAACTCGCCGATTGACAGCGATCTCGTCCGCCAGCTGGCCGACGTGCTCAATGAAACCGGGCTTTCGGAAGTCGAGTACGAAAGCGGCGGCATCCGTATCCGTGTCGCCAAACACATGACCAGCGCCGTGGTCGGCACGCCCCAGCCGGTTTACGCGCCCGCTGCCGCCGAGGCGCCTGTCGCCGCCAAGCCGGTGGATCCCGCGAGCCACCCCGGCACCGTCAAGTCGCCCATGGTCGGCGTGTTCTATCTGCTGCCCGAACCGGGGGCGGCACCCTTCATCAAGGTCGGCGATCAGGTAGCCGAGGGTCAGACCGTCGCGCTGATCGAAGCCATGAAGACCTTCAATCCGGTCAAGGCGCCGCGCGGCGGTAAAGTCGTGAAGATTCTGCTCGAGAGCGGCTCGCCCGTCGAGTACGGCGAACCACTGGTCATCATTGAATAACCCGAAGCACATCTGATGTTCGAGAAGATCCTTATCGCCAACCGCGGCGAGATCGCGCTTCGTGTGCAGCGCGCTTGCCGCGAAATGGGCATCAAGTCGGTCGCGGTGCATTCCACCGCCGATTCCGAAGCCATGCACGTGCGCCTGGCCGACGAGTCCGTCTGCATCGGTCCGCCGGCGGCGCGCGACAGCTACCTCAACAAGGCCGCGATCATCTCGGCCGCCACCATTACCCACGCCGACGCCATTCACCCTGGATATGGTTTCCTCTCGGAGAACGCCGAGTTCGCCGAGATGGTGGCCGACCACGACATCACGTTCATCGGCCCCTCGCCCATCCATATCCGCACCATGGGCGATAAGGTCATGGCCAAGAAGACCGCCAAGGAAGCCGGTATCCCGGTGGTGCCGGGCTCCGAGGGCGCTGTGGAATCCGCCGATGCGGCGGTCGAGATCGCGGATTCCATTGGCTATCCGGTCCTGATCAAAGCCAGCGCTGGCGGCGGCGGGCGCGGCATGAAAGTCGCCCAGAACCGCGAGGGCGTGCGCGAAGCCTTCCAAACCGCCGGCACCGAGGCCAAGGCCGCCTTCGGCAACGCCGAAGTCTATATGGAGAAATACTTAGGCCGCCCGCGCCACATCGAGATTCAGGTGCTGGGCGACAAACACGGCAACGTCGTCCACCTGGGCGAACGCGACTGTTCGCTGCAGCGCCGCCACCAGAAGATTTTCGAGGAAACCCCCTCGCCGGCGCTGAACGCCGGCCAGCGCGACGAGATCGGCGAAGTGGTCTGCAAGGCCATGCGCAAGCTCGGCTACGACAACGCCGGCACGGTCGAGTTCTTGTATGAAGACGGCAAGTTCTATTTCATCGAAATGAACACCCGCCTGCAGGTGGAGCATCCGGTAACGGAAATGGTCACCGGCCTCGACCTGGTGCGCGAGCAGATCCGCATCGCCTCGGGCCTGGAATTGGGCTTTGCCCAGAAGGACGTGACCTTCGAAGGCTGCTCGATGGAATGCCGCATCAATGCCGAGAACCCGCGCACATTTGCACCCTCGCCGGGCTTGATCACCGGCTACCACGCTCCCGGCGGGCGGCGGGTGCGCGTCGATTCAGGCTTGTTCTCGGGCTTCAAAATCCCGCCGCACTACGATAGCCTGATCGCCAAGCTGATCGTGCAAGGGAGCACCCGCGAAGAATGCGTGATGCGCATGCGCCGGGCACTACACGAATATGTCATCGACGGGATCGAAACGTCGATTCCCCTGCACATGGCCATTCTCAACGAGCCGGCGGTCGTCAACGGCACCTACGATATCCGCTGGCTGGAAGAATTCATCGCCAACAGCGGCATCGACAAGAAATAGCCGACCCCTCATCCGCGGTGGCATCATGACCACCGAAATCACCCCGGACCTGGTTCTCAAAGCCTACGCTTACGGCGTTTTCCCCATGGCCAAGTCGCGCGACGACAGCGACGTGTTCTGGGTGCAGCCGAAATTGCGCGGCGTGCTGCCGCTGGATGAATTCCATCTGCCGCGCTCGCTCCGTAAACGCCTGCGCCAGGGCACCTTCACCGTCACCATCGATCAGGTTTTCGACGGAGTCATGGCCGGCTGCGCCGAGACCAGCGCTACGCGCGCCGACACCTGGATCAACGACCGCATCATGCAGCTGTTCAGCGCCCTGCACCGGGCCGGCGTCGCCCACAGCATCGAGGTCTGGAAAGACGGCGCATTGGCCGGTGGGCTTTACGGGCTGGCCATGGGCGCGGCGTTTTTTGGCGAAAGCATGTTCAGCCGTGAAACCGACGCGTCAAAGGTCGCGCTCACGCACCTTGTGGGCATCCTCAAGCAGGGCGGCTTTACACTGCTCGACACACAGTTCATCACCGACCATCTGGCGCGCTTCGGCACCATCGAGATCAGCCAGCAGGATTATCTGACGCAGTTAAGTGAGGCGCTGACGCAGAAAGCCCACTTCGAGGGGCCCTTGTCTCAGCGCGACTTGGAAGCCGTGCTGCTTTCACAGCGCAGCACCCAGATATCGTAAACCGGGTGATCCAGCGCCGAGAGCGCCGGCGACGAGCCAAACATCCAGCCGCTGAAAACCTTCTGTTTTTCCTTGCCGGTCGCCAACTGGAAAATCTCCAGAAACGCCGCGTTTTCGGGGGCTTCCTCGGGCGGATGGGTGACGCAGGTGTGGGCGACGACTTCGAGCGTGCCGAAGACGATCGGCGCGCCGACCTTGCCGCTGACGGTACTGACCCGCGCGGCGACCTTATCCAGCCCGCCCAGGACGACCGTATCCATGGGGATATCGGTCGCAGCTGCGGTGCCGACAAAAGCGAGACTAAACGCCAGACCGAAAAAAAGCTTCTTCACGTTCATTTCGCTTGATCGCCGGAATTGGTGGCAAGGAAAATGATCTGGCCCACCAGGTCTTCCAACGACTGGTAATCGCGGGTTTTGCCGATGACACCGCCGGCGGCGATGCGTTCGCTCGCGCGGCCCGGAACCAGGTTGACGTATTTGCCGCCCAAGAGGCCGTCGCTGACGATGGAGGCTTCGGTATCCGTCGGCAATGTCACATTGGGCTCGATCGACATGACGACCTGGGCCTGGAAGGTGTCGGGATTGAGGGTCTGGCCGGTGACGGTGCCGACGTCGATGCCGCTGATGCGCACATCGCTGCCGCGCTCAAGCCCGCCAACCTTCAAGAAAGTGGCTTTGACTTCATAGCCGGTGACCTGCTTCAGATCGGCGATGGAATAAGCGAAGAGCAGGAACATGGCGGCCACCACCAGCACGACGGCGCCGAGCACGGTTTCGATGGGATTGCGTTTCATGGGTTCTGCTCTGTTGTGGCTTTCGCCGGTGTTTTGCGGGCGTCTTTGGCGCGCTGCACGATCAAGGCGACGAGATCCTCGATGATCACGGCGTCCTGCGTGTAGGACATATGCGCGCCGGACTTCAGCATGTCTTCGGTACCGCCGGGCCTAAGCTCGATGTACTTGCTGCCGAAGATGCCGTCGGTCTCGATGACCGCAGCGGTATCGTCAGGCAAAGCCACGGCTTGCGTCAGGCTGAAGGTCAGAACGGCGTGCTGCTCCGCATCGAGAGCCGAGGCCGTGACCGTGCCGACATTGAGGCCGGCGATCCTGACAGGGCTGCCCACATGCACGCCATCGGAGCGATTGAAAGTGGCCGTCAGCGTCAGTACGCCCGGCTCGGCCGCGCGCTGACCGCGGTTGGCCAGCGCCGTGAACACGAGCACCACCACCAGAAAAGTCGCCGTCAGCACGCCAACCAAATATTCGCGGCGCTCGATTTTCGACAAGGTTCTGGTTTCTCGAAGAAGGTTAGCCTGAGAACTCAGGGGGACACTCACGGGCGAAACTTAAGCCTCCGGCGTCCAGGCCTGATAGTCATCGGCGGCTTTGGCGCGCTGGCCGCCGCGTTGATCGGCGCCGGGCGGCAGATAAGCCTGAGCCGTGCCAGTGAGATTGGGCTGGTGCGGCTTCAACCACGGACGCGCGGGTCCTTCGAGCGGCGCATCGGTGGTGTGATGCAGCCAGGCATGCCATTCGGGCGGCACTTTCGAAGCTTCCGGCTCGCCCTTGTAAACCACCCAGCGCTCGTGGCGCGTACCGCGCATGCGCTTGGAGGTGTAATAGACGTTGCCGTAAGCGTCCTCGCCCACCAGCTCGCCGTGGAGTTTGGTATGCAGCCAGGTGCCGAAATTCATTGCCGATCAACTCCGTTCAAGTACCCGTTCTCACAGGCTTATTGGGCGGCACTATGGCGAGATTCCCGAAGGGGGTCTAGCAGCCGGTTTTGCGCCACTCGCGCGGAGCGTGCATCTACATCCTGTGGATGACTTGTCATCCTACCACAATACATATTGCCCCTAGGTCCCCCCTTCCGTAATCTAGTGGCTCTGTCGTCGCCACACCCTATATGTGGTGCGCGGAGCGAGGGCCGAGGGGAAAAAGCTTGGAAAACCAAGCCGTTAGCTGAGACCCGCCGACGCGCGGGCCGGGGCGGCTGTTTTATCGAGTCTCGCCCTCGGCGCCCCACATTTGGTGTCGCTTTTGGTCAGGTTGAGACGGGGTTCCGGGGCATGCGCGTTTCGCGGCGTTTTACCACCGAAGGCAAGTCGCCCTACGACGGCATCGAATTCCGCGCGCTGGCCAGCGAAATCCGCAATCCCGACGGCTCGGTGGTCTTCCGCCAGGACGCCGTCATGGTGCCGGCGGCCTGGTCGCAGGTGGCCTCGGACATCCTGGCGCAGAAGTATTTCCGCCGCGCCGGCGTGCCGGCCAAGCTCGTGCCCCTCGCCGAAAACGACGTGCCGGATTTTCTGTGGCGCAAGACCGCCGCCACGGCGGAACTCCGCGAACTGCCCGAGAGCGAACGCAGCGCCGGCGAGACCGATGCGCGCCAGGTCTTCGACCGCCTCGCCGGCACCTGGACCTATTGGGGCTGGAAGGCCGGTTTCTTCGACAGCGACAACGACGCGCGGGCCTACTTTGACGAAATGCGGTTCATGCTCGCCAGCCAGATGGGCGCGCCCAACTCGCCGCAGTGGTTCAATACCGGCCTGCACTGGGCTTACGGCATCGACGGCCCCTCGCAAGGCCACTTCTATGTGGATTACCGCAGCGGCCAGCTGACGGCAGCCAGCAGCGCCTACGAACGCCCCCAACCCCACGCCTGTTTCATACAGGGCATCGCCGACGATCTGGTGAACGAAGGCGGCATCATGGATTTGTGGGTGCGCGAAGCCCGCCTGTTCAAATATGGCTCGGGCACAGGCACCAACTTCTCGTCTCTGCGCGGCGAAGGCGAGAAACTCTCGGGCGGCGGCGAGTCCTCGGGCCTCATGAGCTGGCTGAAAATCGGCGATCGCGCCGCCGGGGCCGTAAAGTCCGGCGGCACCACGCGCCGCGCCGCCAAAATGGTGATCCTCAACGTCGATCACCCCGACATCGAGACCTTCATCGACTGGAAAGTGCGCGAGGACCAAAAGGTCGCAGCCCTCGTGACCGGCTCGCGCCTGACCAAAAAGCACCTCGCCGCCATCATGCGCGCGGTGAAGAGCTGGGACGGCGCCGATACGGGCACCGCGGCGGACGGCCGCTTCGATCCCAAGGTCAACAAGCAGCTGCGCAAAGAAATCAAAGCCGCCCGCGCCGCCATGCTGCCCGACAACGTCATCCAGCGGGCGCTGCAGTTCGCGCGCCAAGGCTACACCTCGGTCGATTTCCCCGAGTTCGACACCGACTGGGATTCCGAAGCCTACGGCACCGTCGCCGGCCAGAATTCCAACAACAGCGTGCGCGTCACCGACGCCTTCCTCGACGCCGTCGAGAAAGACGGCGACTGGGATTTGACCAACCGTGTCGGCGGCAAGGTCATCAAAACCTTGAAGGCCCGCGCCCTGTGGCAGCGCATCGGCGAAGCCGCTTGGCAGTGCGCCGATCCGGGCTTGCAGTTCGACACCACCATCAACGATTGGCACACCTGCCCGCAGTCGGGGCGCATCAATGCCTCGAACCCGTGTTCGGAATACATGTTCCTGGACAACACCGCCTGCAATCTCGCGTCCCTGAACCTGCTCGCCTTCCGCGAGGCTGACGGCGCCTTCGACGTCGCCGGCTTCGAACACGCGGTGCGGCTGTGGACCATGGCCTTGGAAATCTCCGTGCTCATGGCGCAGTTCCCATCGAAAGAGATCGCTGAGCTGTCGCACAAATTCCGCACGCTGGGTCTCGGCTTCGCCAACTTGGGCGGACTGCTCATGACCAACGGCCTTGCTTACGACAGCGACGAAGGCCGCGCCATGGCCGGCGCCGTCAGCGCATTGATGACCGGCACGGCCTACGCCACCTCCGCCGAAATGGCCGAAGAACACGGCGCGTTCCCGGGGTTCCTGCCCAACCGCATCGACATGCTGCGCGTCATGCGCAACCATCGCCGCGCTGCCTACGGCCATCACGATGGCTATGAAGGCCTGCACACCGGGCCGGTGGCGCTGAACGCCGCCGATTGCCCCGACCCCAGCCTGGTGTCAGCCGCCAAACACGCCTGGGACCGCGCGCTGGAACTGGGCACCAATCACGGCTTCCGGAACGCGCAAGTCACCGTGATCGCGCCCACCGGCACTATCGGCCTGGTCATGGACTGCGACACCACCGGCATCGAGCCCGATTTCGCCCTGGTGAAGTTCAAGAAGCTGGCCGGCGGCGGCTACTTCAAGATCATCAACCGCACCGTGCCGCTGGCGTTAAAGACGCTGGGCTACGGTCCGCGCGAGATCGAAGACATCATCGAATATGCTCTGGGCCGCGCCACGCTAAAGAGTGCGCCCGCCATCAACGCCATATCACTCGCCGACCGTGGCTTTGACAAAAAGGCGCTGGAGGCCATCGAAGGCGCGCTGACCGACGCCTTCGATATCAAGTTTGTGTTCAACCGATATAACCTCGGCGACGAGTTCTGCATCAACAAGCTGGGCTTCGACAGCGAGCAGCTGAACGACGTGGGCTTCAACATGCTGGAAGCGCTCGGCTACAGCAAAGCCGACATCGATGCCGCCAACGTCTACGTCTGCGGCGCCATGACACTGGAAGGTGCGCCGCACCTGAAAGCGGAACATCTGCCCGTGTTCGATTGCGCGAACCCTTGCGGTCGCAGCGGCACGCGCTTTTTGTCGGTTGAGGCCCACATCGGCATGATGGCCGCTGCGCAACCTTTTATCTCCGGCGCCATCTCCAAGACCATCAACATGCCCAATGCCGCCACCGTTGCCGACTGCGCGGCGGCTTACATGAAGTCGTGGAAGCTGGGCCTGAAAGCCAATGCTCTCTACCGCGACGGCTCCAAACTGTCGCAGCCTTTGGCATCGAGTTTGATCGAAGACGACTTTGATGATGACGAAGATGCGCTGGCCGCCGTGGTCCAGGCGCCGCCGGCCTCGCGCGCCGAGATCGTCGCCGAACGCATCATCGAGCGCTTGGTGCAGCGCGAACGCCAGCGCTTGCCCGACCGCCGCAAGGGTTACACTCAAAAAGCGCTGGTTGGTGGACATAAGGTCTATGTGCGCACCGGCGAATACGAAGACGGCCGCCTAGGCGAAATTTTCGTCGATATGCACAAAGAAGGCGCGGCCTTCCGCAGCCTCATGAACAATTTCGCCATCGCCATTTCCATCGGCCTGCAATACGGCGTGCCGCTGGAGGAATACGTCGACGCCTTCACCTTCACGCGCTTCGATCCCGCCGGCCCCGTTGAGGGCAATTCGTCGATCAAAATGGCGACCTCGATCCTGGACTATATCTTCCGCGAACTGGCGGTGAGCTATTTGGGCCGCCACGATCTTGCCCACGCCGAGGCCCACGACGTGCTGCCCGACGCCATGGGCGACGGCGAGCAGGCCGAGAAGCTGCTGCAGATCGCCAGCAAGACCGTCTCTCCGGGATTCATCCGCTCGTCTAATCTGTATTTCCTCAAGAACCACGGACGCGCCAAAGGCGAGACCGGCGGCAACACCGACTCAGTCGCCGCGCAAAGCACACCGGGCGCATCGCCCGGCGGCACCGTAGCCATGTCGTCAGGGTCGTTAGCCATGGATCAAAACGTGGCCCGCGGCGCTTTTGCGACCGAGGAAGTCAAAGTCACGCGCGTCACCGAAGTCACCGAATCTCGGCGCAGCGCCGTCCATGTGGCGCGCATGAAAGGCTATGAGGGCGATGCCTGCGGCGAATGCGGCAACTTCACGCTCTTGCGCAACGGCACCTGCATGAAGTGCGACACGTGCGGTTCCACCAGCGGATGTTCGTGAGGGAAGCGCCTTGCCGCTTCCTCCTGCTCTCATCAAACGCCCGTCTTCTGATCCGATCCGCGTCTCGGGCTTCCCGCCCGCTGCGGCCGTTCCCGTGCTCGGCGCCTGCTTCGGCGAATTCCTGCGGCGCGTGGTGCCCAGCCATACGGCTTACGCGCTAGCGCGCGGCGTATGCGATGACGTTACCGCCGCGCTGCAGGCCGAGCTTTATCCCAGCGGCCTCGCTGCCTCCACCGGCAGCGATTACCTGGTGGCCGGCGCCGTTGGCAAGCGCACGGCCGTCGCTCCCATTACGGAAGTCGATGTGCTTTATCTCTTGCCGCCCAAGCTCACGGCGCAAAAAGCCGGCGACGCGCTGAAGATCGTCTGGGCGGTGCTGAAAAGCCGCTTCGACGGCGTTACCATCGCCGAGACCGGCGTGCTGGTGCCGCGCGGCAGCGTCTGGGTCAAGGTTCTGCCCTGCCGCGAATACGACGGCGCTTATCTCGTTCCCGGCAAACCATCGCTCACACGCGCCACTGGCTGGAGCATCACCAACCCCGTTGCCGAAGCCGCGACTTTGAGATTGTCCGATAGCCTCTACGGCGGACGGCCGCGGCTGCTCATGACGGCGTTGAAAGCCTGGCGCGCGCACGCACAAGTTCCCATCGCCTCCTTCGCACTGGAGCTGTTGGCGCAGGAATTCTATTCCGGCTCGCCGCGTCCCTATGAGTTAGAGCGCGCGCTGGTGGACTTTTGGGCCTGGGCGCGCATACGTACGCCGTGCGCAGTGAAGCCGCCCGGCGGCCAAACCGCCATCGACATCGGCCCCGCATGGCATGGCAAAGCCAAAGCCGCCTACTGGCGCGCGACACTCGCCGATCATCATTTGAAAGCCGGCAAAGTCACCGAAGCCGCGGCTGAATGGCGGCAGGTGTTGGGGGATGCGTTTCCAGTGCCGGGCAATTAATTGTACCAGGTACGAATTAAAATCCAGAATCACCGTGTTCGGTAGGCTCTCTCATTTAATTCGTACCTGGTACAATTAATTGCCCTTGGTACGAATTATTTTCCTACTTAGCAGCTTCTTTGAAAAGTGCTTCGCAGTTGGCGTCTTTGCCGCCGCCCGGATCAACCAGCACCAGCAGGCTCGCCAGCGGCGTCAGAAACACGCCGAGCGCCGCCGCGATTCCGCCGCGCACCGCCAGGGCTTTTTTGTCCGGCCCGAAATACGGGTGCGCGAAAGTGCCGCTGAGCAGCAATTTCGAGCGCAACGTCACCGGGCTGAAATCCTTAGGCTTCGCGTGCACGCGCATGTCCATGGTTTCGCGGCCCAAGTCGATGCTGCCGTTGCCGGTGAAAATCGTATCACTAGTATCGGCGATCATCGTCCGGGCGGTCATTTTGCCGTTCTCGAGCGCAAAGTCGCCGACGATGCACCTTATTTGGGTCGGTTTATCCTTCGTGAGAAGGATGCCGACGCTTTCCGCGAGATCAATGCCCATAATTTCAACGAGAAACAGGCTCAGCTGACCGCCGCCCGCGGCGAAGCCCACGTTGCCATCGGAGGACGCCAAAATACGGTGCATGGAATCGCCCGTGGCGTGAAATTCGGCATGGCCACCGATGGAGCCCCACGTGGTGTTCTTTTCACCGGACTTCCCGATCAGACGTTCCAGCGGAAAACGCTGAACGGTCGCATCAAGCTGCGTGGCCACCGGTTTCGCCCGGCCGTTGATGACGAGATTGAGCACAAGCTTGCCGCGGTCGGCGCCGAATTCGAGCGGCTTTAATGTCAGCACGCCGTCCTGCAGAACAATATCGACTTTCATGCTGTCCAGCGGCAAATTGCTCTCGACGATCTTTGCGGCTTCGAAATGCACCTTCGCGTTCATGCTGTTCAGCTTCTCAAGGTATATGACCTTGTCGGGAACGACCAATTCGGTCGCCACAGTCTGTTCGGGCTTCGGCGCTTCAACGCGTTTTACGCGTTCGCGGTCGGCGGCTTGGCGCTTCTCCTCTTCCGGCGTCTTCGCCTCGCCGGGCGCCGCACCGATAAAGCCGCCGAGATCGACAAGCGCAACTTCTTTGGCGTGGAGCCGCCCCGTGAGCAGCGGCGTCTTCGCGCCAACATCCCAAACCAGCTCGCCGGAGATATCACTCTTGCCCATGGCCAGCTTGAAATTTTTGAAGAACCAGCGGTCGCCGTCGCGGTCGAGGTGCGTCTCGATGACATAGGGGGGCGTTGGTGGAAGTGCTATGCCGGCAATACGGTAGAGGTCGGCCGCGTCACGGCCTTTGACCGTCAGCGTCGCATTGAGGCCCGTGATCTTTGAGAGATCAACAACGGTGCCTTTGACAGTGACCGACGTGGGGCCCGACACCAGGGTGCCGTCTATGGGATAGGGCGCGTCGGAATCGCGCAATGTCAGAATCGAACCGCCGGTGGCATTGACCGTGGACGGCTGGCCTTCATAAATTCCGTCGCCCTTGACGATCAAGCTGGCGTCGTGGCCATCGGGATATTCGCGGGTTTCGAGATTGAGGGTGAGTTTGGTCTTTTTGGTGGGATCGGTGTAGAACACCTTCACGCCGTGTAGGCGCAGATCTCCGATTTTAGGAATCTCAGCGTCCTTGCCGGCGGGGCGATCCGCTTCCCATGTCAGCGTGCCGTCGGCCTTGCGTTCGACGCGCGCGACGCCGTCCTCAACGCTCAGGTGGGGCAACACAAGGTCGCCGGCCAGGAGGCGCCAAAAGCCCACGACGGCATCCACATGCGCGGCTCTCATGAAGGGCGGTTTGTTAGCCGGCGCGGACGTGCCCACCGGGGTGTCGGCGACATTGATGTCTTCGAGCCCCACTTCCAGCGGGAAAATGCGCACATGCAGGGCGGCGATGGTGACGGGGCGCCCCAAGACTGCAGTCGCCCGCCGCTCGGCAAAGCCCTTTAAGTCGAAAAGCAGCAGGAAAGCCGCCACAATGACGATGATGCTGAGGACGATTCCGCCCGCAACCATGGCTCTGGGATGACGATGCATCTCCCCTTAACGCGCGGCGAACGCGAGAGTTCCAGGTGAATATCCGTACCTGGTACGAATTCAATTTACGAATTAAATTTAATTGTACCAGGTACGTTTATTTGGGCGCTTCGTAGAGAAAGCGCGTGCGCACGGTTCCCGGCACCGCGGCCAGTTCCTTGCGGATGCCCATGCCCACCTGCACGCGGCCGATAACGTCGGTGACGACGTAGCCGATCTGGCCGTCGGTGCGCAGATACTGACCGGCGATATTGATGCCGCGGCGTGAGAACAGCTCCGAAATCCGCGCCATGACGCCCGGTTCGTCGCGGTGGATATGCATGAAGCGCGTTGCGTTGGACTGCGGCGGCAGAGCCACCTCGACAAAATTCACCGCGCCCAGGGTCGAGCCGTTGTCGGAATACTTCACCAACTTTTCGGCCACTTCGCCGCCGATATTGGCCTGGGCTTCTTCGGTCGAGCCGCCGATGTGCGGCGTCAGGATGACATTGCGCAAACCTCGCAACGGACTCTTGAACTCCTCTTCGGGCCCTTTGGGCTCCTTCGGGAACACGTCGACCGCGGCGCCGGCGACGTAGCCGCTCTTCAGGGCTTCGGCCAGGGCGGGGATGTCCACGACCGTGCCGCGCGAGGCATTGATGAAGAAAGCGCCCTTTTTCATCTTCTTGAACTTGGCCGCCGTCATCATATCCTTGGTCTCGGGCGTTTCGGGCACATGCAGCGTGACCACGTCGGCAATCCCCAGCAATTCATCGAGCGAGCGGCACGGCGCGGCATTGCCGATGGCCAGCTTCTCGACGATGTCATAGAAGCGCACCTGCATACCGAGGGATTCGGCGATAACCGAAAGCTGCGTGCCGATGTGGCCGTAGCCGACGATGCCGATGATCTTGCCGCGGATTTCCCGCGCACCCTTGACGGTCTTATCCCAGCCGCCTTCATGGGCACCCCAGTTCCGCGCCGGGATACCGCGAAACAGCATGATGATTTCGGCGATCACCAGCTCGGCCACCGAACGCGTGTTGGAATAAGGCGCGTTGAACACCGGGATACCCAGACGCTTGGCGCACGTGAGGTCAACCTGATTGGTGCCGATGCAGAAGGCGCCCACGGTCAGCAGTTTCTCAGCCGACTGCAGCACCTCTTTTGTCAGCTTCGTGCGCGAACGGATGCCTAGAATGTGCACATCTTTGAGCAGGCCCTTCAGATCGTCGGCGCCAGGGGCATCGCGCAGGCTTTCCACATTGGCGTAACCATTGCGCTTGAACAGCTCGACCGCGCTTTTGTGGATATTCTCCAGCAAAAGGACTTTTATTTTGCTTTTGGGAAGGGAGAGCTTTTCCAACGGCGTGCTTTCACATGGTATATCGTAATATATGGCCAGGGCTCGCGCCGTGGCGTAGCACATTTGCAGCCGTTGTTTAAAGCTTATCCTAGGAGCGCTTCATGGCCGGTAAAATCGACGCACATATCAAGTCTTTGGGGTTGAATCTGCCCGCGGCCTCCGTGCCCGTAGCAAATTATGTGCCCTTTGTCCGCAGCGGCAATCTGGTGTTTGTCTCGGGCCAACTGCCGCTCCAAGACGGCGCGGTAAAATATGTCGGGCTCGTCGGCGCCGATGTCACACCGGAAGACGCCTACGAAGCCGCCAAATTGTGCGGGCTCAATCTCATCGCCCAGGCCAAGGCCGCCTGCGGCGGCGATCTCGACCGTGTAACGCGCGTCGTGAAGCTGACGGGCTTTGTCGCCGCCGGACCTCAGTTCACCGATCAGCCCAAAGTCGTCAACGGCGCATCAGACCTCATGGTGCAGGTTTTCGGCGACGCCGGGCGTCATTGCCGGGCGGCCGTGGGCGCGCCGTCCTTGCCGCGCGGCGCGGCGGTCGAGATCGAAGCGGTGTTCGAAGTCAGCTGATGGATGACGAGCGCAATCGGACGGACCAGGACTGGACGCTAAAGGTCGTCTCCAGCATTCACCGCGTTGCGGCCGAAGGCTGGGACGCTTGCGCGGGCGTCGGCACGGCCACACACAATCCTTTTGTGCGTCACGCGTTTTTCAGCGCACTTGAAGACTCGGGGTCGGTCGATGCCGATGCCGGCTGGCAACCGCAACATATGGTTTTGGAAGATCGCGCCGGGCGGGTTCTGGCCTGCGCGCCGCTGTATTTGAAGACTCATTCCTATGGCGAATACGTTTTTGACTGGGGCTGGGCCGAGGCCTTTCAGCGCGCCGGCGGGCGCTATTATCCCAAGCTGCAATGCGCGGTGCCGTTCACACCCGTGACGGGCCCGCGCCTCATGGTGCGCACGGACCTGGACGACGCCACACAGCGCGAACTGCGTCATACATTGCTGGCCGGCATGATCGAACTGGCGCGGCGGCTGAAGGTTTCATCGCTGCATGTGACGTTTCCGACCGAAGCAGAGGCCGATCTTATGAGCGAGGGCGGGCTGCTGCAGCGCATCGGCGAGCAGTATCACTGGAAGAACCAAGGTTATGCCAGCTTCGAGGATTTTCTTGGCGCGCTGTCATCGCGCAAGCGCAAAACCATCCGTCACGAGCGCAGCGTTGCTAACGGCGCGGGCATCGAGATTTCCACGCTGACCGGTGACGACATCAAGCCGCATCACTGGGACGCCTTCTTCCGCTTTTATATGAACACCTCCGACCGCAAATGGGGCCAAGCTTACCTCACGCGCGAATTCTTCGACTTACTGGCCCAACGTATGGGCGAGGCCGTGGTGCTGGTCATGGGTGAGAAAGGCGGCAAACCGGTCTGCGGCGCGCTCAACTTGCGCGGCGGCGATACGCTGTTTGGGCGCAATTGGGGAACCGTTGTCGAGGCGCCCATGCTGCATTTCGAGGTCTGCTATTACCGCGCCATTGATTTCGCCATCGCGCACAAGCTGGCCTGGGTCGAGGCCGGGGCCCAGGGCCAGCACAAGGTCCAGCGCGGCTACTTGCCGCGCCGGACCTACTCCAGCCATTGGATCGCCGAGCCCGGCTTCAAAGCCGCCGTCGCCCGCTTCCTGGAGCAGGAACGCGAGGCCGTAGCCCAGGACATCACCGCCGTCACGGCCTTGGGGCCCTTTAAGCGCCTAGACAATTAATTCGTACCTGGTACAATTATTTATATTGTACCAGGTACGAATTAAGCCATGCCGCGCCGTCCCCGCGTATTTCTGCCAGGCCAGCCCGTCCACGTGATCCAACGTGGCAATAACCGCGGCCAGATATTTTTTGGCCCCAACGACGCCAAGCGTTACCTCGACTGGCTGCAAGAAGCCGCGATTGAGCACGGCCTCGCGGTTCACGCCTACGTGCTCATGACCAACCACATCCATCTGCTGGTCTCGCCGGAGACGGCCCACGCGCTGCCGCGCGCCATGCGCCATGTGAACTGGCGCTACAGCCGCTATGTCAACGGCACCCAAAGCCGCACCGGCAGTTTGTGGGAGGGGCGCTACCGCGCATCGCTCATTGAGGCCGATGATTACTACTTTGCCTGCAGCCGCTATATCGAGCTCAATCCGGTCCGGGCCGGCCTCGCCAAGACGCCGAACGCCTATCGATGGTCGAGCTACAAGGCCAATGCCGAGGGCAAAGCTGACGCGCTAATCTCGCCCCACCAGCTCTACATTGATCTGGCCGCCACGCCCGGCGCGCGCGCTGAAGCCTATCGCAGCCTGTTCGAGGGCGCGCTTTCCGAGACCGCCCTCGGCGCCATTCGCAATGCCGTCAACGGCGGCTGGCCCTTAGGCCCCGACAGCTTCCGCGCGCTTGTCAGCCGCCATGCCGGCCAAGCCATCACCGCCCGCAAGCGCGGCCGTCCCGCCGCCTAAATTCGTACCTGGTACAATTTTTAATTCGTACCTGGTACGAACTAAAAGGCCTTATTGAGGACTTCGACGGGGTGGCCGTGGCGGTCCACAGCGACATAGGTGAATAGCCCCTCGGTGACATGCACCGGCGCCCCCAGCCGGCCCCGGCGGACCCAGGTTTCCACCATGACCGTGACGGATGTGCGCCCGATCCGCGTAATCCGCGTGTAGCAGCTGACCTCGTCGCCCACATCAACCGGCTTGTGGAACTTCATGGCGTCGACGGCCACGGTGACGACCCGCCCACCCGCCTGCCCTAACGCCAATATGGACCCGGCAATGTCCATCTGACCCAGCACCCAGCCACCGAAAATATGGCCCGAGGCGTTGGTATCGGCCGGCATGGCCATCATGCGCAGCGATAACTCGCCCATAGGTCCGGGACTTCGTGCGGCTTCGGCCATAAGGTTTCCCCCTGCAAGATATTGTATGCCTAGGCGAACCCACATACTTTACGCGGATTCGCGGAGAACACCAGAAACGCTCCCGCTCACCCCTATCATGGCGCACATAGCTAACTATCATGGCCGACCTTTTCCAATCAGACCCCAAGAAACCCCCCAAGGGCAAAAGCCCGGGCGGCGGCGATTACACCGCCAAGGACATCGAGGTCTTGGAAGGTCTGGAGCCGGTACGGCGCCGGCCCGGTATGTACATCGGCGGCAGCGACGAGACCGCCATGTACCACCTCATCGCCGAGACTCTCGACAACGCCATGGACGAAGCCGTGGCCGGCCACGCCACGACCATTGAAGTGCATCTCGGCCCCGACAACGAAGTCACCGTCCGCGACAACGGCCGCGGAATGCCCATCGATCCGCATCCAAAATTCCCGAAGAAGTCGGCGCTTGAAGTCATCATGACCACGCTGCACGCGGGCGGAAAATTCTCCGGCAAGGTCTATCAGACCTCTGGTGGCCTTCACGGCGTCGGCGCCAGCGTCGTCAACGCGCTGTCGCGCGACCTTACGGTCGAGGTCGCGCGCGACAAGACGCTTTATACGCAAAAGTTCAGCCGCGGCATTCCCAAGACCAAACTCATCAAGGGCGGCGCCGTCAATCGGCGCGGCACCACCGTCATCTTCACGCCTGACACGCAAATCTTCGGCGATAAAGCCTATTTCCGCCCGGCCGTGGTCTACCGCATGGTGCGCTCGAAAGCTTATTTGTTCGAAGGCGTGAAGGTCCGCTGGTCTTGCGAAAAAAGCCTGCTCAAGGGCGACGACAAAACCCCGGCCGAGGAAGAACTACATTTCGTGAACGGCCTCACCGACTACCTGACGCACGTCCTCAATGGCCGCAAGCGGCTGGTGGACAGTTTCTTCGCCGGCAAAGCCGAGATGACCGAGAGCGGCAACGACATCGGCGGGCGCGTCGAGTGGGCTGCCTGCTGGCCCGACGATGAAGCCGGCTTCCTCAACTCCTATTGCAACACCATCCCCACGGCTGAAGGCGGCACCCACGAACAAGGCCTGAAAACCGCGCTGTTGCGCGCCCTCAAAGCCTACGCCGAAATGACCGGCGCCAAGGGCATAGGCAATGTCAGCGGCGAAGATTTGTGGGGCGGCGCCTGCATCATGCTGTCGGTGTTCATCAAGGACCCGCAGTTCCAGGGCCAGACCAAAGAGAAACTGGTTTCCGTGTCGGCGTCGAAGCTGGTGGAAACGGTGATCAAAGATCACTTCGATCACTGGCTGTCGGGCGACGTGGCCGCCGCTAACACGTTGGTCGAAACCGTCATCGCGCGCGCCAACGAACGCGTCAAAAAGCGACAGGACCAGGACTTCAGCCGCAAGTCGGCCACAAAGAAACTGCGCCTGCCCGGCAAGCTCACAGACTGCACACGCTCATCGCCCCAAGGCACCGAGCTGTTCATCGTCGAGGGTGATTCCGCCGGCGGCTCGGCCAAACAGGCCCGCAGCCGCGAGACCCAAGCCGTTCTTCCCTTGCGCGGCAAAATCCTCAATGTCGCCTCGGCGACTGACGACAAGATGCGCGCCAATCAGGAGATTCAGGATCTAATCGAGGCGCTGGGTTGCGGCATCCGCGAGCGCTACGACGAAAGCAAGCTGCGCTACGAGAAAATCATCATCATGACCGACGCCGATGTCGACGGCGCCCATATCGCCAGCCTGTTGATGACCTTTTTCTACCGCGAAATGCCGGAGCTGATCGATAATGGCCATCTTTATCTCGCGCTGCCGCCGCTGTACCGCTTGAGCCAACGCGGCAAGACGATCTACGCCATGGACGATGCCGACAAAGACCGCTTGATGGCGAGCGACTTCGATGCCCGCGGCAAAGTCGAAGTCAGCCGCTTCAAGGGCCTTGGCGAAATGCCGCCGGGCCAGCTGAAGGAAACCACCATGGATCCAGGGCGTAGGACATTGCTCAAGGTCATGCTGGCGGGCCCCGAGGAGAAAAGTGCTCAGCGCGCCACGGCCAAGCTGGTCGAGCAACTCATGGGCCGCAAGCCCGAGGAACGCTTCAAGTTCATCCAGGAAAACGCCAAGTTCGCCGCGGCCCTCGATATCTAAGCCGCAACATTTAACAAAATCGGCCCTTACGGCTTAAGCGAACCTGTGCGAACCTTCTCTCCTGACGGGAATTGCGGAGGGTCTCTTGGCGCGCCTTATCAGCGGTCTTTGCGCGGTGATGCTCACCTTGGCGGCGGCGCCCGTTTTCGCGCAGACCCAGGAAAAGGTCGAAATCAATGTTGTGAATAATCGCGATGAAGCGATCACGATGCATTTCGATTATGCCTTTCGCGACTACAACTGGAACCTCATGCAACACACGCTCGAAGCAGGAGCGGATGTCATCTACCGCTTCCCCGCAAATATTCCCGGCTGCGAACGCTTGCGCGATTGGCACATCACCGACGGCGTGCTCACCATCACCAATGCCAGAGGCGCGCTGTGCGCCAAGCGCATCAGCCTTTGCGACAAATTCGCCATGACCATGGCGGTGAATATGGCGCAGTGTAACTGGAGCGTTGGGAGCTAGATTAATTCGTACCAGGAATGAACTAATTGATGAGCGCCGTCGGCCGGTAACTGAAATAGGTGCGTTCGACGTCGCTGGGTTCACGGCGCAGCATGAACTTATAGGCGTCCTCGACGCCTTCGTAGCCCTGGCTCAAGCGCGTCCAAAGTTCACGCGCCAGCGGCAACAGCGCCGGATTTGACAGTGCGTAAAACGTCACGATCCAGGTTGTCAGCCCCTTGGCCACGGTCTGGCTGACGGGCGACTCACGATCGAGAAGCGCAGCCTGGAATTTTTCCAGCTCCTTGACATAAGCAGCAAGAGTTTCCCGCGCCGTCGCGTCGACCGTCCCCTCGCCCGAAAGCAGGGCGTCGGGAAAAGGCATGTCGACTTGGCGCGAGGTGTCGAGGGTCTTTTTTGCAAACAACGCCGCCGCGACAAATCCGGAGAGTTCGGTGCGGAAGGCGGCGTTTACGGCTTTGAGATGATCGCGCAGCTGCTCCTCGGGCGATTTCTCCTCGGCAGTGGAAATGTACATGTCGAGCAGACTCATGATGAAAGATTTTCTTTTCGCCACGGGCACTCCTTATGTATCGCCACCGATATCCGAGAGGTCTAACGCATCGCCCGGCAGCGGCGCGAAGTAAGCCTCAACATCGGCCGCGGAAACCGCGTCGAGCGTCGCCGGCCGCCAGCGCGGCGCATTGTCTTTGTCCACCAGCAGCGCCCGCACGCCTTCGTAGAAGTCATGAGCCTTCGCCACACGGCTGGCAAGCCGCCATTCCAGGCGCATGCAGTCGTTGAAAGACAGCCCGGCGGCGATACGAATTTGCCGGAAGGCGATCTTCAGCGCCAGCGGTGAATATTTGCCAAGTGCGGCAAGCTGCGCCGCCGCCCAGGCGCCGCCATCACGCTCCAGGGAGGCCATGATCGCCTCGACCGAGTCTTGGGAAAAATGGCGGTCAATGGCTGCCCGCTGCGCCAGAATCGGCGCGTCCGTCACCGGTTGAGCGAACGTATTGATGATCTCTGTTACTTCACCGGCATCGGCGAGCGCCGCGTCAAGCTCGGTCAGCCTGCCGTGGGGCACCAAGGCGTGTGCGATGCCGAGGGCCACGCAGTCGGTCCCTTTGAGACGCGCGCCGGTCAGGCCCAGATACATGCCGGCGGCACCC
Source organism: Fidelibacterota bacterium (assembly GCA_947475295.1). Classification (GTDB taxonomy): domain Bacteria; phylum Pseudomonadota; class Alphaproteobacteria; order Rhodospirillales; family Rhodospirillaceae; genus SHVO01. Next base: position 76,288 of record CANJLF010000011.1, read on the forward strand.
GGCAAGCGCGGCAAAAAATAACTGCCGCCCACGTCGGGAAACAGTCCGATACACGTCTCGGGCATGGCGAAGGTGGTGCGGTCGGTGACGACGCGGTGCGAGCCGTGAACGGAAACGCCGACACCGCCACCCATGACAATGCCGTCCATCAACGCCACATAGGGTTTTCCGAGATGTTTGATGGCGGCATTGGCGCGGTACTCGGTGCGCCAGAACCGCTCGGCCAAAGATCCGCCGGCTTTGTGGTCTGTATATAGCCGCACGACATCGCCCCCGGCGCAAAAGGCTTTTTCGCCCGCGCCCGCGATCAAAACGGCTTTGACGGCGGGATCAACTTTCCACGCCTGCAAGCGCGCGAGCAGTGACTCGCACATGCCAAGCGTCAGCGTATTCAAGGCCTTGGGGCGATTGAGCAGAATGCGGCCCGGTCTGGTGAATAGGATTTCATCGGACGCGCGCATGGAGGACCTTGGCAATCGGGAAGGCGCTCCATCACTGGCCGAGCGCCTTTCGATTGTCAATGACGCCAAGCCTTCATGACCATGGTCTTCCGTGTGCGTCCGCCGCGGTGCCCGCGGCCTTTTTCAAGAACGCCACGGAGACCGCGCCCAAAACCAGCATCACGCCGAGAAGCGCGAAGGTGTCGGCAAATCCCATCAGGTTGGCTTGCGCGCGGCGACCCTGGGTGTTGCGCCCCTGCCCGCCCACGCCGCCATGGAAACGCGCACGAAAATGGCCGCGAAAATCTTACTGCGCGGCTGCGCTGCTACGAAGTGACAGCTATCTGAAAGGATGGTGGTCACTGCAGGGATCGAACCTGCGACCTTTCCCATGTCAAGGGAACATTCTACCGCTGAACTAAGTGACCCAACCCGTACCATCGCGGGGACCGAAACACTGGCCTGACCGGCGATATGGGGGGTTGTTTATCCACTTGGCCGCCGGTTGGCAAGGCCTTGCGACCGGCCTCAGGGACCGGTTCAGGACTGTTGCGGGCGCCGCCCAGGGCTTTACAATCCAAGCCACCATGGTCCTTGGTCCCGTCCCGCCCGTAAGCCCTGTGAATCCTGCCTCGCCGATTGAGGTGCTGGAGCCGGCTACGTTGTCGCTGCCGCTGGTGTTCGCCTCACCCCATTCGGGCTCTTCCTATCCGCCCGACTTTGTCGCCGCCTCGGCCCTGGAGCTCGCCGCTTTGCGCAAGTCCGAAGACTGCTATGTCGACGAGTTGTTCGGCGATACGCCGGCGCTGGGCGCGCCCTTGTTGCGGGCGCTTTATCCGCGCGCCTATCTCGACGTCAACCGCGAGAGCCACGAGCTCGATCCGGACATGTTCGATCATCCGCTGCCGGCTTTCGTCAACACCACCTCGGCGCGCGTCGCGGCCGGGCTCGGCACCATCGCCCGTATTGTCGCCAGCCGCCGCGAGATCTATCGCGGCAAATTGTCGTTCGCCGAAGCCGAGCGCCGCATCAACGGCGTCTACAGGCCCTATCACCGCACGTTGCGGGACCTGATCAACCGCGCCTGGAACCGCTTCGGGTTTTGCATTCTGATCGATTGCCATTCCATGCCTTCCACAGGGTTACCGGTTGAAAACGACGGCGACGGACGCGGCATCGATATGGTGCTGGGCGATCGCGGCGGCTTGTCCTGCGCGCCGGCCGTTACCGAGACAGTAGAATCAACCCTCGTCGGCCTCGGATACCGGGTCACACGTAACAACCCTTATGCGGGTGGGTTCACCACCCAGCACTACGGCGACCCGGCCAATGGCGTACACACCATCCAGATTGAGATCAATCGCGCCCTATATATGGATGAAGTCTCCCTGCAGCGCCGTGCGGCTTTCGCCAAACTCAAGTCCGACTTGAACACTATGGTCGGGCAGGTCGCGGCCCTTGCCGAAGATCAGTATGACCAGCTGCGTTATCAGCGCCTCAGCGCTGAATAACGCTCATTACGCACAGCTACGCGCCGCGGTTGATTTTGGTTTGTGCTTTCCGCCCCGTCAAATATAGTTGTGAGCCCCAGTCACCTGGGGACCCGTCGCGCGGGCAAGCATCGCAGGCGGTCCTAAAGCGGAGCTTCAAAACAAAGCCATGACTGAGATTGGTACGATTACCCTCTACCGTGAGAAGTCGGTTGTTCACAAGGTCGAGGAGTTGAATGATGACGAGGGCGGCGGCGCGGTTCCGCCCGCGCTGATCATGCGCTCCAACCGCATCACGATTCCGGTAAAAGGCGCCCTGAATACCGTCATGGTGGTCGTCCGCGGCCAGAATGTTCCGGGCACCATGCGCATGGCGGCGGTCGTGGTCGATGAAATCCGCCGCGACGACAATGTCTTTAAAGATCCCGATGCGGTGGATTGGGAAAGCTTGTGGCGGCGTAAGACGTCCAAGTACGAGAACGACTATAACCGACAGAACTGGGTGTCCGTGCACATCGCCGGAACCACGGTCTTCATGGGCGGCGAGGGCCGCGAAGGCATCGCCGAAGTCGAATCTATCGCCATGGGCGAGGAAGTCACCGAAGCCATCGTCAACGAGGCCGCCGCCAATGTTCTGGGCGCACTTGAGGATCTGATGGTCGAACACGACAGCCAAACGGCGCTGGTCTTCACGCCCGGCGCAACGTATCACCGCGCCGCCATTCTGGAACGCCGTGACCGCAAGACCGGCGCTTTCTCCATTACCGTGCATCATCCATCGCCGCAAAAGCCCGTGCGGCTTTCGCACTTCATCAGCTTCTGCGCCGACATGACCGAAGCGCTGACGCACAAATCATTCCTGGACCGCGTGCAGGAGCTGATCGCCGAGAATGCGCTCAGCAGCACCAACATCACGCCGGCACTGACGCAGGCGACGCGCAACCGTCGCCGCGAGTTGATCGATCAGATCGATAATTTTGAAGAAGTGAATAAGGTATCTTACCGTCCCGAAAAACCGACCATGGCCTAGCTCGCGCTCGTGGCGCGGACCGCTAGTCGAGTTGGACGAAGCCTTTCAAGATCAGCAGCGCGAGCAGAAGCAAGACGGCGACCGCCTGCGTCGCAACGCGCAGGCGCATTAGCTTGTTCGAATATTTGCGATTGAACTCGCCGCCGGCGATGAATCCGGCGACGCCGGTCACAAGCACGATGAACACGGCCAGCAGCGCTATGCCAAGCAATATTTGTAAAACGCTTTCCATCTCATCCTCCGCGGGCGAAAGGGCGACCTATAGGCAACCCGTCCTGGCTGCTCCCTTCTAGGCCGTTCCCTCCTGCCGTGCAACGCGATGCTTGTATGCACAAAGTCTGCGTTAAAACGATTCTATGACAGTTGCCGAGAGATGGCTTGAAGCCTATGCTGCCTCGGGGTCGTGGGCTGATGGGGGTTATCATGTTAGGGCGGATACTTGTCGTTGACGACAATATCATGGTGCGCGAGTCCTATACGGAACTTCTGCGCCATCGCGGCTATGAAGTTGTGCAAGCCGGTGACGGCGAGCAGGCTCTCGACATGCTGCGCGGTGAAATCGTCGATCTCGCCATTGTTGACGTAATGATGCCGGTGATGGGCGGTCTCGAACTGCGCCAGCGCCTGCGCGAGATGGAGCCTGTCATCGCAACCATTCTGGTGACCGGCCAGCCGGATCGCCTGGAAGACCTGATGGAGGATGATTGTGAATTTCAGGCCGGGCAGGTCAGCGTGCTTTATAAGCCGGTGCATCCAGTGAAGCTGTTGGCAGAAGTCGATAAACGCCTGACGTCGGTCGCCGCCGCCGCGCTTTAGCTTCCAAAACCTTAAACCGAAAAGCTCTCGCCGCAACCCGGCGCCGTAAACGCGCGCCATTATTTAGTGGTGCGGTTGCGGCTAAACGGAAAAGCTTTCGCCGCAACCCGGCGCGCGGTAAACGCGCGCCATTATTTAGTGGTGCGGTTGCGGCTAAACGGAAAAGCTTTCGCCGCAACCGCAGCGGCCCTTTTCGTTCGGGTTCTCGAACACGAAGCCGCTTTCCATTTTGCTTTCGCGGTAATCCAGCAGACTGCCCAGCAGATACATCACGGCCTTGGGGTCGATGAACACCTTGGCGCCGTTGTGTTCGACCACATCTTCGAATTTACGCAGGTCCTCGGCGTACTCGACGACATATTTCTGGCCCGAGCAGCCCTTGGCCGCCACACTCACACGCACACCCAAAACCGGCTTGGTGGCTTTGGCGATCACTTCATTGATGCGCTTGGCAGCCGCATCGGAGATGCGAATAGCCGCCGGCGGCCGGCGCCCGGGTTTCGCCGATTTGGTTTCAGGGGTCACGGATTCAGATGCGGTGTTGCTCATGAGACAGCCCATATAAGATCAAAACATATCCAGCGCCACTTTGGCGACTTCCGACATATTGGCAGGCGTCCAGGGCGGATCCCAAGTCATGGTCACTTCGACCTCGCCTACGCCTTCGACCAGCGCCACGCGCTCGGCGACTTCCCGCGGCATGGACCCTGCGACCGGACACGCCGGCGCGGTCAGCGTCATCTTGATGGCCACGTCGCCGCTCTCGGCGACCTTGAGATCGTAGATCAGCCCAAGGTCATAGATATTCACCGGAATTTCCGGGTCATAGACCGAACGCAGCGCTTCGACGACGGTATCCTCGGCGGCGACCGGAACTTGCGGATCGCGCGGACTGCCGGCTCTTACGCTATCGCCTTCTTTGGGCGGATCGCCCTCGCCGGCGGACATTTCATAGGGAGGCATCATGGGTGATTACTTTTCCGTGGTGGTTTGAGGTTTGCCGTCGAGGCACGAGATCAGCGCATGCCAGGGCAGCGTTGCGCATTTCACGCGCACGGGAAATTGCCGCACGCCCGACAGCGACGCGAGTTTGTCGATGCTGTCGCCCAGATCGGCGGCGACGGTAGCCTTGGCCTGATCGGCATCGATCTTGCCGACGCACAGATCATGAACCGCCGTAAAAAGCTGGTGCGCGACCGCGACCTTCTGCCCAGCCAAGGCTTCGCTCATCATCGAGGCCGAAGCGATCGAAATGGCGCAGCCTTTGCCTTCAAAGGCGACGTCTTCCAAAACCCCGTCCGGCGACACGCGCGCCGTCACCGTGACGCGATCCCCGCACATGGGATTATTGCCTTGGGCCTTGCACGTATGATGCTCCACGATGCGCAAATTGCGCGGATGTTTGCCGTGATCGAGGATCACTTCCTGATACAGCGTGCGCAGATCATCAGTAAGCGGCGCGGCTATCACAGCAGCACCTCCTGCGCCTTGCGCAAAGCTGCGATGAGCGCATCAACTTCGCCCATGGTGTTGTAAAGCGCGAAGGACGCACGCGTCGTAGCATTGACGCCCAGGATCTCCATCAGCGGCTGGGCGCAGTGGTGTCCCGCACGCACGCAAACTCCGGAACGGTCCAGCACGGTCGCGAGATCATGCGGGTGAGCGCCCTCCATAACGAAGGACTGCACAGCCGCCTTGCCCGGCGCGGTGCCGATGAGGCGCACACCCGGCACTTGCGCGAGGCTGGTCATGGCGTAACGCAGCAATGCGCTTTCGTGGGCGGCCACCGCGGCACGATCCAGCGTATTCAAATAATCGATAGCCGCGCCCAAGCCGATGGCTTGAACAATGGGCGGCGTACCGGCCTCGAACTTGGCCGGCGGCGGCGCCCAGGTGGTCTTGGCGAAGGTGACACTGTCGATCATGTCGCCGCCGCCTTGATAGGGCGGCATGGCTTCCAACAACGCTTCGCGCGCCCACAAAATCCCGATGCCCGTGGGACCGTAGAGCTTGTGACCGGAGAAGACGTAGAAGTCGCAACCTAAATCCTGCACGTCCACGTACTCGTGGACGATGCCCTGGCAGCCATCCAGCAACAGCTTGGCCCCGGCCGCATGAGCCAGCTCGGCAATCTCGCGCACAGGCAAAACCGTGCCCAGCACGTTGGACACATGAGCCACGGCCACCAGCTTGGTCTTTGGGCCGATGACCTTGGCGAATTCTTGGATGTCGATGCTGCCGTTCACGGCCACCGGCGCGATGCGCAGCACGCAACCCGTCGCGTCGCGCAGCAGCTGCCACGGCACGATGTTGGAATGATGCTCGACGGCCGTAAGGACAATTTCATCCCCGGCCTTGATGAAGCTGCGGCCCCAAGTCGCCGCCACCAGATTGATGGCCTCCGTCGCGCCCTTGGTGAACACGACCTCTTTCAGACGAGCTGCGTTAATAAACCGGCGCACCTTTTCGCGGGCGGCTTCATAGGCTGTGGTCGCGGTTTCGCTAAGATAGTAAGCTCCGCGATGCACGTTGGCGTATTCATGGCTGTAAGCGCGCGAGATCGCCTCGATCACTTGGCGCGGCTTCTGGGCCGAGGCGGCGCTGTCGAGATAGACCAGCGGTTTGCCATGCACTTCGCGCGCGAGGATCGGGAAGTCGGCGCGGACTTTCGTCACGTCATAGGCAGCAGTTTTCACCAATTTCTTGTTCATTGGCGTGCCTTCAGCCAACGGGCAATATCGGCTGCGAATTGCTCGCGCACGGGTTCAGCGCTGATCTCGTTGACGGCATCGGCCAGGAAGCCCTCCACCAGCAGGCTGCGCGCCGTCTCGGCGTCAATGCCGCGCGCGGCCAAATAGAACAAATGGTCGGGATCGATTTCGCCCGTGGCGGCGCCGTGGGCGCACTGCACGTCGTCGGCGTAGATCTCCAGCTCGGGCTTGCAGTCGATGGCCGGGCCGCGCGCGAGGAACAGCGCCTTATGAACTTGGCGAGCATCCGTTTTCTGGGCGTCGCGGGCCACATGGATGCGGCCCTGATAGACGCCGTGGGACTCGCCATCGACCACGCCCTTGAACACCTGCGACGAGGCGCAGTTGGGAACGATGTGATCCATGACCGTTGTGAAATCGTGGTGCGATGCTCCGCTCAAAGCATAAGCGCCGTTGAGGCGAACATTGGCGTTCTCGCCGGTAAGCGCGACGCGGATTTCCTGGCGGGTCAGCGCGCCGCCGAGCCCCAGATGGAAAGCTTCATAGGTGCCGCCGCCGGCAACCTTCACCAGCGAAGTGGCAAGGTGGAAGGCCGCGCTGTCTTCATCGACGCTGACATAGCGCCGCACGGTAGCCCCCTCGCCCACGGTGATGCTGGCGACCGGATTGGAGAAGTAAGTCTCGCCCGGCAGGCCGACGTGGGATTCGACCAGCGTGACCGAGGAACCGGCTTCAGCCGTCACAGTGATGCGCGGATGCAGCGCCGTAGGCTCGGAGCCGGCCGCGCTAATGGAGACAATATGAACGATCTTTTTGGCCGCGCCGGCCACGTGCAGCGCCAGGCTCGACGGCGCGTAGGCGGCGTTCAAAGCCACCAGCGAAGACCCGTCCTTCGCCGCGACCTTTCCATGAGAAAGTTCAACGCCCTTACCAGGGTCGGCGCTTGAGAGATCTTTGCGGTAAGCGCCGTTCACCAGCACCAGCCGTACGGCCCCGGCGATGAGGGGCACAGCGCGCGGAACGGCATCGACGCTTACATCGTCCGTCGCCGGCGTAAAAGCGATCTTCGCCAGGCTGCGCAGCGGCGTGAAGCGCCACTCCTCGAGCTTGGGCCCCGGCAAATTGCCGCGCCAAGGGGCAACGCCAAGGCGCTTGGCGTAAGCCTCTCCGAAAGAATGATCGATGATCAGCGACGGCTTCATGGTTATGCAGCTGTGTTCAAATACTTGGCGTAGCCTTCGGCTTCCAGCTCCAAGGCCAGTTCCTTGCCGCCGCTGGCGGCAATGCGGCCGTTGGCCAGGACGTGCACGTGATCCGGCACGATGTAGTCCAGCAGGCGCTGATAGTGTGTGATGACCAGGAACGCGCGCTCGGGCGAACGCAAACTGTTCACACCTTCCGACACGACCTTCAGCGCATCGATATCCAACCCGGAGTCGGTTTCGTCGAGAATGGCGACACGCGGCTCCAGCATGGTCATCTGCAGAACTTCGGCGCGTTTTTTCTCACCGCCGGAGAAGCCGACATTGAGCGGGCGCTTGATCATGTCGTAGGGCATGCCCAGCACGGCGGTCTTGGCCTTCACGAGCTTGAGAAAATCCATGGCGTCGATCTCGGGCTGGCCCGCCGCGCGGCGCTTGGCGTTCAGCGCGGTCTTCAGGAAGGCCGAGGTCGTCACACCGGGAATTTCCACCGGATATTGGAAGGCCAGGAAAATGCCGGCGCGCGCGCGTTCATCGGCGGCCATGTCCAGCACGTCCTTGCCGTCCAGATAGACTTCGCCCTTGGTGACTTCATAGCCTTCGCGGCCAGCAATGACATTGGATAAGGTGCTTTTGCCGGTGCCGTTAGGCCCCATGATGGCGTGCACTTCGCCGGGTTCCAGCGCCAGCGTAATCCCTTTCAGGATTTCCTTGCCGGCGACGGACGCATGCAGATTCTTGATTTCGAGCAGAGCCATTAACCTACGCTACCTTCTAAGCTGATACCGACGAGCTTTTGCGCTTCGACGGCAAATTCCATGGGCAAAGTCTGAAGCACTTCCTTGCAGAACCCGTTGACGATCAGAGACACCGCCTCTTCCTGGGTCATGCCGCGCTGCAGGCAGTAGAACAACTGGTCGTCGCTGATCTTGGAGGTGGCGGCCTCGTGCTCGGTCTGCGCCGTCGGATTGCGGCTTTCGATATAGGGCACGGTATGGGCGCCGCATTTGTCGCCAATCAACAGGCTGTCGCACTGGGTATAGTTGCGCGCCTTGTCGGCCTTGGCGCCTATGCGAACCAGACCGCGATAGGTGTTTTCGGCGCGGCCCGCCGAGATACCCTTGGAGATGATCTTCGAGCGCGTGCCTTTGCCTAGGTGAATCATCTTGGTGCCGGTATCGGCCTGCTGGCGGTTGTTGGTGATGGCGACCGAGTAGAACTCGCCCACCGAATTATCGCCTTGCAGGATGCAGCTCGGGTACTTCCAGGTGATGGCCGAGCCGGTTTCAACCTGTGTCCACATGATCTTGGAATTTTTGCCGCGGCAGGCGCCGCGCTTGGTGACAAAGTTGAAGATGCCGCCCTTGCCGTCGGCGTCGCCCGGATACCAGTTCTGCACCGTCGAATACTTGATCTCGGCATCGTCGAGGGCAATCAGCTCCACCACGGCGGCATGCAGTTGGTTCTCGTCGCGCTGCGGCGCGGTGCACCCTTCCAGGTAGCTCACGTAGGAGCCCTCGTCGGCGATGATCAGCGTGCGCTCGAACTGGCCGGTGTTCTTCTCGTTGATGCGGAAATAGGTCGACAGCTCCATGGGGCAACGCAGGCCCTTGGGGATGTAGACGAACGATCCATCGGTGAACACCGCGCAATTTAGCGTGGCATAGAAGTTGTCGCTGTAGGGAACCACGGAGCCAAGATACTTCTTCACAAGCTCCGGATGTTTATGAAGCGCTTCAGAGATCGGCATGAAGATCACGCCCATTTCTTCCAGCTTCTTCTTATAGGTGGTGGCGACCGAGACGCTGTCGAACACGGCATCCACTGCCACACCGGCCAGCATCTGCTGTTCCAGCAACGGAATGCCGAGCTTCTTGTAGGTCTCCAGCAGTTTGGGATCGACCTCGTCGAGGCTCGCCAATTTTTCGCGCTTTGGTGCGGCGTAATAGTAGGAGGCCTGATAGTCGATCTTGGGGAAGTGCAGCTTCGCCCAGGTCGGCTCTTCGTCGGCCAGAGTCAGCCAATAATTGTAGGCCTTCAGACGCCATTCCAGCATCCACTCGGGCTCGTTCTTCTTGGCCGAGATGAAGCGGATGATGTCTTCGCTAAGACCTTTAGGCGCCTTGTCCGACTCAATGTCCGTGACGAAGCCGTACTTGTACTGCTCCACATCACGGACGGCGGCGGCGGTTTCGCGGGTAACGGCCATAGGATGGTCCTACTTCACAGCGCCGGTGTTGAAGCCGGCGCGCGCGGCGGGCGCCCCGAAGGTCATGACATCCTCGGCCATGTCGGCCAGGGTGACTTCCGTCAGCGCGATACGCACAGCGGTGTTGACGCGGTTCCATTTGCCCTGCACCGGGCAGATCGCCTCAATGCTGCAGTGCTCTTCCGATGTATCGGCGCAGGCCGTGAGCGCGATGGGACCTTCGACCGCCTGGATAACGTCAGCGATGGTGATCTCGCCTGGCTTGCGGCCCAGGACATAGCCGCCGCCAGCGCCGCGCTGGGACACGACCAGTTTGGCCTTATTGAGGCTTTTCATAAGCTTGGCCACCGTCGGCAGCGGAATTCCGGTGCGCTCGGACAGATGTTGGCTGGACCGCACCACATTGCTGCGCGCGATCTCGATCAACACCACCGTGGCATAATCCGTTAACTTGTTGACTTTAAACATATTTTAAAGCCCCTGCAGCCGCTGTCCGGCCAGTATAACATATCTAGGACTAAAACAGTCCTCTTTACGAGGGTGTAATAGTCCCTGGGCTATGAGATTTCAAGGGCCAGCTTTCAAGGGGCTCATAAGAAAGGGTAATTCGGTGACGGTACAATCCGGGCGCCTGATTCTTCTGACCCAGCCGGAGTTCGCGGATACCATCGCGCGGCCTTTGCGTGCCCAAGCGCCGGCGGTGAACCTTCAAGTCGCCGCCACGCTGCCTGAGCTAGAAGCGGCCCTGATCCAAGGCATCCAGAACACCCGTCTGATCTCCTTCGGCTCCGGCGTCATTGTCCCGGCCGCGATCCTGGGTCGCCTTTCCGGCCCGGCTTATAATTTTCATCCGGGCCCGCCGAACTATCCCGGCATTTTTCCGTCGGTCTTCGCGCTCTACGACGGCGCGACCCGCTTCGGCGTCACGCTTCATGAAATGGCGGCGCAAGTTGACAGCGGGCCGATTGTGGCGGTCGAGCGGTTTTCAGTCGCGCCCACATGGGATCGCCTGGCCCTCGACACGGCGACCTTCGCGGCTTTGCTGGCCATGCTGGAACGCCTTACGCCCGCGCTTGCCGACGTCACCACACCGCTGGTGCGCATCGCGCAGACCTGGAGCGGCGTGCGCCGCAGCCGCAAGGATTTCAATGCGCTCTGCCGTTTGCCCGACGACACCACGGCCGAAGAATTCACGCGCCGCTATCGCGCCGTGGGCGAAGGCCCCGAACACGCTCTCAGCTTCACGCGCTTCGGGCGCACGTTTCGTCTTGAAAGCGCTGGCCAAAATGTCGTGCGCGGCGGGCAGCCCGTAAGACCTTAGGGACTTGACGCGAGGCAGGCAGACAAATTCTCCGCCAAATCGCGCATCAAAACAAAATACAGATCGGGTCCGGGCGTGAGCCCGCTGCCCTCGGGATCGAGTACGCCCGCACGCCCATGAGCCTCGCTAATCAGCATCTGCACGAGCTTGGGTTCAAATTGCGGCTCAGCGAAGACGCAGAGGGAGTCCGAACCCACGCGCTGTTTAAGCGACAACACACGGCGCGCGCCGGGCGCGCGATCAGCGCTGACGGTAATGGACCCGACGGCATTCAGGCCGTAACTGTTCTCAAAATACTGGTAGGCATCGTGAAACACGATGAACGGATTCGCGCTTACCGGTGCGAGCCGCGCTTTAAGCTCGGCATCGAGCGCATCCAGCTTGTCATACATGACCGCAGCATTGGCGCTATAGCGCGCGGCATTGGGCGCATCGGCGGTACTGAGAGCCTCCGCCATCATCGCTACCATGACTTTGGCATTGCCCGGATCGAGCCAAAGGTGACCGTCTTGCCCGCCGGTATCATGGTCATCGGCGCCATGCCAGAGCCCGCCGTTGCGCGCCGGCAGAATTTTGAGGTTTGGCGAGTCCCGTAGGCGCACGACACGCGCCTTGCCGCCAAGCGCTCTCAGCGGCTTTTCCAGGAAGGTCTCAAAGGCCGGACCCACCCAAAAGATAACATCGGCGGTGTTGAGAAGATCGGCATCCGACGGACGCAAAGCATAGGCGTGGACCGAAGCGCTGCCCTTGATCAGCACATCGGGCACCGCAATGCCGTCCATGACACCGGCAGCCAGCGACTGCAGCGGCTTGATCGATGCGACGACGCGCGGCGCGGCCTGCGCCGGCGTTCCCACGGCGACGATCAGCAACACAAAGACGGCAAACAATACAGGCATCGCCAAATCCAAATGCGGGCTTGAGCAGACAGGCTTGCCGGTATAATGTTATGTTATAACATTTACAAGACGCAGCCGTATGACCGCCCGCCGCAAACCCTCGACCGAAACGCCGGTTTTCCCCAAGCCCGGCCATAATCATGCGCGCTGCGCGTCCGAGGCCTTGCGCAAAGCCGAAGCCGTCTGCACGGCGCGCAAGACCCGCCTCACCGACATCCGCCGTCAGGTGCTTGAACTGATCTGGCAAAGCCACGTGCCGGTAGGCGCATACGAAATCCTCTCGCAACTGAATGCAGGTGGTGGGCGTACCGCCCCCATCGCCGTCTACCGCGCCCTTGAGTTCCTCATGGACAACGGCCTGGTTCACCGCCTCGCCAGCCTCAACGCCTATATCGGCTGCGCGCATATGGGCGACGATCACCATGCCGCGCAGTTTCTGATTTGCCGCACCTGCGGCACCACGGCCGAGCTGGAAAGCGCGCCCCTGAAGCGCGCCCTCACCCACGCCGTGGCCGAACGCGGCTTTTCCATCGACAGCCAGATCGTCGAGATCAGCGGCGTCTGTCCCCACTGCCGCGCGACCGCATGACAGGTTCACCGCTGATCGAAATCCGGGCGGGCTCCTTAAGCCGCGGCGGACGGAGCATCCTCGACCACGTCGATATGGCCGTGCGCCGCCGCGAGATCGTGACGCTGGTGGGCCCCAACGGCGCCGGCAAGTCGACACTGATCAAAGTAGCACTCGGCCTGGAACGCCTTGATACGGGCGAGGTTCACCGCGCCATCAATTTGAAAGTCGGCTACCAGCCGCAAAACCTCGCGCTGGACCAAACCCTACCGCTGTCGGTGAAGCGCTTCCTTACGCTCACGCAAGCCCAGCCGGCTGCACGGCTTCAGGACATTCTCGGCGAGGTCGGCGTGCCTCATCTCATGGACGCCAGCGTGCACACGCTCTCCGGCGGCGAGTGGCAGCGCGTCATGCTGGCCCGAGCGATTTTACGCCAACCCGATCTGCTGGTTCTCGACGAACCCACGCAAAATGTCGATACCGCCGGCGCCGTGGAAATATACCAAGTCATCGCGCGGCTGCGGGACGCCATCGGCTGCGGCGTATTGATGGTGTCGCACGATCTCAACGTCGTCATGGCCGCGACCGATCAAGTCTATTGCCTCAACGGCCACATCTGTTGTTCCGGCCATCCCACCGATGTCAGCCGCGACCGGGAGTTTCAAAAGCTGTTTGGTCCTACGGCCGCGGCGACGCTGGCCATCTACCCTCACAAACACGATCACGTCCACGCGCCGGATGGTACTGTGACTCACGGCAGCGTGGCGGAAGGTTGCGGCCATGATCATCATCACCCGCACGCGCACTAGGAGCCGCCGCGATGCTCAATGACTTTGTTGTGCGCGCGGTCATCGCCGGCTTGGGCATCACTCTCATCGCCGGGCCTTTGGGCTGTTTCGTCGTATGGCGGCGCATGGCCTATTTCGGCGATACGCTGTCCCATGCCGGGCTCATGGGTGTCGCCCTCGGCATCATGCTGGGCGTCGATCCCACCGTCGGCATTGTCATCACGGGGCTGGTTATTAGCCTTTTGTTGCTGGGATTGCAGCAACAGCGCCGCCTCCCCACCGATACGCTGCTGGGAATTTTATCCCACGCCGCATTGTCCATCGGCCTCATCGCCGTAAGCTTCATGGACAAAGTGCGCTTCGATCTCATGGGCTATTTGTTCGGTGACCTCCTGGCTGTGACCACGACCGATCTCATCTGGATTTACGCCGGTGGCGCCTGCCTGCTGACCGCACTCGCCTTCATCTGGCGGCCACTGATCGCGCTTACGGTGCATCCCGACATGGCGGTTGTGGAAGGCCAGGGCCGGCTGCCTGTGCGGCTGACGTTTATGATCTTGATGGCCTTGGCGGTGGCGATTGCCATGAAGGTTGTGGGCATTCTGCTGGTGACCGCACTGCTGATCATCCCGCCCGCCGCCGCGCGCCGCTTTGCCACCAGTCCCGAAGGCATGGCTGGAGCCACGGTGGTCATCGGCGGCCTTGCAGTGGTCGGCGGCCTTGCGGCCTCTTTCACCTGGGACACGCCGTCCGGCCCGTCCATCGTTGCCGCCGCCGCGCTGCTTTTTGCGCTGAGCCTTGTCGCCGGCCTGATAGAGGACGCCCGGCACGCCTGAGCCTGCAACCGTTCGCTATATGGGGCGTTACTGAAACCAGCGAACCGGCCATAATGGGCTGTCCACATTCTTGGCGACCTGTACCATGGCGTCTTCCCTCGATCCCACAACCTCCCGCGCCCCGCACCTTCTCGCGGTGGCGAGCCCGACTGCGGATTTGGACCAATTTGCGCGCGAGGCTTTGTGGATGGCGCAGGAGCGTGATCTGGCTTTGACCTTGGCGGTGCGTTCCGTCCCACAAGGCGGCGCGCAGTTGATGGGCTACACAACCTCCGCCGATCTCGCGGACTTTGCTGAACGCTGGGGGATCACCTTGGTGTCTTGGCGCAGCATCGAGGACATCGGCAACATCATCGCCGCCTGGAATTTCCGCGCGCCCACAGCCGTTGTGTTGGGTCCACGCAAAGGATGGGCGCTGCGTGCGGGATTATCGGGCGCCGTCATCGCCCGGCTCGAAAAGGCCGCCCGCGCGCAAGGCATCGAGGTCATTCCCGACCCCGGCCAGGACCGCCTGCCCGCGCCCGTGCTGGGCCTCGCCTGGCGCCTCGACGAACAGCGCCCGTGGTATCACGCCTATGTGCTCAGCGCCTTCGCGGTGTCGCTTGTGGCCATTCTGGTGAAGTGGCTGGGCGGCATCGTTCCGGCACAGAGCCTGGCCCCGTTGTTCCTCATGGCCGTCGTGTACAGCGCCAACGCCTACGGCATGGCGGCGGCGTCGTTCACGACACTGCTCAGCGTCGGGTTGTACAGCTACTTCTTCGGCGCCATTCCCTACGAGCCAAAATTCGCGCCGGAAGATGTGCTGCTGCTAATACTGTTTTTGCTGGTGGCCGCCATTACCAGCAACCTGTCCAGCGGCCTGCGGCGTCAGGCCAACCGCGCCCAGCGCCAAGCCCGCGAGGCGCGTGCGCTGTTTCAACTGACGCGCGACATCGCCATCGCCAGCGACACCGCCGCCATCTTCCGCGCCATCGTGCAGCAGTGTAACGACATCTTCGATTGCGACACGGTGCTGCTGGCGCCCTTCACCGGCGGCGGTAACGACGCATCAGTGCGCGCCAGGACCTCGGCTCTGCAAACCGCCTATCCGCCCCACGCGACCTTGACCCAGGACGAGATCGAGGCCGCACGCTGGGCCTTTAGCCACGGCCAGCCCGCCGGGCGCGGCTTCGGCGTGTTCCCCGACATGAACGTGACCTTTCAGCCGCTGGCCACGGCCGATACCACCGTTGCCGTGTTGGCGCTAAAGAACGTCCCGCCGCCCATCGTCAAGTCCGCCGGCTTTCGCCGCGTCATTGGCTCCATCTGCCGTCTGGCCGCACTGGCGGTGGAACACACCTTGCGCAAGCAGGAATTGGAGACCGCGCGCATCGTCTCCCAGACCGAAGGCCTGCGCTCGGCGCTGCTCTCGGCCATTTCCCACGACTTCGGCACGCCGCTCGCGTCGATCATCGGATCGGCATCGAGCCTTTTGTCTTACGGCGCGACCTATTCCGCCGATGTGACCCAGGAACTGCTCGCCACCATCCTTGAAGAAGCCGAGCGCCTCAGCCGCTTTGTGAAAAACGTCATGCAGATGACCCGGCTGGAGTCCGGCGCCCTGGTGCCGCGCATGCAATGGGCCGACGTGGAAGACCTGATCTCCACATCTCTCGACGCCGCCCACCGCCGCCTTCGCAGCCACGAAGTCTATGCCGACGTAGCCGACGTGCTGCCGCTGGTGCAGGTGGACTTCGTGCTGATGGAAAGCGTGCTGGTGAACGTGCTCGACAACGCCGCCAAATATGCGCCGGCGGAGAGCGCGATCCAGGTTGTCGCGCGTAAAGTCGGCGGCGACGTCGCCATCGACATCTCCGACCAAGGCCGCGGCATCGCGCCCGAAGACTTGGGCGCGGTCTTCGACAAATTCTTCCGCGCCAAACAGCGCGACCGCACGGTGCCGGGGACGGGTTTAGGTCTTGCGATCTGCAAAGGCATCGTCGAAGCCCACGGCGGCACCATTGAAGCCTTGAGCGAAGGCCCCGGGCGCGGTACCACCATTCGCATCCGCCTGCCCATCAGAACGCCCGATGTGGCGTCGATAGCCGAGGTATGACGATGACCGGAACGACCGCGGGGGGACCGAAAGTTCTAGGGTCAGGACCCATTAAATCTCTTGCGAGCTGAGTGATCGATTGATTCAATGGCGACGCACACGGAGGTGTCGCCATGGACGATCTGTTTATGCTTTCAGAGGCGCAGATGCGCCGTATCGCGCC